>JAISCU010000235.1 GCA_031265345.1 Bifidobacteriaceae bacterium
ACCTCTCCTGGCTTGGCCGCCTGGTGCGGCATCTGAGGCTGAACCCGCAGTCGTCTCCTTCACTTCGACCAGCAATCCCAGGGCCTCGGCGGTGTCGAAATAGGCGTACCGCTCGTAGCCCTTCTCTTCGAACCAGATCTGCTCGAAACCGAGGCCGGTCATCACATCAGCCTGGGTTGCCACGCCACTGGCGACATGGATTGACACGAAGCACACGGAGACACCGTGAGCGACTAGATGATCTCGCCAAGGGCTAGGCTCGTCGCCGACCGGTTCGATCACTTCAAACCAGAAGTTCTCGGTGAACACATTCTCAGCGCGAAGCCGAACTGGATTGCGAAGGCGTCTTCCGCGATACTCAGTGAACGGCTGGACGCCCGATTCCGGGTGCGGGGCCTGCGCAGCCGGCTCTACCGCCGGGAAGATGGAGCGCAACGCGGCTCCGGTGGCCCGCGCATCGTGGCTCACAATGCCGATCTTGACGATGTGACCGTTGGCCAGAGGTCCATTCACGGTGTCACTCCCCACCATTGGCGCCGGGCCGCCCCAAAAATTCGACCACGGCGTAAGTCTCGAGCCTGCCAATCTCCACCTGGACGCGGCCATCCTGGGCGACCGCTGGCACGTCGACCGGATCAGCGCCCGGGCGGTACAGGCGAGCGGTTGTGATCGGCTCAGGGACACGCAGTTTGACTCCTAGGCTTTCCCACGGCGCCATGCGATCACGCGATTCGTCGTAGCGGTAGTTCACAAGATGCAGAGCGACGCCACCTCCCGGGGTGACGACCGTGTTGACACCGATGTCTGTGCCGACCCCCTCCAGAATCACCTGACGGTCTTCGACCATTTGATCAACCGGTTGGCGGTCCGTCGCGGCAACTACCGCTGGCCCGGCCGCGGCGAGCCGACCGGCGGCATCGTCCGCGAGATTGACGGCGTATTCGCCAACGATGATGACCTGACCGCCCGCGGCCGCGTAGGCGCGCAACTCATTGTCCTGTTCGGCGCTGACCGTGCGGCAGTCCGGCACCAGGACGTACTTGTAGCGGGCCAGACGGGCCGCCGTGACGTCGTTGGGCCTGGCGCCTTGTTCGGGCAAAGCGATCGAATCGAACGGAATCGCGGCCTCGGCGATCTCGCGGATGACGCGCCAATAGGCGATTCGCTGGTCCTCCGGGATGGCGCCGAACTCGACGTAGGCAGAGGCTGTCGCCCAACGCGGGCCGGTCACCTCTCCGTTGTTGGCATCCGCGATCGGATAGAGGACCGCGACCTCGTTGGCAGAGGTGTGCGACCTCAAGTGGTCGGTCTGAGCCAACACTCCGCCGACTTCGTCGAGCAACGGCTTGGGGGCCCAGAACGAATCCTCGATCTCGCTGCCCATCCATGAGCCATAAGGGAATGTCATTGAGGCTCCCATGGCGGCGCCTTCGTAGAAGGAGCAGCGCAACCGGTCGTGGCAACGTCCTTGCGCGACCGCCGTCGCGAGCTCCGGAATCACCCCGCCGTACGGGTTTTCGGCGATCAGCACGTCGCGGCCACGGGCTTGACCCAGGACGTGACGGAACCACCAAGGCTGGGCGTACTGAGTCGAGTGCATCTCCGTCACCATGATGTCGACCGAATCAATGATCGGATCGTATTCGGGGTTGCCGTTGTAGAAGTTTCCCGCCACCATGACCTCGCGTCCTTTGGACCGTCCGTACTCTTTGATGTAGGCGGCGAGTTCCGCGAAATAGCGCTGGTGGGCCAGCAAGTTGTAACGAGCGAATTCGCGCGCCAAGGGCAGCGTGACCACAGCCGTGTAAGGCTTGATCCCACGCGCGCGAAGGTATTCGGCGTAGTCGAAGGCGTCCAGCTCCATGCCCGCCAACTCGGCTGGAAGGGCAGCTGGCTCCAACTGGCGCAGATGCTCGCGGAACCCGGCCAGGCAATCCTTGCAGAAACAGCCACCGTAGCCGAAGGCGCCGAAGGGCGTCTCCGATTCGTCCAGTTGCACGCCGCTGACGCCTGCGTCAATCTGTACACGGATCACCGCTTTCAAGTACTCCCGCCAGACTGGATTGTTGCGGTCCATGAAATGGCAAACGTGATCCCGATCCGGACACATCACCCAGCGGCCCAGCAAGGGCTCTCCCGCCAGATCGCGACTGCAGCATTCTTCCCACAGGTCGGTGACCGCTTGGCCAGCGGAATTGACCAGTCCTTCGGGGAAGTATTCCGCGAATGCTGGCCAATCGGCCGGGCCCTGGCTGGCGGTGAACTCCCGCAGGCCCAACCACCCGCGTTGGCCGTCACCGCGCAGTTCGTTCAGTGCCAGCACACGGCCGTCCTCGCTCAACTCGACTGGGAACTCCCAGCCTTGCGCCTCGAAGACAACCCCGAACACTTCCACCCCGCGTTCCACACAGGCCGCCACGAACTCGGAGTCGTTGACGTGGCCATGGAAACGAAACCGGGCGGGCACGTCCTGATACGCCTCCTGCTCCAGAAATGGCAACGATATGGAGCCGCCTCCCAGCACTGACCACACCAACGTGGTGGCGCGCATGTCAGTCAGCTCGTCGATCATTCTCAATCGCCGCGAGGGCAAACTCGGGTGATAGTTGTGTTGATTGGGATACCAACCATCGAAATAGACACCGCGCCTCATGGTCGCTCCTTTGCGCTAGATTGGGCCTCTTGCGACAATAACTTCCGACGGTGGGGCGCGTCAAGTACCGTCAGAATGTGCGAAAGCTTTCGTTCTCTCAAACTCGGGCCAGGCACCACCGGGGCTATCGCGCCGAAAGGAGCAGGCGTCATGGATACGTCCGGCGGTCGGCATGCGCCAACGGCCTGGCGACGTCTCCCCGTCACCCGCCCGGATGGCGGCCCAACCATGGCGTCAAGCGACGGCGGGCGCGGTGACACACAGGCGGTGCCGGCCGGCTGTCAGCCACTCGGGTGCCGCGGCGCCCTCCAGCCGGACCGTTGACTGATCCGTCACGGGCAGGTTCAGCCACGCCGCCGCTCCGGTGGGCACGCTCAGATCGATCACCAAGTCACCACGCGAGTCGATGCGCCAATCGATAGCCACTTCGCCAATTCCCGCGCGAATGGACGCGCGTGCCCAGGTGACGCCCGCCGCCGGGCGCGGCTGCACCGCGACGCCTTGGTAGCCGGGGCGGTCCCACATCGGTTCCAGGCCGGCAATGAACCGATACATCCAGTCAACGACCGCGCCATAGGCGTAGTGGTTGAAGGACACCATGACGTCATCACTGACCGTGTCCATGGCGCCGGTGTGAATGGACCCGTCCGGCTTGATCGCGTCCCAGCGCTCCCACACTGTGGTGGCCCCCCGATCCACTTGATAGAGCCAGGACGGCGGGTCGTGCCGCAGCAGCATCTGATAGGCCTCGTGGACGTGGCCACTGCGGGCCAGCGCAAACAGGACCAGGCGGGCGCCCACGAAGCCAGTGGCGATCCTTCCTTCGAACGCTGCGACCGAAGCCGCCAACCCTTCCGCCACGAGTCTCCTTTCCCGTTGAGGGGCGATTTCATACTCCAAAGCCAGCGCGGCGCCGGTCTGGGTCCGATAGGCGTCGTCCCGCCAACGCCGCCACGATTCGGCGGCCACCTGGTCACCGACGGACGAATAGACGGTGGCCCTGGCCGGGTCCCCCACAAGCGCCTCGGCCGCTGCCAACAAGCGCGCTGAACGCACGTAGAAGGCGTTGGCGACGAATTGGGGAGTCACCTTGGACTCCCACGGTCGCGTGCCGGGCGCGTCAGGGTCCAGCCAATCGCCCCATTGGAAGGGCTCATCGGGGACCACGATCGCCTCGCCGGCGCGACGGCGCAGGTGCTCCACCCACCCTCGCATGGGCTGCAAGTTCTGTGCCAGCACGGCCGGGTCGCCATACGACTCGTAGATCGCGGCCGGAATCAAGGTGACAGCGTCGGCCCAACCTGAACGCCCCCATGGATCGGCCAGGATTCCATCCATGACGAGTTCGCCCGGCTCGAACACATTGGGCACGGTGGAGGGCACCGATCCGTCCTCGCGCTGCTCCAGCGCGAGGTCACGCAACCATGAATCCCAGAACGGCGCGGCGTTGACGAGGGTGTTCGCAGTGGCCGCGAAGGCTGCGGCATCGCCCGTCCAGCCCAACCGCTCGTCGCGTTGGGGGCAGTCCGTTGGCACTGACATGAAATTGGACCTCAACGACCACAACGCGTTGGCGTGGAACTGATTCAGGGCTTGGTCCGAGCAGGCGAAACTGGACCGGGGGGCCAAGTCGCAGCTCACCGCGCGTGCCAACCCGGACAGCACTTCGGGTTTGCCGACCACGTCGCAGTGACGGAAGCCGTGGTAGGTGTGGGTCGGCTCGAGTTCGCTGATCCCGTCGTGACCCAAGACGTAGGTGTCCACAGGTCTGGCCCGCCGGAGCGAACGGGTATGCAATGTGCCATCCGGGTCCAGCACCTCAGCGTGGCGGATGGTCACCTGGTCGCCTGTCCGGCCTCGCACGGTCAGCTTCACCCAACCAGCCAGATTCTGACCACTGTCCAGCATCACCCTGTCGTCGAGCCGGGTCAGCTCCATGGGCAATTCCGCCACGACTCGTACCCCTGGACCTGGACGAGGCGTCAGCAGGCCCGTGTCCGTGGCCACGATGCTGACGGTCGGCCAGGAGCTGTCATCGAACCCGGCGCGGGAGAACTCCTCGCCGGTCAATCTCAGATCAGCCACGGTTCCGCCGTAGAGGCTTGTGCTCCTAACGGCTCCGAAACCACCGCGCCAGCCAGCGTCCGAAACCACCGTGGCCGCGGCGGCGCCGGCCAAGTCGATCTCCAGTTGGACAAGACCCGCCAGGCGGCCGCCGTAGACATCGTGGCGACCGGCGCCGCCCAGGCGGCCGCGGAACCAGCCGTCGCCCAATACCAGGCCAATGCCGTTGGCGCCCACTTGCAGGAGCTCCGTGACGTCCCAGCACTGGGCCAGGAGACGCCTATCGTACGGAGTCCAGCCGGGATTCATGTATTCGTCATTTGCCCGGCGTCCGTTTATCCACACCTCATAGAACCCTTGAGCCGGCGCGTACAACCGCGCCCGCCGCACCCCAGCGGGCAGGTCGAACTCGTGGCGCAACAGGGGCGCTGGGCCCTCGAATTCCGAAGCGATCGAAATCAGTTGAGCACGCCAGTCCTGGGCGCCTAGTCCGCCTTCGGCAAGAACCGGCGCGCTCCACTGGGTCCATCCGTCGGCAAAAGCCACCCGGACCTTGTATTGGCGCACCTCACGTGCGGTCAGGGGACCCGGCGGCGCCACCACGCCGATGGCTCGGCGGCCGAGCGTGACCGCTTCGACTCTCCACTCGTCGTCCTGATCCTTCCGCCAGGCTATCTGGTGTCCCAGTTGCGTCCCGGCCTGGCCATCCAGCGACCAGGTCAGGCGAACGGGCTCCAGCGGAAGGCCAATCAATGCGCCGGAGAACTGGGTGGACAACGCCGCCACTCGAACGGCGTCGGTTGTGCGGTCAAAGCCGGGGAGCTGGGACATCTTGCCTCCAACGGGTTGCGGGCCCGAGTTTCGGGCGGGTTTTCGCCAATTGGCGACACTTCTGCATTGACGTGTCGTTATCGCCAGTCTAGTCTAAAAGTTGCTAGACATGTGACGAAAGATTTCGCCAGTCTTCGGCAACGACGTTGAAGGAGGGACTATGCCTGATTCATCAAGCGGATTCGTCCGGGCCGCTGGGCGCCAGATCCTCGATCCGACCGGCCAACCGATCCGGTTGCGAGGAGTGAACTTGGGCGGAATGCTCAACATGGAGCATTTCGTGACAGGCTTCGTGGCGACAGAGAACCTGATGAGGACATCGCTGGTCGAAGTCCTGGGCGCCACCCGCTCAGAACTGTTCTTCGGCCACCTCCTTCAGGCCATGTTCGCCGAATCCGACGCGCAGTTGCTTCAAGACATGGGCGTGAACTCGGTCCGCATCGGATTCAACTACCACCATTTCGAAGACGACCTGGCGCCGTTCACCCTCAAGGCCACCGGCCTGACGCTGCTGGACCGAGTCGTGGACCTGTGCGCCAAGCACGGCATCTACTCGATTCTCGATTTCCATGCGTTGCCGGGCGGTCAGAACGCTGGGTGGCATTCCGACAACCCCACGCACCTTCCCCTGCTCTGGCAATACAGGCACTTCCAAGACCGGGCGATCTGGCTGTGGGAGCAATTGGCGGCCCATTACCGCGACAACCCATGGGTCGCTGGCTACAACCTTCTGAACGAGCCCGCCGACCCGACCGGGCAGGCGGTGGCAGCGTTCTATCGCCGGCTGATGCCAGCGGTGCGGGCCGTCGATCCGAATCACATGTTGTTCGTCGACGGCAACCGCTACGCCACCGAATTCGATGTCTTCGACGAACCTTGGGACAACACCGTTTACACGTGCCATGACTACGCCATCGCCAGTCTCAGAAGGGAAGGGTCCTACCCGGGCCTGACTGACGGCGAGTGGTTCGACGCCTCGAGGCTTCAGGCCAAGTTCCTTCAGCGCACCGCCTATGCGCGCGCCACCGGCACGCCTTTGTACGTGGGGGAATTCGCGCCCATCTACACCGGAGACACTATTCGCGATCAGCAGCTTTATCAGATCTTGGAAGACCAACTGGCGATCTACCGTGAGCATGGCGCCGGCTGGTGCACCTGGATGTATAAGGACCTGGGCCGCCAAGGACTGGTTGGGGTTCGGTCCGACACGCCCTACAGACGCCGCTTCGACAAATTCGTCGAGAAGAAGCAACGTTTGGCCACCGACGCCTGGGGCACGGATTTCAGCGCTGTGGCGCCGATCATAGATCCGGTGGTCGAATTGGTGAAGCGCGAGTTCCCGGATTTCGACGGTTATCCATGGGGAACCGAGTATTGGGTTCAAACCCTGGTTCCTCATATTGTGTTCGCCCAACCGATGGTCGGCGAATATGCCAACGCCTTCAGGGACCTGGACGCCGCCGAACTGACGGCTCTGGCCGAGTCTTTCACTTTAGCCAATTGCGATCTGCGCGAGGGCCTGCATGATCGCCTAAGCGCCGACTTAGGGGAGAAATGACAAACGTATTGGTGTTCGCAGGACGGGGTCGTTACGCGGACCAATGGCATGACTATGTCGCCACGTCACACGCTATCGCGACCGCATTGGCCGGCATGGGTCTCGACGTGACGGTCAGTTCCAAGGCGATCGAGGCGCTGGCAAACCTTGATGACATCGACTTGCTGGTCGTCAACGCTGGCCACGGACCGGTCAACGAGGACTACGACGGGTCTGATGCCGAGTTGGCTCCCGCTCGCGCGGGCGTCGACGCATACCTCGACCGGGCCGGTCCGGTGGCCTGCTTCCACACCGCCATGGGCAGTCTCTGGGACAACCCACGTTGGGCGCCGTTGTTCGGCGCAGCCTGGGTGGACGGTCAGTCGTACCATCCAGACCTGGGACCATGCGTGATCGAAACGGTTCCCGGCGCGCATCGGCTCGCCGATGGTCTGGGGGATTTCGAAACCGTCGACGAAAGGTACTCGTCCCTTGCCCTGTCGCGTCGGCTCGAGCCCTATCTGGTCTACCAGCATGACGGCATAACCGAACCCCTTGCCTGGGCCTGGGAAGCGGACGGCCGCCGGGCCGTCTGCAACACCTTGGGACACGACGCGGCCGGCTACGGGCCAGGTCGGCTCGAGGTGCTGCGGCGCGAAGTCGACTGGTTGCTCGGCGGCGACCGGAAGGACGCCTGAGATCGGGCCAGACAGGGTTTGGCACGTCGGGGTCGGTATGGCCGATGCCGTGGGCGCGGCCTACGATCACATCAGAGCGCCGGCCGTCGGTCGGCTTTGACGGCAAGCTCCGCGCGCGGTGGGGGCAGCCCGCCCAGGTGGCGCCCGGCCCGCGTCCTGCCTCGCCTGTCAATCCAGGTGGAGGGCCAATAGTTGCTGGATGTAGGACAAGGACAGCGCCAGGTCGGCGTACGCGTCGCGTTCGTACGGCGAATCGTGGTCCAACACGAGCCATTCCGGCTCACAGGCCAGGATGTCCGCCAGCAGGGCGGGGTAATTGACCATGCCGAACCCAGTCGGCCTGAACTCGAAGCGCCCGCGGTCCGGTCGGCGTTTGGTTGTGCCCAAGTCCTCTTTCGGCCCAACCAGGCGCAGCTCGTCCGCCCACAGATCTTTCAGGTGCACCACTTGACAGCGCTGACGGTACTTCCTGAGGTAGCTGGCCGGGTCCGCGCCGGCGTAGACCATCCACCCCAGGTCAGGCTCCAGGCCAAGCCCCGGCACCTGGTCCAGGATCAAATCGAGCATCCGCGACCGAGCCTCATGACCGCTCGAGTCCGGGTCATGATCGACCGGGTACGCGAGTTCAGCATCGTGGTTGTGGTACAACGGTTTCAATCCTGCGGTCGACGCCAGTTCGGCGCGTTCAGTCAGGTCCTCGATGGCCCAGGCGAACTTCGCGTCCACCGAACCGCCCAGTGGTCCAGGCCATTCGAAGGTCACGTAACGAGCGCCGCAAGCCGCCACGTCGTCGATCACTTCGGGCCACGGGCCTTCGATCACGCCGGGCACATGAACACCGATCACACGCAGACCGGCGGTTTGCGCTGATTCGGCCACCTGGTTCGGCGAACGCCCGAACAGCCCCATCAATTCGACTCCGGCGAAGCCCAAAGCGCCCAAGCGTTCCAGGACACCGGCCAAGTCCTCGCGTGCCGCTTCGCGCAGGATGTAGGTGGGGGCGGCCAGGGGGACGCGCCCAGCGATCATTCCGGCCATATCGGCTGGTCGGCCAACGTCACCGGGTGATACGGCACACCAGCGGCGCTCTCCAGCGCCACGCCAGGACCGCCGTCGCCAGCTTGCTCGATCGCTGTCATGATCTCCAGCACGTGCAGGGCCAGCGCGCCTGAAGCCAAATGCGGACGGCCGGCGGCGATGGCCGTCGCCATCTCGGCCAGGCCAATCCCGCGGCCGCCGAGCCGATAGCCAGCATTGTGAGGGATCTCGGCCCACTCTTGGCCTCCCGCCCGCCACAGCCGGACCGGCCCGGTGAACTCATTCGGATCGGGCAGACGCAGTGTGCCTTCCGTCCCGTAGATTTCCGCCATGGCGTTCGAGGTGGCCCACGTCTCGTAGGACAGGTTCACGGTCGACACCGACCCGCTCGCGTGCTCCAAGATGGCAACTGCGAAGGTCGGGACCTCGCGCCGCAGAATCGTGCCGGCCAAGGGCCCTGCAGCCACCGTCCGGGTCCTAGCGGTGGCCCCGTGGCGAGCCTGCACCCGTACGACGGGACCGAGGTGCGCCACCAAGGCGGTCAGGTAGTACGGGCCCATGTCGAAGATGGGCCCCGCGCCGCGCTCATAGAAGTACTGCGGATTGGGATGCCACAGCTCATGCCCGGGCGAGCCCCAAAAGGCCGCGGCGGCGAACGGTTCGCCGATCTGCCCGGTCGCGACAGCTCGCAGGGAGGTCTGCAGGCCGGGGCCGAGGAACGTGTCGGGGGCGCTTCCCACCCGCAAGCCCTGCGATTCCGCTTCGGCGATCACCTTGCGGCCGTCATCTAAGGTCAGCGCGAGCGGCTTCTCGCCGTAGACGTGCTTGCCTGCTTCGATGGCGGCCAAGTCGATTTCGACATGGGCTCCGGGCACTGTCAAGTTCAGCACCAGCTCGACTTCTGGGAGCGTCAGGAGTTGCTCGACTCCCAGAGCGGGCAGCCCTGCGCTGGCCGCCTCACGGCTGACGCGTTCGTGGTCCGAATCGGCCAGAGCCACCAGCTTGATCGTGTCGAGGGTCGCGATGGTGTCGAAATACTGACCGGAGATGTTGCCAACCCCGATCAAGCCGACACCCATTGGTTTACCCATGCTCCCACTCCTATATCTGGCTGAGTCCGCCATCGAGGGTCAATTCCACGCCGGCGATGTACCGCGAGGCGTCAGTGGCCAGGAACAGTGCCACCGCTCCAGCGTCTGCCGGCACGCCCACATGCCCCACCGGAATGCCCGCGATGACTCCGGCGCGTTTGGCCTCGTCGCCGTCAATGAACCGTTCGAAGCCGGCGGTTTGGATCGGACCAGGAGCGAGGCAATTGGCGCGGATCTGGCGCGGGGCCAGCTCTGCTGTGATCGACCGTGCCAGCGAGCGCACTGCCGCCTTGGCGGCGTTGTAGCAGACCGCTCCGAGGCCTCCACCAGAACCGGCGATCGATCCGATCAGGATGATCGCGGCGCCATCGTTCATCACCGGCAGTAGCTTTTGCACGGTGAAGAACGCGCTCTTGACGTTGGCGTCCATGACCGCGTCGTACTCGGCTTCGCTTGACGTGGCGACCCAGGTGCCAGCTCCGCCCCCCGCGTTGCACACGACGACATCAACACCGCCGCCCAGGCCAACGGCGACCGCCGCTACTTTCTCCAGTTCAGCTGGGTTGGCGGCATCGGCGGTCACGAACGTCATCTTCCCTGGATGGCTGGCCGCCATCGCCTCGCCGGCCGTTCGGCCCCGTGCGACAGCCAAGACCTGCGCCCCCTCGCGGATGAATCGCTCGGCGATTCCCCGTCCGATTCCGGCGGTGGCGCCCGTGATCACGGCCACCTTGCCCTCAAGCAGTTGCCCAACTGGTGTGGCGGGATTGTGGATCATTTCAACGCTCCTGCGGACAAGCCGCGCTCAAAGTATTTCTGCAGTAACAAATAGGCCAGAACTTCCGGCAGAGCCGTGATCACGGCCCCGGCCAAGACTTTCGTCTGGTCATTGGTGTATGCGCTGACAAAGAATTGTGGAAGCAGAGTGACGACCTGGTTGTCCGGTGCCTGCAAGAGCACCATCGGCAATAGATAACTGTTCCACGCGCCGATCAGAGTCAACACCGTGATCGCCGCCATGATCGGTTTCGTCAAAGGTAGAACGATATGCCAGAACACCTGAACCACGCTGGCTCCGTCAATTCGACCGGCTTCGATCAATTCATTCGGTATGCCCTCATAGAAGTTCCGGGCCAGCAAGATAGTGAAAGGCGTTTGCAACGCGGCTAGCGGAAGCATGACCGCCCACAGGGTGTCATACAAGCTCAGGGCGTTCGCGGTCACGAACAGCGGCACAACCAACACCACCTCCGGCAGAGTCAGTGCCGCCAGCAGCAGCCAGAAGAATAGCTCTTTGCCCGGAATGCGCAACTTGGCGAAACCGTAGGACGCCAACATGGTCAGACATAACACCACGGCGATCGTCCCGGCGGCGAGAAGTGCCGAATTGCGGAAGTAGGTCGGTATGACCCCGGTGTTGAACACTGCCTTGTAGTTTCCCCAACCAGCACCCGACAAAGATGACCGTACCGCCTGCACCAAAGGCAGGACGAACGGTATCACCAACAACGCCAGGATCACTTGGATCGCGATCTTGGAGCTGAGCCGTCTGATCTCGAACATCAGTTGGTCCTGCCTCTCCGGTTGGCCCGGCTCATCAGAATGGCTCCGCCAACCGCTAGGACCAGCAGGGCGATCGACAAAGCGGCCGAGTAACCGATATGAGCTTCCCTGATCCCCTTGCGGTAGATGTACGTCCCCAAGAACTCGGTCGCGTCGCCTGGGCCGCCGATCGTCACCAGCCAGGGCCAGTCGAAAGTCTTGAGCGCGCCGATCACGGACAAGATCGCCAACGCGATGGTCGTCCCGCGGCAGCCCGGCCAGACCACGTACCACAGCGCCCGCAAGTTGCCGACGCCGTCGATCCGTGCCGCCTCCAGTAACTCCGGTTCGATCTGGCTCATCGCGGCGTAATACAAGATGAACGTCAGGCCGGTCCACTGCCAGACCGTGATGGCCATGATGGCGTACAACGCCGTCGAATGCTGGGCCAGCCACGGCTGCGCCAGGCCACCCAGGCCGATCGCCTCGAGGATCTGATTGAACAACCCGCCAGTGTCAAAGAAGGTGCGGAAGACAGGTGCCATGGTGGCGGGGGCGATGACCGTCGGGATGAACACCAGGACTTTGTGGAGGGTGGCCAGCTTCACCTTGGTGTGAAGAATTGCCGCCAGGGTGAATCCGAGCGCCGTCTGGACGGTGAACGTGACCACCAAGAACAGCACCGTGTGCTGCAGCGTGCGCCAAAAGGTGCGATCAGACAGCATTTTGGTGTAGTTCCCCAAGCCCACCGAGGGCGGGTCCGGGCTGACACCGTTCCAGTCCAAACTCGAAGTGTAAAAGGTGTAGCCAACCGAGTAGTACAGCAGGCCCACCACCACGACCAGTGCTGGCAGAATCCACGGCAGGCCGTTCGGGATCATCTTGCCTGGTTTGAATGTGCGCACGGCTTGGGCCGACCCGGCTTTGCGGGTCGGCCCAAGAACGCGTGCGCGGCTTCGCGTGCTCATGTTCTTCACAAGCTTGTGGCAAGCCGGCTTGCTACATTGCCTCGAACTTCTGCTGCAATTCGTCACAGGCCTCCTGCGCGGTCTGCTGGCCGCCAGCCACAGCGGTCGTGGCCAACTGGATCGCTGTGTTGAGGTCGGCCGAGACACTCGCCAGACGCGGTTCATCCGAGGAGGTCGCGTTGGCGTACAGTTCGGAGATCGCCGGGGTTTGAACGTCCG
The DNA here is from genome assembly GCA_031265345.1 of Bifidobacteriaceae bacterium. Next base: position 12,642 of record JAISCU010000235.1, read on the forward strand.
GGTTCACCAGATTGATCTGGGACATGTCCGGCTCGATGCCCTTCAGCGATGGAATCTGGTTCAGCAGGTCGCCCACCTTTTGCTGGCCCACCTGACTCGTTGTCAACCAGGTCACGAAGGTCTTGGCGGCTTCCTGGTTCTTCGAGTTGGCGCTGATGGCCAAAGCCCAGTCGGCGTCGCCGTACATCTGGCTGGGGCGTCCGTCGCCGACTACATCCGGGAAGATGATCGGCACCATGGTGAAGGCTTCTGGGTCCGTCACTCCCGCTGCCTCCATGGCGGCCACTGCCGTCTCCACGATCGTGTTCTGGGTGTACCAGGTCCCCATCCAAATCATGCCGTAAGACTCGTCCATGAACAGATTGTTGGCGTCCGGGTACTGTTGCAGACCCAACGCCCCCTCTTGCATGATCCCCTCGTCAAACAACTGCTTCCAGACCTCGAAAGCCTTGACGATGTCAGGGTCGTTCCATTTCGCCTCACCGCGAGAGGCCTTCACATACAAACCGGGATTCACCTGGTTGGCGATGGCGTGCAGGACATCCAGGTTGAAGACCGCTTGGCCGGCGCCATGCACGAAGCAGCCGTGGTCGGCGCTCCTGAGAGCCTCGCAGACGGTCTTCCATTCGGCCAGATTGGCCGGCGCGGCCAGGCCCAGTTCGTCGAACAGATCCTGGTTGATCCAGAGCGTGCCCGAATACACCGCGCCCACTGCCAGTCCCACAAACTTCCCGTCCACCGTCAGCGTCGGATCCAGTGAACTGCCGGCCAGCTTTTCTTGCCAGTCCTCGCCCAATGCTGCTTTGACCGTGTCCGTCAGGTCAATGGCGCCCGAACCGAACACCTGCGAGCCGCCGTTGGCCGAGCCAGGCGTGACAGCGAAGATGTCCGGTCCCGACGACGACTGAATCGCTGGACGCAGCGCCGCGTCATAACCATCGATCGAGTGCTGCTTGTAGGTCACTTTGATGTCCGGGTATTCTTTGTTGAAGTCAGCGATGTACTGCTCAGCCAGCACCGATTCCGGGCTCCATGACCACCAGGTCAGTTCGGCCTTATCCGGATCGCCCGCCTGACCACCGCCGCCGTCCGTGCCGCATGCGGCCAATCCCAACGCCGCCAGCGCGATCGCCGCCGCCGTAGCGGTGACCCGGCGTGCCTTCCAACTGTTCGTCAACATGGTTGTGTTCCTTTCTTCCTCGACGCGTCGTCGCGCCGGATGTCTGGGGTCTTCAGTTGTTGGTTCCGATTAGTGGATAGTCAACGAAAGCGAGCTTGTCCGAATCGGGGGACCAGCTCGGGACGTTGATTGTGCCCTGGCCGCCGAACACTTCGATCCGGCGGGCTGTCCCGGTGGCCAGAGGACCGGTTGCGACGATCACCTGCACGGGCAGGTTCTCGGGATGTCCGTTGGTGTTCGGCGGATAACTGAGGTACGCCAATTTGGTGTGGTCAGGCGACGGATGCGGGAACCAGTTGACGCGGTCGTCGAACGTCAATTGAGTGATCTCACTGCCATCGGGCCGCATCCGGAACAGCTGGCAATGGCCGATCCGTTCGGAATTGCGCTCTGAGTTGAAGTAGATCCAGGCGCCGTCCGGACTGTATTCGGCGCCGTCATGCCGCCGGTCCGAATCGGTGATTTGCTTGAGCGCGCCGGTCCCCAACTCGAAAGTGTAGATGTTGTACGGAGCCAAGGTCGCCAGTTCAGGCCCGCCGATGAAGGTCAAGAAGGCTCCGTCCGGGGACACGCCATGCAAATAGCGCGCGTCCAACCCGTCGCATGGGTCCGTGACACGCACCGGCTCGCTTTGGCCCGTCAGCGCGATCCGGTAGATGTGACCATCGTTCTGCGAAGAGTAGACGTGCTGACCATCCGGGTCCAGCACGTGGTCGTTGTTCGCCAGGGTCAGGTCGCCCGTGTAGACCTTGGTGACCGCGCCGCCCTCGATTGGGACGAGGAAAAGCTCGCCGTCCCGGTTGAACAGCAGGGATTGCCCGTCCAAAGTCCAATTGGGTGCCTCGATCACGGCTTCGTCGGTCTCGTAGATGAAGTCCGTTTGGCCCGAAGCGAGGTCGAAGATGCCGATCCGGGCAACCTGGCCGGCTGTCAGCGATCGCCATGGGAAGGGGTTGTAGACCATCTGATTTGCCTCATTTGCTATTGCGACGTGACTGGATGGATGCGCACTTGCGGGTGTCGGCTCCGCTTGAAGCCCACCTCCCGCTCGGGGCCGGTCAGGAGGACCGGAGCTGTAAACACTGGATCGCCGGCGGACCGCGCCAACCGAAACTCGACCGTGCCGGGTTCGACTATCCGGCGATAGTCCAGGCCGGTGAACTGGGTCAACTCCACCGGGACTGTGAATTCAACGCGGACGCGCGCCCGCGGCTCGAGGTCGACCCGCGCGAAGCCGATCAGTTTGACCACCGGCTGGACCACGGAGGCGACGGGCCGGTGCAAGTAGAGCTGGACCACTTCGACGCCGGCCTGATCATGCGGATTCGCCAACGTCATGGCTAGTTCCACCGACCCGTCCGTGGGCGCGCGCAGCCCACCAGTCGCGTCAGCTCCTCCGACTTCGAAATCGCACCATTCGGTCGCGGTGTAGCTCAGGCCATGGCCGAACCAGTACGCCGGAGTCGGGTCGATGTTGGACACTTCGGAGCGGTGGGCCAGCCTTGCGCCCAGATAGGTCGCGGGCTGGGCGCCCGGGCATGCCGGTATCGACACCGGCAGCCGACCCGACGGGTTGACCTCGCCAGACAGGATCTGGGCGATCGCAACGCCTCCCTCCTCGCCGGGGAAGAAGGCCTGGACAATGGCTGCCGCGCGGTCCGGTGCGCTGCCGAGCGCATAGGTTCGGCCGGTCAGCGCGACCACCACACACGGTGTCGGTTGACCGAGCACGGCCTCCAGGAGCTGGCCTTGCACGCCGGGCAACGCCAGGTCGCCCGCGTCGCAGCCCTCGCCGGACGTGCCATTGCCGAACAGTCCCGCCCGGTCGCCCACCACCAACACCGCCAGGTCGGCGCTGGCGGCCAGGTCCGCAGCATCGGCGATCTGGCCGGTGTCGTTTCCGCTCACCGTGCAGCCGCTGGCAGTGACCACTTCGCTGTCGGGAAACTCGGCTGCGATCGCCTGGGAGACCGTGGCTATTTCAACGCCGATGGGCAATTCGGGATGGTGCTGGCCTCGGTGGATGGGGAACGAGTAGCAGCCGAGCATCGCATATGGGTCGTCGGCCGTGGGCCCTATCACTGCGATCCGACCAGGCCTTGCGGCGCCACGCGAGTCGAGGGGGAGGGTTCCGTCGTTCTTCACCAGGACCACGGCTTGACGGGCAATCTCGCCCGCGAGCCGACGAGCCTCGGGCGGATCGAAGTTGATCGGTCCGGCACCATCGACCAGGGCTGATGGGGTCGGCGCCCAATCGGCGTCCAATAGGCCAAGCTGGCATTTCTGGGTCAGGACCCGCGTCAGCGCTCGATCCACCAGGGCCTCGCTAACGCGACCGGCTTCGACCTCTCCGACCAGCACATCGCCGAAGGCCTTGGTGTTGGGCATCTCGACATCGACGCCCGCGCTGAGCGCCAGACGTGCGGCGTCGCCCCAGGTCCCGGCCACGCCTTGGAGCAGTTTCAGGAAGCCGATGGCGAAGTAGTCGGCCACCACGGTGCCTTGGAACCCCCATTGCCCCCGCAGCGTGTCAGTTAGGAGCTCAGCGCTGATCGAGGCCGGAACACCGTCCCAGTCCGTGTAGGCGGACATGACGGAACGGGCCCCGCCCTCGGCCAGCGCCATCTCGAAGGGCGGCAAGATGACGTCCGCCATCTCGCGCCGGCCTATCACCGCTGGAGCCAGGTTGCGGCCGGATCGTGAAGCCGAGTAACCGGCGAAGTGTTTCAGCGTGGCCACCATTCCGGCGCCTTCCAGGCCCTGGACATAAGCCGTGGCAATGGTTCCCACCAGGTACGGGTCTTCGCCGATAGTCTCCTCGATCCGGCCCCAACGCAGATCACGAGCCACGTCCAGGACCGGCGCCAGCCCTTGATGCGATCCGACGGACCGCATCAGGTGGCCGATCTGATCTGCCATGCGCCGCACGATCGCCGGGTTGAAGGTCGCTCCCCACGACAGCGGCACCGGGTAGCAGGTGGCCTGCCAGGCGGTCAGACCCGCAAGGCACTCCTCGTGGGCCACGGCCGGAATACCCAATCTGTTGGAAGCCACGACTTGCCGCTGAACCGTTACCAAGGCCTCGACGCCCGCCCGCGGGTCCACTGGATCGGTGCCGAGCGGCCGCGTGAGCTGGCCCAAACCCTGAGCCAGGATCTCCTCGACCGGCACAGCGTTGTCCATGTCGCCTTGGTGGGGAGCGACTTGGCCAGTAGACGAGTCGACGCCGATCCACGTGGTGCACAGTTGGGCGACCTTCTCTCTGAGGGTCAACTGCCCGATCAGATCGGCAACGCGCTCAGCCGGTTCGAGGCGCTTGTCACGCCAGCGCGGTGCCTGGACTCCGCCTGCGTCCTCCATAGACAAGCCTCCTCGGTGAAGCTCAAGTTTTCGCATACTTCAGCGAATATTCTCTTACACTCAGCACGATAGGGCCCGTGCTGTGATCTGTCAAGGCTCCCGTGTGGGCCAACTATTGCGATTCCGCTACGCAACCTTGAGCTACAGTTGCGGGAAAGCACAGTTTTGTCCCTCTGGAAGGAGGCACCGTGAACAGCGTGCGCGACCCAGGCAAGGCTGGGCCCGGCCCCGTCGGGACCCGTCCAACGCTCGCCGCTATCGCCGAGCGTGCCGCCGTCTCCGTGTCCAGCGTCTCCAAAGTCCTCAACGGACGTCCGGGGGTCTCCGCGGGGACCCGTCAGCGCATCGAGGATCTGCTGGATCAGGAGGGTTACGCCCCCCGCGGAGCCGGTTCCTATTCGTCCGTGATCGAACTGGTCTTCTTCGAATTGGCCAGCGAATGGCTGCTGGAAGTCCTGCAGGGAATCGAGTCCGTCGCCTCGAGGGCAGGGTACCGGATCATGCTGACGCCGTCGAACGATCTTGAGCACACCGGCCAGATCTGGGTGGAGGAGGTGATCGCCCGGCGCCCCGGCGGTGTGATCCTCATCTTCTCGGGTCTAGACGCGCGCCAGGCCAGGCAGCTGCGCAGCCGCGCGATCCCGTTCGTCGTGGTCGATCCCGCTGGCGAGCCCCAGGCCGACGTACCCTACGTGGGCGCGCAGAACTGGGCCGGGGGTTTGGCCGCGACTGAGCATCTGATCGGGCTTGGGCATAGGGACATCGCGATCATCACTGGTCCGGCGGAACAGAACTGCGCCCGCGCCCGGCTGGCGGGTTTCACCTCCGCCATGCAGGCGGCCGGCCTGGCGACGCCGAAGGACCGCGTCCGCACGGGGCACTTCCACTACGACGATGGCCTGACGCAGGGTCGGCTGCTGTTCAATGGGCCCAAGCCGCCCACGGCCGTGTTCGCCTCCGCCGATCTGCAGGCCATGGGCGTGTACGAGGCCGCGGCCGAGGCCGGCCTCCGAATCCCCGACGACCTGTCGGTCGTCGGGTTCGACGACCTGCAACTGGCGAGATGGGCCGGGCCGCCGCTGACCACCGTCCATCAGCCGATCCGCGAGATGGCGGAGATCGCCACCCGCATGGTTATCGAGGCTCCAGAAGTCAGCGAGCGGCGTTTGGATCTGGCGACACACCTCGTCACGCGCGAATCGACAGCTCCGCCGCGCGCTCGATAG
>JAISCU010000434.1 GCA_031265345.1 Bifidobacteriaceae bacterium
AGATCTGAGACACAACCGTCTCCGAGTTTCCGAGACACAACCGCCCACAAGTTAGTGAGACTTGGCATGGCGGCGGGGCCGAGTTGGCGTGAATTGTGGACACCGCCGCCCGATGCCGCCCGCTCGGCGCACCATGTCTGCGCAGGCCAGCCCGTCGGCGGCGTCGGCAGCCTTCTCCGCGCGTGTCCACAAGCGGCTTCACTTGGCACCGCGGCCCAGTTGCAGCCAGTTGTGGACACAGTCGCCCGATGCCACCCGTCGGGCGAACCGCGTTTACGCAGGCCAGTCCGTCGCCAGTGCCGACGGCTTTCTCCCGCGTGTGTCCATAAGTGGCTTGGATTGGGGGCGTGGTCGAGTTGCCGTGAGTTGTGGACACGGCCGCCCGGTCCCGCCCGTCCGGCGACCGGCATCTGCGCAGGTCAGTCGGTCGGCGGCACCGGCGTCCTCCTCGCAGCGTGTCCACAAGTGGCTTGAATTGGCGGCGCGGTCGAGTTGCCGTGAGTTGTGGACACTGCCGCCCGATGCCGCCCGTCCGGCGACCGGCATCTGCGCAGGCCAGGCCGTCGGCGGCATCGGCAGCCTTCTCCGCGCGTGTCCACAAGCGGCTTCACTTGGCACCGCGGCCCAGTTCCAGCCAGTTGTGGACACCGCCGCCCGGTCCGGCAGGGCAGCCAACCGGCGTTTGCGAAGAAGACGAGCCGGCGGCATCGGCCACCGTTTGCGGCCGCTGAATGAAGGCGGCCTGATCGCGGCCAACCCACTCCGGGACCGCAAAGGGCTCCCGACCAGGGCAAAGCCGTCCCGCGCGCACGGCGGCAACCATTAACGCATCATCAACGTAGCGAAAACAACCGGCTGACCAGCCATTTTGGAAAGGCTTTGTGAAAACCGAGGCCAAACAATGAGGTAAATTTGATGCCAGCGTATGCCTATTTCATGTTCATACCCAACCAGGTGCACGGAGGTTCTGAGTGAGTTCAGAAATTCAAGAGCGGTCTGACATAGATCAGATCCCGGTGGCGAAACGGCCCGCTGCCACGCCGCCCCCACGACCGCAAACGTGGGTGCTGAAAGTCATCATGGCCGTGACAGGATCGATTTTCGTCCTGTTCATACTGTTCCACCTGGCGGGCAACCTGAAGGTTTACTTGCCGGACGATCCCCAAGGCCATTTCAACGAGTACGCCCATTGGCTGAGGACTCTGCTCAACCCGCTGCTGCCCGGCTCGACCTTCCTGTGGTTGTTCCGGGGCGCGCTCGCGCTCTGCCTCTGCCTGCATGTGTATTCGGGCTTGACGCTTTGGATCAGGGCGCACAGGCAGCGCGGGCGGCATGCTCGCAAGGTGCATGCGACCAAGCATCACCTGACCGGTCGCACAATGCTGTGGTCCGGGTTGATCATCCTGTGCTTCATCATCTTCCACTTGCTGGACTTGACGATCGGCCGGGCGGTCGAATCGAAGGAGTTCACCACCAAGGCGACCTACACCCTCGAGGATGGCACCGTTGTCACGGACGCGTATTCGAATCTGGTGCACTCGTTCGAGCGGCCCTCGGTGGCGGTCTTCTACGTGGTCGTCATGGTCGTGATCGCGTTCCACCTCAGCCATGGCATCTGGTCAATCGTCAACGACTTCGGCGCCACCGCGCACCGCGTGCGGTCGGTCTTCCTGTTCTTGGCGGACCTGATCGCGCTGGTCGTGGTGATTGGGAACGCTTCGATTCCGATCGCCGTCTTGGCAGGGGGGATCGTGATATGAACGCCAAACCGGTGAACGATGCCGCCGCCCCGGCCCCGCCAGCGGCGCCGGCTCCCGAGCAGAAAGGTGCCCAAGTGGCCAACAGCGAGTTAGACCAACTGCGGGTCGTGGGCAGGCCGCTGGACGGCCACCTGCCGGACGTGCATCCGCGCGACGCCTGGACCGACCGCAAACTGCATTACAACTTGGTCAATCCCAACAACCGCCGCAAGTTCAAGGTGATCGTGGTGGGCACGGGCCTGTCCGGCGCGGGCTGCGCCGCCGCGCTCGGGGAGCTCGGCTACGACGTGGAGGTCTTCTCCTTCCACGACCTTCCGCGCCGGGCGCACTCCATAGCGGCGCAGGGCGGGATCAACTCGCCCAGGGCGCGCAAGGTGGACAACGACTCGATCGACCGGTTCGTCAAGGACACGGTCAAGGGCGGCGATTACCGTGGTCGCGAGGAGGACGCTTATCGCCTAGGCGAAGAAGGCATCCGCGTGATCAACCACATGCAGGCCATCGGGGCGGCGTTCGCGCGCGAGTACGGCGGCCAGTTGGCCACCCGCTCGTTCGGCGGCGTCCAGGTGTCCCGCACCTATTACACGCGTGGGCAGACCGGTCAGCAGCTGGAATTGGCGGCGGCCCACGCGCTGTCGCGCCAGGTCGCGGCGGGTACCTGCAAGCTCCACTCGCGCCAGGAGATGCTGGACGTCATCATGAAGGATGGCCGCGCCCAGGGGATCGTGGTGAGGGACCTGGTCACCGGCACGATCCGGCCGCAGACGGCGCACGCGGTGATCCTGTGCACCGGCGGCTATGGCAACATCTACTACAAGGCCACTCTGGCCAAGAACTCGAACGCCACCGCCATCTGGCGGGCCTACAAGCGGGGGGCGTTCTTCGCCAACCCGTGCTTCGTCCAGATCCACCCGACGGCGCTGCCGTTGATGTCGAAGTGGCAGTCGAAGAAGACCTTGATGTCGGAGTCGCTGCGCAACGACGGCCGCATCTGGGCGCCGCGCAAGAAGAAGGATGATCGCGACCCCAACACCATCCCGGAGGACGAGCGCTTCTACTTCCTGGAGGAACGCTACCCGGCCTTCGGGAACCTGGTGCCCCGCGATGTCGCTTCCCGCAACATCCGCGAGCGCATCGATGCTGGTTACGGGGTCGGGCCGCTGCACAACGCGGTTTACCTGGACTTCAGGACCGGGATCGAACGTCTTGGCGTCAAGCTGATCCGCGAGCGCTACTCGAACCTGTTCAACATGTACGAGGAGTTGACCGGCGAGGACCCGTACAAGACGCCGATGCGCATCGCGCCGTCCGTCCACTTCACCATGGGCGGCCTGTGGACCGACTACGACCAGATGACCGCGATCCCCGGGCTGTTCGTGGGTGGCGAGGCCGGTTGGGCCTACCACGGCGCGAACCGGCTGGGAGCCAACTCTCTGCTGTCCGGCTGCGTGGACGGATGGTTCACCCTGCCTTATTCGGTGCCGAACTACCTGGCCGGTTTGCTCGGCACGGAACCGCTGGCGGCCACCGACAAGGCCGTCCAGGACACCGTCAAGGCGGTCCAGGAGGGGGAGGATCGGCTGCTGAACAACGGCGGCACCCACGGTCCCGACCACTTCCACGAGAAACTCGGCGCCATCTTGGACCGCTACGCCTCGGTGTCCCGCGATCCGGAGGGCCTGGCCACCGCCATCGGCGAGATCCGCGAACTGCGTGAGGAGTTCTGGCGGGACGTCAAAGTGGTGGGCGACGGCGACAGGCTCAACCAGGAGCTCGAGACGGCTGGCCGCGTGGCCGACTATCTGGAGTTGGCCGAGCTGTTGTGCATCGACGCCTTGGACCGCGACGAATCGGCTGGCGCGCATTTCCGCACCGACCATGAGATCGACGGCGAAGCCAAGCGCGACGACGAGGATTGGTGCTTCTGTTCGGCCTGGGAGTTCCCCGGCGCCGTGGCGGACCGACCCATCCGCAACTTTGAACCTCTGACCTTCCGGGCCGTGCCCCTCCAGCAAAGGAACTACAAGTGAGACTGATCCTTGAAGTGTGGCGTCAGGACGGCCCTGATGCCGAAGGTAGCTTCGAAACCCACCTGATCGAGGACGCGACCCCGGAGATGTCGCTCCTGGAGTTGCTGGACCGGCTGAACCATCAGCTGGTCGAGGACGATCTCGATCCGGTGGCTTTCGAATCCGATTGCCGTGAGGGCATCTGCGGCACCTGCGGGCTGGACGTCAATGGCGTCCCGCATGGTCCGGAGGACAACGTGCCCGCCTGCGGCCAGCACGTCCGTTCATTCCAGGACGGCCAGACTGTGCGGTTCACGCCGTTCCGGGCGAAGGCCTTCCCGGTGGTGCGCGACTTGATCGTGGACCGGACGGGGTTGGACCGGATCATCCAGGCGGGCGGCACCATCTCGGTGGACGCTGGCACCGCCCCGGACGCGGACACGCTCCTGGTCACGCACGACGACGCCGAGCGAGCCCTCGACTTCGCCGCCTGCATCGGTTGCGGGGCTTGCGTGTCGGCTTGCCCGAACGGCGCGGCGTACCTCTACACCGGCGCGAAGCTGGCGCACTTGTCGCTGATCCCGCACGGCAAGGAGGAGCGCGCCAAGCGTGCCCGCACCATGATCGCGCAGATGCAGCACGAGTTCGGCCCTTGCTCGCAGATCGGCGAGTGCGCGTTGGCTTGCCCGGCGGAGATCCCGTTGGTCGCCATCGCCGCCGTCAACCGCGAGCGCCTGCGCGCCGGCTTCAAGAAGGGCAAAGCCAACTAGGGTTTCTGCGTCTTGGGTTTGGGCGGCGGGGCCAACGTTCCGCCGCCCGCCAACCCCCAGTTGCACGATGCCGCGCCCTCAGTTCCCAGCGCCCGCCCCGGCTTGCCTTCCCCCGACTTGCCCGCCCGAACCCCGCGAGCCTCGACCAAAACGCCTTCCGGAGACAAATCGCGGCGTCGGACTGTCCCCAGAACGCGATGAAGTCCGAGTTGGCCCCCCGAACTCCGCGAATCGCGACCAAACCGCGTTTTGGGGACAGGCGGTGAGCCGGTTCTGTCCCCAGAGCGCGATGAAGTCCGAATCCGCCTTCGTGGTTGGCTGAATCCTGACCAAAACGCCCTTTGGGGACACGCCGCCGAGCCCGCCTGTCCCCGGAACCCCGCGAAGTCCGCCCGGACCCCGCGAATCCTGCCCGGGACGCATGCCGCAGAAGCCCGAACCCGCGTAGTCGGGACGTGACCGGACGCGGGCAGCCCGACCGAACGGCATCGTGCATATCTCCTCAATGACCTGCATAACCATAGTTAGGGACTGTCTCCAACTACGGTTACGGACCCCCTGACCTGGGAAGACGCAAAACCTAGACCCCTGGGAGACGAACCTAGACTGTTGCCCACGGGCGGCATCGGATACATGTAGGGTCCATGTTGCGCCATCTGGGTGAACAGCGCTCGACGCTGCCCGCGAACTCCCCCGCCAATCCCCCTGAGAACTCTGCCGGTCCGCGCGGCCCCCGACACCGGGCGCACGCCAATCCGTCCGCGAGTCCAACCAACACGAAGAAGGCGACCTGCCTGGGCGGAGTGATCGCGTTGGTGGTCGCCCTGTCCTTGGGCCAGGGCGCCACAGCCGCGCCCGTAGACCTCGAGGAACTCCCCAGGACGGCGGACGGCGCGGTCGACTTCTCCGGACCGGAATGGACCGCCCTGGCGCCCAGCACCGGCGACCTCCTGATGACGGACCGATTCACACGGAACGGCGTGCCCTACCGGCTGGACGTCCGCGCCCCCTGGAGCGGTTCATCCCTCGGTTGGGGTGCCAACCCGCTGTTCGCCAACACCATCACCAATGAGCGCGATGGCGATTCCCACACCTACTCGTACAGCGGCGGGGACGCGAGGACGAGCACCTTCGTCCTGGCGACCGCGAGCGGGCTGCGCGGGTTCCGTTGCGACACAGGCAGGCCCTACTACACGGGGGTGCTGCAGGGGTCGCCCGTGGCCGCGAGGGAGTGCGAGGACAGGCAGAGCGCGGGCTCGAACCTCAAGGTCAGCGATGTGCTCCGGGCCACCCCTGATGGACGGGTGGTGCATGATGTGACCCTGACGAACGTGGGAGCCGTGCAGGTGACGGGCTTGGGCTTCGGGGCCTGGCTGGACACGGAGTTGGACGGAGATGACAGTGTCCCGCTGATCAAGAGCACCCAGAACGCCCTCTATATGGAGAATGCCAGTTTCCGCCTCTACCTCGCGATGACAGGCGGGGACACCGTGCTGGCGGGCGCGTGGAGATACCACACGGGCTCATTCGCCGCCTTCGCTGACGTGAGCGACTTCGCCGCCGGCGATGTGATCGTGACGGGTCTCGATTCGACCGTGGCATTCCTGGCCACGGACCGAACCCTCGCGCCCGGCCAGTCGCTGACCATGTCCTACGAGGAGCGGGTCTTCTCGGTCGCGGAGCTCCAGCCCGGCCGGGCGATCGTGAGGTTGATCGATGACGACGGCTCAGGCGCGCCGGTCTCCCCGACTGATCCCGCCGCCGCGCAGTTGACCGGCGAGCCGCTCACGGAGATAGGTTTCACCCTGGACGATGCCGTGGGGCTGGCTCCGGCAGGCTACGTCGTCTCCTCGATCGACAACATCACGCTTTACGACGACAACAACTCGACGGTGCAGCAGATCGTGGTGCACCTGGCCCACGCGGTGAGCGTGGCCACCGTGACGCAGACGCGCACCATAGCTTATGCAGGGGCTGGCGCCTTGACGCCGCCCGCGGTGGTGCAGACACAGGACTTCCGGGCGGAAACGGATCAGATCACCGGCGTGACCACTTACGCGAACGGCACGGGGCTGGCGGCGGTGCCCAATCCGACGGTTCCCGGTTACCGGGCGCTCGGGCCGGATGTGGCCGCCGTCGCGCCGAACGCGCCCGCCACGACGACTCGGCCCGCCGATATCGCGATCACCGTCCAGTACGTGGCTGACCAACTGCAGGCCGTGATCGCTGTCGATGGCGTTCCCGCCGTGTCGGGCGCCATCGGGGGCGGAGCCGAAGGCGGTCAGGTGACTCTGGACGGGAGCGAGTCGTTCGATCCCGGCGGCGGCGCGCTCTCATTCGCCTGGGATTTGACAGGCAACGGCGCCTATGATGACGGCGACCAGGCGGGCGCGATTCTGAGCCTGCCCGTGGCGGGGACGTATCGAGTCGGTCTGCAGGTGACAGACGGCGAGGGCCGGACCGCCATCACGGTTGTGGATGTGCTGGTCAGCAACGTGGTGCCGGTGGTGGAGATCGGCGCCTCGGCGGAGATCAGGGCGGACGGGGCGTTCGCGCGCGCCGGTTCCTTCATCGATCCCGGAGCGGACACCTGGACGGGTGTGGTGATCTACGGCGACGGTTCTGGCGCTGAGGCGCTGACCCTGGATGGGAAGGCTTTCTCGCTCAACCACTCCTACGCCGAGCCCGGCCAGTACACGGTCACGGTCCGAATCGCCGACACGGCCGGGGGCTCCACCGGGCAGGCCGCCATCGAAGTGACTGTGCCGTCCGCGTCGGTCCCGTCACGGAGTCCGACACCCACGCCGACGTCTTCAGGCGCCGCGGCCCCGCCGCCGCCGAGCGCCTCAAGTAGCACCAGTGTCCCCGCGACCAGCGGATCGACCGCCGCGTCGGGTGCCTCCGCCCCACCCGAGCTGCCCTTTACCGGGGCCGATGTGACCGTCCCTGCAACGGCCTCGGGATTGCTGATGGCCGCGGGTCTGGTTGCGCTAGCTGTGCGACGCGCCCGGTCGCGGACCTGACGGGGCGCTGGCAACCCCCGCGCTCGGCATCGACCAAACTGGCGCAACCCGAGTCGGGGACAGGCACTAACCCTGGTTAGGGCCTGTCCCCAACTTTGGTTCGACGGGTACGATGCCGCTGGGTCGGCTCCGTGACGGTGTCGGGCGACCCTGGGCACGGCATCGTACATAATGTCCTGATGTCCTGGCGTAACCCGAGTTGGGGGCTGTCCCTAACTCTGGTTCGGCCGGGGGTGAAAGGCTGGTGAAGCTCGTGCTCGGGGCGGACGCGGGTGCCGCACGACTGACGTAACCTGTAGGGCGTGGCTAAACGTGTGCTCTTGATGGGCGGGAAGTGGCTGGCGGGGCTGGCCGGGTTCATGGTCATCTCGGTCGCCTGCGGGATTCTCGGGTCGGCGTTGTTCATCCCGGCGGTGGCGGTCTCGACTGTGGTGACGGAGACGGGCACCAAGGCGCTCGCCGCAGTGCCTTCCGGGCTGGAGATCCCGCAGCTGTCGGAGCGGTCCAAGCTGTACGCCAACGACGGCACCACGCTGTTGGCCACGTTCTACGACCAGAACCGGGTGCTGGTGGACATAGACCAAGTCTCCGAAGCCATGCAGCACGCCGTGGTGGCGCTCGAGGACCGGCGCTTCTACGAGCACTCCGGAGTGGACGCGCTGGGCATGGGTAGGGCTTTCATCAACAACCTGTCCGACGACGACGTCCAGGGCGCGTCCACGCTCACCCAGCAGTTCGTCAAGAACTCCCTCATCCAGCAGGCCGAGCAGTCCGGCAACGAGGAGGCCGCCGATGACGCCATCGAGCATTCCTACTCCCGCAAGCTGCGCGAGGCCCGGATGGCCGTCGAACTGGAGAAGAAGTACTCCAAACAGGACATCTTGCAGGGCTACCTGAACATCGCCCAGTTCGGGCCGTCCGTCTATGGCGTCGAGGCCGCCTCCAACTACTACTTCGGCGTCAGCGCCATCGACCTGACGGTGGTCCAGGCCGCGACCATCGCCGCCATCACCCAGGAGCCGAACGGTCTGGACCCGGAGAACTTCCCCGACAAGAACCGGGTCCGGCGCGACGACGCGCTCAAGGCCATGCTCCGCGACGAGTACATCACCCAAGCCGAACACGACGAAGCCGTCGCGGTGGACGTCAGCGAATCCCTCAACATCACGCCCACCCAGAACAGCTGCGAGGCCGCCGACGCCTTCTCCGGCGCGGGCTTCTTCTGCGACTATGTCCTGGCCGAGATCAAGCACTTGGAGGCCTTCGGCGCGGACGACGTCGAGCGGATTAACTTGCTGCAGCGCGGCGGCCTGAGCATCGTCTCCACCATCGACCTGGGCCAGCAGGCTGCCGCCGTCAACGCGATTGAGAAACAAGTGCCAACGGGCGACCCATCGGGCTTCGGCCAGGCCCTGAGCGCAGTCGAACCCGGCACCGGCAAGATCAAGGCGATGGCTCAAAACCGGAAATACAAGATCGGCGCGACGGACGACGCGACCTACACGGCCATCAACTACAACGCTGACGTTACATACGGCGGTTCGTCGGGGTTCCAGCCCGGATCGACCTTCAAGCCGTTCATCCTGACGCAATGGCTGATTGACGGCCATTCGCTGCGCGAACCGTTCGACGGCTCCAAGACCACCTACTCCGCACGTGATTTCTTCCCCGCCAAGTGCACCGATGGCGGCGCGGTCAATGCTCCGCAGGGTTTCACGGTTCGCGCGGGCGCGAGGAAGAACAACACGGCCTATGCCGCCGCCACCAATTCGATGAACGCTTCGTTCATAGCGATGGAGCGCAAGGTGGACTTGTGCGACATCCGCGACCTCGCTGTCTCCATGGGCGTCGAACCGGCTCACGGAGGAGATTGGCAGCTCGTGCCGACCATGACCCTGGGCGTCAACGAGGTTTCCCCGCTGGCCATGGCGGGCGCCTACGCCACTTTTGCCTCGGGCGGGATTTTCTGCCCACCCACGGGCATCGAATCCGTCAAGGATTCCAACGGCAACGACATCGAGCTGCCGGAGAGCCAATGCCAGCGGGTCCTCGACGAGGGAGTCGCGAACGCCGTCAGCTCCGCCCTGCAGAACGTGGTCAGATCAGGTACCGGCACGAAGGCGCAGCTCTCAGACGGTCGCGCGGTGGCCGGGAAGACCGGCACCACCGACAACTCCTATGCGGCCTGGTTCTGCGGCTACACCCCGCAATTGGCCACCGCCGTGTGGACGGGCGATCCCAACAAGAACCGGGTCGTCAAGGGCCGGATCGGCGACAGGTCATACGGCGAGGCTTTCGGCGGCGACCTGGCCGCGCCAGTCTTCAAATGGTTCATGACTGACGCGATGGAAGGCCAGGAGAAGCTGAAGTTCGGCGCTGTCCCCCGCGAATTGGACCTCGGCAAGCAGATCCGCGTGCCCTGGGTGGTCGGCAAGGACGCGAACTCCGCCAAGAAGACACTCGAAGGCGAGGGCTTCACCGTCAAGATCGGCGGCGAGGTCGCCTCCGACAAGTACGCGAAAGGGCTGGTCGCGGAGCAGAATCCCGGACGCAACGCCTACCCCGGCTCGGATATCACCCTGAAACTGTCCTCCGGCCCGGCCCCGAAGCCTCCCGACACCGCCGATCCGGCCACCGGCTGAGCCGACGGGCTCCGTACTGCTTCTGCGACGCCGAACACGGGTTGGTGCCTGGCACTAACCCGTGTTTCGCTCCCTCTGCTCAGCGGCTCATCGCCACCCTCCAGGACCGCTCGCTCCGCGCACCACTCGTGTCGGGGACGGCCCGTCGGCGAGCCGAACACGGGTTGGTGCCTGGCACTAACCCGTGTTCCGGGCCTTGCGCAGAGCGGCCCGTTGGTGCCTTCCAGGTCCAGTCGTATTGAGGACAGCCCGCGATCCGGCTGAGACCGGTTCTGAGTTGGGTTGGGCGCCCCGCAGGCGGGCGGTCGCGTCTTTCAGGAGCACGATGCCGTCCGCCAGGGTTTGGCCGTCGATGTCGCGGTGCGTCACCAGGCGGACAGCCGGGCCCATGACCAGGCAGCCCACGCCCGCATCCTGCCAGCACGCGGCCAACTGGCTGGCGGTGAAACCAGCACCGGCGGGCGGGGCGGCCATCACGATGTTCGTGGCCGGCTCCTCGGCGTCCAAACCGATGCCTCGCAGCGCCGCCGCCAATTCGACCGCGCGGCGGCGGTCCTCGTCGATGCGCGGCAGTTCCTCGTCCAGGGCGACCAACGCCGCCGCCGCCAGCACCCCCGATTGGCGCATCCCGCCGCCCAGCGCCTTGCGTGATCGCCAAGCCCGGTCGATGAACTCGCGGCTGGAGCAGAGCATGGACCCGACCGGCGCGCCCAGTCCCTTTGAGAAACAGACGCTCACAGAATCCGCGCCAACTGCCGCCTGAGCCGGGCTGATGGACTGAGCGGCGGCGGCGTGCCAAAGCCGGGCCCCGTCCAAGTGGACTCGCCAGCGGGCTTGGTGAGCGGCATCGGACAACTCCTGAGACAACTGCCACGGCACGAAATGCCCCCCGGCGTGGTTGTGGGTGTTCTCCAGGCAGACCAGGCGGGTGACGAGCTCGTAGTAGGCGTGGTGGGGCGGCTCCTCGGCGGCGACGGCCTGGACGTCCGCGACCGATGGCACGCCGGGCCCGGCCGACCACGGCAACTCCAGCGGGATGCCGCCCGCGATCCAGGCGGCCGTGCCCAACTCGTGCGACAAGATGTGGGCGTGCCGGGGCGCCAGGAAGCGGTCCCCGGGCCGCAGGTGCGTCATCAGGGCGACCAGATTGGACATCGAGCCCGAGGGCATGAACAGCCCGGCCTCCTGGCCGACCAGCGCGGTGGTGCGGGCCTCGAGCTCTTGGACGGTCGGGTCGCGGTCAATCACGTCGTCGCCCACCGGGGCGGCGGCCATGGCGCGGCGCATCGACGGCGAGGGCTTGGTGACGGTGTCGGATCGCAAATCAACTTGGATTTTCACCTGTCAGTTATATCGCTCAAGGGTAGGAGTGGGCACGGGCTCCGGTTACGTAGAATTGCGTGTTGTGATCTTCCGCGCCATCGCCGACTCCAGGCCGTATCCCGATCACGGCTTCGTGTCCTCGGGGCAATGGTCGCGGATCCCGCCGCGCCAAGTCCGCCTGGCGGAGCTCATCACCACCAAATCGACCCTCGACCTGGAAAGCCTCCTGGCCGAGGACTCGACTTTCTACGGCGACCTGTTCGCGCATGTGGTGTACTGGCAAGGCGGCTTCTACCTGGAGGACGGGCTGCACCGGGCAGTGCGGGCGGCCTTGCGCGGCAGGGGCACGCTGCACGCGCGGGTGCTGAACCTCGACGAACTAGAAGCGGCACGGGACAAGGGGGTCCGTAGCGATGGTTAGCACGCCGGAGTCGCGTCGCCAGCATCTGCGGTGGCGTCAAGCGGCCATCTACAGCCTGGTGGTGGGTGCCCTGATAGTGGTGGCGGCGGTGGCCGTGGGCATGTGGACCGGCGACCTGGCGCCCATGTTCACCGAGGAGTTCAAGAAGAAGCCGTCCGAGAGCCCGCGAGTCGACCCGGTGCCCTGCCCGGTCGGGGTCGATCCCACCTACCCGGAGCCCAGCGCCGTCACGGTCAGAGTCCTCAACGGCACCAAGGTCCAGGGCCTGGCCGGCACCACCGCCAGTGCCCTGGCCACCCAGGGCTTCCCCGGTCCGACGACCGACAACGCCGGGCTCTACGACGGCGTGGCCAAGCTGGTCGCCGGGACTGCGGGCGTGAACAACGCCTACACGCTGGCGGTGTTCTTCCCCGACGACGTGGTCATCACCGTGGACCGGCGCGAGGACGCCAGCGTCGATGTGACCCTCGGCTCGAAGTTCAAGGCGTTGCTCGCCGAGGAGGAGGTGGCGTTCGCCGCCGATGCCGTGATCGAACCGCTCAAGTACTGCCAGGATGCCGAGGCCATCGTGGCGAAGCTGGCTCCGGCCTCGCCTTCGGTGCCGGCCGCTCCGGAAGGCGGCGAAGCGCCAGTCGATCCGGGCGGCGGGGACCAAGCCCCGGCGGATGATTCCCAGGCGGCGGCGGCGGCCCTCCCGGCTGGCCGGTCGCGCTAGTTCGCTGGCTCGTTGGGTCGCTGGCCCGCTGGCTCGCTGGGCGCGAAAGCGGCTTTGGCGCCGGCGCGGCGCAGCAAAGCCAGGATTGGCCGCCCCAGCAGCAGCAACGCCGCGGCGCAGGTGACCGCCCGCACCGTGTCCCACGAAGTCGTGGACGTGACCAGCGTGAAGACCAGGAAGTGACGCCAGTTCGCGCCCGCCGATGCCGCCGGGTCGAACCCGATCCCGCTGGCCAGCGCCCCGGAACCGGCCAGCGCGGGCCAGAACCAGAGGTTCATCAACGCGCCGAACAGGTAGCTGGCGGCGATCCCGTAGACGGCCAGCACGACGACTTCGCCGCGCCCGCCCGGTCGGCCGCCGATCCGCCTGGGCAACAGCCCCGCCCCGGCCGCGATCCACGAAGAACAGGCCATCTGCATCCCCAGCCACGGCCCCACGCCGCCCGTCAGCAGCGCCGAGGCCAGCAGCGACACCCCGCCGAGCGCGAACCCGAAGCCGGGCCCGAAGGCCCGCCCTCCCAGAATCAGCAGGAAGAACACCGTCTCGACCCCGCCGACGCCCGATCCGAGCGGCCGCACCGCCGCGATGGCCGCCGCCAGGACGCCCAGCAGGGCCAGTGCCTTGGCGTCCATGCCGCCTTCCAGCACCTGCGACAGCACGAGCAGCATCATTAGCGGCAACAGCACCATCAGTAGGGCTGACGACGCGAACGGGTTGGCCCCGCCGCCGCCCAGGAAAGGCCAGAGGGCCAGCGCTAGGGCCGCTAAGGACGCCACCACCATGGCCGATGCCGTGCCCCATCCGACCGGCAACGCCCGCGTCGCGCTCATGGTTTGGCTCCGGCTCTTTCCGGCGCCCCGTCTCCGTGTGCGGTTGGCCAGGAGGCCAGGGCCGCATCCACCGTCAGATACGGCTGGGGCGCCATGACTTTGGCGATCTGGGGCGCGTGCGCGGGCACTGACATCAGGAACTCGGCGGCGGGTCCCGAGCCGACGATCTCGCCTTCGGCCATCCACATGATCGAATCGGCGGCCAGGGCCAGGAACTCCACGTCGTGCGTGGCCACGAGCACGGCGCGGCCTTCGTCCGCCAGGGACCGCAGCAGTGTGGCCAGACGGTCCTTGGCGGTGTAGTCGAGTCCCCGAGTGGGCTCGTCCAGGATGACGACATGGGTTCGCGCGGTCAACTGGATGGCCAAGGCGAGGGCCAGGCGTTGGCCCTCCGACAAGTCGCGCGGATGGGCCGAGCGCGCGATCCCGGGGGCCAACCGGTCGAGCAGGTCGGCTGCCGTCGGGCCGGGCAGTTCGCGGGCCACCGAGTCGGCCCAGAACAGGTCCGTCGGTTGGGCGGGCACCATCACCAGATCGGGGCGCGGCTGGCCGCGCTTGCCCTGGGCCAAGGCCCACAGCAGGGATGTCTTCCCGGCGCCGTTCCGCCCCATCAAGCCGGTGATGTGACCGCCGCGCAACTCGACGCTGACGCCTTTGACGGCCTCGATCGGGCCGGGGTGCGTGACCCGGATACTGTCGGACTTGAAGACGACGCTGCCGGACGCGCGAACGGCATCGTCCGCTTGATCTGTCGGATCTGTCTGGTCGGGCTGGCGGCGCTGGCGGCCCTGACCCGTCTGTTCGGCCCGGTCGGCCTGACCAACTTGAACGGCGGGGACGGCGGGAGCAGCCGGAGTCGCGGGCGGGACCGGCGAGGATGACCGCGGAGTCAGCTGCGACGCCCGCGCCAGACGCCGGGCCTCGCGAACCGTCAGCGGCACTTCCGGCCACTCCAGGGCGCGGGCCAGCCGGACCAGCGGCGGCGCGACCGGGCTCGTCGCCAATTGATGCCGCGGTGAGTCGATGCTGACGGACCCGTCGCCGTCCACCCGGACTATCCGATCCGCGAACTGGATCACGCGCTCCAAGCGATGCTCGGCGATCAGCACGGTCAGGTCCAGGTCATCGACCAGGCGGCTGATCGCGGCCATCACGTCCTCGGCGGCGGCGGGGTCGAGGGCGGAGGTGGGTTCGTCCAGGACCAGCGCCCTGGGGTGGGCTGCCAGCGCCGCGCCGATGGCCACACGCTGGGCCTGGCCAGCCGAGAGGGAGCCCGGATCGCGGTCCCGCAGGTCGGCGATCCCGAGCAGGTCGAGGACCTCCTCGACGCGGACGCGCATGGTCGCGGGGGCCATCCCCTGCTGCTCCAGGGTGTAGGCCAATTCATCGATGACGCGGTCGGAGACGAAGCCGCTGGCCGGGTCCTGGCCAACGTAGCCGACCAGCCCGGCCAGGCGGCGCGGAGGATTGGCGGCAGTGGATCGGCCGTCGATTTGAACCGTGCCGGACAGGACGCCACCGGTGAAGTGCGGGACCAAGCCGTTGACGGCTTTGAGCAGAGTCGACTTCCCGGCCCCGGTGGGGCCTATGACCAGGGCCAACTCGCCGGTGGCGAATTCGAGGTTGACTTGGTTGAGGACCGGGGCACTGGACCGGGGGTAGCTGAAGGAGACGTTGTCGAAGCGGATCACGGGACTGCCTCCGTCCGCTGGGCGCCGTCGGTGCTCGGAGAGGCGTGAAACGCGGTCAGGAACACGGGTTGGGACCAGACGCCAACCCGTGTTCCATCGTCATTCCCGGGCGCCGGGGCGACTGTGCCCGACGGTTCGACCAACGACTTGTGGGGCGAGTTCTCGGCCCGGCGCGCCTCGCCCGAACCGGTCAGGGGCGCGTCTCCCGGGCCGGTTAGCGCCGCCTGTTCCGGACCGGCTCGAGGCGCGCGGGGGCTGTCTCCGTTGCGGCGGGCGCTAAGCACGGAAACGGGACCGTCCCCTTTCCCTGCCTGGCGGCGCTTCTCCGTGGCTGAGTTCAAGTCCGGTGACGGATGGTGGGTCTTCGGCCGGGCGGCCCGCGACGCCCAGGCGGGGGTGGCGGCCGCCGCCAGGCCCAGCAGCGCTGGCCAGGGCAGGGAGGGCCAGGCCAGGGCGCCGGGGTGGAGAGCGTCAGCGCTGGTGAGCGGCGGCGACAGGGCCAATCCAAGGACGAATCCGAGGGCGCAAGCGGCGATCATCCAGTCCTGGGCGCCCCAGCGCTGGCGGCTCAACCGCGTGGTGGTCAGGTCGCGCCCCAGCCAGCGCATCAGCCCGGCCAGCGCGGCCAACGACAGCGCTAACAACGGCCAGCCCCAGTCCTCCCGCCCACTGGTTACGGTCAAGGCCCCAGCGGCCAAACCGACCATGATGACCACGCCCGCCCCAGCGCGGACCGCCTGGAGCGCGGTGCTCGGCGGCCGGGCCGTGACGCCGTAGCCGCGCGACTCCAGCGACGCCGCCAACTCGAGCGAGCGATCAAGAGAGTCGGCCAGCACCGGGAACACGATCCGATGAATGGCCTGATGCTTCGATCCGGCGGGTCCGCGCAGCCGGGCTGCCCGGCGCACCCTGCCGACGGACGCCGCCAGCGACGGAAACACTGTCAGAGCCACCACCACAGCGGTCCCGACTTGCCGCAGCGCCCCCGGAAGGGCCGCGAGCACGCGCTTGGGGCTGGCCAGGACATTGGCCGCGCCGACTGCCAAGACCAAGCAGGCGAGCCGCATGCCATCGCGCAGCCCCAAGTAGAGGCCGTCCCAGGTCACCGGACCGAAGAGGACCAGGCCCCCGCCCGCAGGGGCGCCATCCCCTCCTCCACTGGTTCCGTCGCTTGCGCCCTCGACCAAGCCGCCGACACTCGGCAAATGCCAAGCGGGCAGGTCGAGCGCCACCGGCCCGAGCCCGCCACCGGCTGCGCCGAAGACAACCCTGAAGGCCACCCGGATCACCACCACGCAGACCGCCAGCCAGACGTACAGCCGGAGTGTCAAAGCCCACCGTGCCTGCTCGCGCCGCGCGACCGCCACCGTCAGGGACACCGTCGCGATCAGGGCCAGGAGCAGCGGGTTGGTTGTTGCGGTCGCCCCACCGGCCAGGGCCAGCGCCCACAGCCACCAAGCACCGGGATGGACGGCCCGCGGGCCGCTCACTGCTCGCTCACCGGTCACTCGTTGCCCCGTCTCCGCCGCCCCGTCTCCGTCGCGCAGTCAGCCACGCGCCCAGCCCGGCGCCCACTACCAGCAGCCCCGCGATCACGGTCCCGACTGGGCTGTTGTCGAGCCATTGGGCAGCGCCGCCGCCTTCGCCGGCGGGGGCCTGAGTGGACTGCGCGGCCGGCTCGTCTCCGCCGTCGCGCTCAGCGTCGGCGCTGGGCCCGTCGTCCTTCCCGCCCGGGCCAGCCGAGTCGTCCCCGCCATCCGTGCCGACCGCGCTCGCCGCGCCGGTCGCGTCACCCGCGCCAGCCCCCGTCTGGCTCGGTCCTCCCGCGCCCTCCCTCAGTTCCGGCACCGCCGTCGAAGGCGGTTCGCCAGCGCCGAAGGCCCAGCCGATGGTCGAGTCGGTCGGCGCGGGCAAGGTCGCCGAACCGGTTGTCGAATACATCCACTCGCCGTCCTGGCCGGTCCACAGCGACCAGTAGGCGTCTGCCGGGGCGCCGTTGCAGGGATCGGGATAGCCGTCGAGTTGGCAAACGAACCCGATCTGCTTGGGCACGAACTCGTAGCTGAAACCTGCCGCAGCGGTCGCTTCGAGAGCCGATTCCACGGCGCCCGTCACGCAGCGCACGGTCGCGCCGCCCTTGCCCGCGCCGCCATCGACTACCAAGGTCACCCCCTCGCGGGCGTGGCAGGCCCCGCCGTGCCAATCGGCGGCATCGTCCAAGTCTTCGATGCCAGGCCAAGCATGAGCCGACCCGCCCGGCCAAACCACGGCCGTGACGGTAGCTAGAGCGACCAGGGCCAGAGCCAGGCTTCGCCAACCGCCGCGGGTAGAGGGCACGCGATCCGGATGTCGGCGGCCCGCGGTGCCCGAAGCGACATCAGAAAGACACAATCCCTGGTTCTCGGCGCCGAGTGCCAGGGGATTTGTCTTTTCGGCGGCACCGATTTCCGCGAGAGTCAGCGGATTTGTCTTTTCCGAATCGTGCCCGTTTCGGTTCGGCGCGCTGACCTGCGGCTTCGCCGCTAACTTGTCCCAGGCACGCCGATCAAAAGACAAATTCCCTGGATGTCGATTCCGAAGGGGCGAAGAAAAAGACATAATCCCTGGCTCTCGGCGCCGAGTGCCACGCCTGGCATCTTTTTCGGAAGTCGAGTTGCGTCTTCGCCTCCGGGCGAGTGGCCTCCCCGTCCGCGCGGCTGGTCTGGTGGCGATCACTGCGGGTGGATGTCGAGGAGGTCCAGGTAGCTGACGCCCTTCAGCCCGAGGATGCCTTGGGCGGTGGCGCGGAGGTCGCCCTCGCCGCCCGCGACGGCTGGGAAGGCCGCGGTCTTGGGCAGTTGCCAGGCGGCCAGTTCCTCCATGCCGAGGGCGGCCGCGTCCTTCGCCTCAGGCGTGTCCCACAGGCTCAGAGCGCCAACCGCGAGGGCCGTGGAGTTCACAGAATCGACGCCGAAACTCTGCCAGCGTCCG
Organism: Bifidobacteriaceae bacterium; assembly: GCA_031265345.1. The sequence goes on from JAISCU010000434.1 coordinate 18,155, forward strand.
GACTCGGTCTGGGCTGTCAGCAGATAGTCGAAGGCGCGTTCGGCGACTTCCCCCTGCCCGGCCGCCAGCATGGCCTGGGCGACTATGGCGGTGGTGTCAACATCCCCCACGCACGGCGGATCGGTGTCGAACATGGACGGGTAGGAGCCATCCTCGCAGCCCACGGCCAGCAAGCCGGCCACTGGATCGGCCGTCAGCCCGTCCAATTGCCCAAGTTGGACAAGCAGGATGATGTCGAAGGCCTGCCCGGCCGGGGTCGAATTGTCGCCCCATTCGGAGATGTCGCGGAAGCGGCCCTCCGGGCTGATGCGACCGGCGATCGAAGCCGCGAGGTCGGCGGGCTTGTACTCGGGGGACACCGTGACGCCTGGGGTCAGGTAGGCCAGCGCCAGTTTGCCCATGGCGCTCGGGTAAGCGGCCTGCTCGCCGTCGCCCGCGTAATCGATGGCGGTGTCCCGCAGGGCCAGCCAGTCCGCTGCCTTCTGCGCCGCCTCGGTGTCCCCTGCGGCCATCAGGGCCCACATGGAGTCGATCGTCAGACCGGCGTCGGCGAACATGTCGCCGTCGTACTCGAGTTCGGCGTGGCTGCCGTCCGTGAGGTTGTCCTTGAGCCAGTCGGCCGCCGCCTGAGCGCTGTCCGCCGTGGGCGGGGCAGTCTTGGTGTTGGCCTCGGCCGGAGGGGGCGGACCGGTCTGACCGGAGGGGTCGCTGGCTGGCTGCTCGCCCGAGCAGGCGACCAGGCCCAAGACGACAACGCCGGCCATGGCCGCCGTCGCGATTCGGGCGCGGGATCGCCTGCTCACAGTGTCGGCGCGAGTGGAGAAGATGGACAAGCCTTGGGCCTTTCTGGTGAACGGTCCGGTGGGCCGCCGGCCCGGGCCTGAGTGCCCGGCGACGCTCCGACCCGCGAACCTCGGCAGCGGTCAGTGGAGCCATTTGCCCGGGGAGGTTTTCCGGCTCGCGCTAGGAGGGACGGCCTAGAACGCACACGGTTGCGGGTCAGCGCCGGATTCGCACCGGCTTGCCCTCGGGTCCGGGCAGCAGACCGCTCCAGACTATCGCGCCGGGGGCGCGCCCGCGAATCCACCACTCTCGATTCGCCCAGCTTCATGAGCTAAGGTCAAGGGCGTGCCTGGTCCGCAAAGCGATAGTCGTCCGACGCGCCGAGCCCTCCGCGAAGCCGCCCAGGAGCGCGCCCGTCACGCCTCCGGTAGTGATTTGTCAGCCGCCGATGCCGCGCCCCCGGCCCCCCCCGCTTCCCATCCTTTCTCCCCCCCGGTCTCGGCCGGCGAACCAGTCCCGTCCACAGCGCCCGTGCGTCCCGCTGCCCCCGCTGTCCCCGCGCGTCCCGCTGCCCTAGCGGGCCCCGCTGTGCCCACAGGTTCTGTTGTGCCCGCGAATCCCGCTGCTGCTGGACGGGCCGTGCCCGAGCCGCCTGTGACCAGGGCGCGACTGCGTCACGAGCGCGAGGAATTGGCTCGCACCACGGGCTCAATGCCGCCGATCATTGTTGCCCTGCCCGTCCCGGCCGCCCCGCCTGTCGCTGCCGCGCCAGCTGTCCCAGCCGCTCAGCGAAGCCGTCCGGTGAGCCGCGCCGCCAGCGGGTTGCCGACGAGCCCGGTCAGTCCTCCCACCCCCGCTCGACCGCCCGAGCGCCCGCCCAGCCGAGGGTCCGGCTGGGCGGCCCTGGCGCCGCCGCCTCCCGCTCCGGCGCCGGAACCGGAGCGGACTGGGTGGGCCTTGCCGAAGACTAGCTGGCCCGAATCCGCGCCGCCGCCTGACCGACCACCCGACGGCGGCTCCGAACCGACGGTCCCGCCCAAGAAGTCGTCTGGAGACTTTTTGGGTGAATTGACCGCCGAGCCACGGGAGCTGTTCCCTGGAGCAATCGCAGAAGACCAAGAGCCGGGCCGTCCGATGCCACCGCCCGCGTCGGGGAGGTTTTCGACCAGTCCCGCAGGCACCAGCGCCGATCAAGCCGCGCGCCGCATCCAGTCGTTCGCGGACCTCAGGCCGCTGGCGACGCAGCCCGTGCTCCGGAGCCGACCGCCGCAGTTGGGCCGAATGCCGCCGCCGGAGAGGGCTCCGCGCATCCCCGAACACCTGGTGCCGCAGCTTCCCCCTCAGCCCGCGACCCCGGCCCCGTGGCGGATCGGGCCGGTGGAGAAGGTCGGCCCGGTCGATCAGCCGGAACCGGCGCCGGAATCACCCGAGGAATCCGAGCGGCCCTGGGAACCGCCCTCGATCCCTGCTGGGGCGCAGTCCGGCGGCGTGCAGGCCGCCGCTGAGATCCAAGCCGCCGCTGAGCTGGCGCCGTCTGCGGTGCCGCGGCTTCCTTCCGAACTCGCCCCGCCGCCACCGCCGCCAAGGTCGCCGTCAGTGCCACAGTCGCCAGGGGCTCCCCTGGTCACACCCCCTCCGGTCCCGCCAGCGGGGATGGCACCGGTCCCGCCATCCCCGACCTCGCCAGCGGGGATGGCGCGGGTCGCGCCACCTCCGGCTTCGTCGCCGCCGCTCAGGCCGCCGGCCTCGCCCCGGGTCCCGCCACTCCCGACCTCGCCGCCATCCTCGCCGCCGGGAACGGCGTCGGCCTCGCCACTTCCGGCTTCGCCACCGCCGCTCCAGCCGCCAGCCCCGCAGTCACCGCCCACCGGAAGCCACCTTGCTTCAATCGACCGCGCGGCCTTGGCCGAACTGGCCGCGCTGAACCAAGCCGGGTCGCCGAGCGAACCGCTCGCATCCGTCGACGCGGCCCAGCCGTGGGCTTCTTCGGCACCATGGAACACCGGCGGGTTGTCGATCCCGCCCCAGGTCGATCCGGAGGTCCTGCCGGGCCACTCGCCGCTGGTGCCGACCGTGCCCTACCGGGGCCGTCAATCGAGTTCCGAGGAGGTTCCGCCAGGGGCGGAGAGCCCCCAAGTCGCTGAAGCGGCAGCCGTCCTGCCGACCCCGACGCAGCCTGGCGGTGAGGGAACGACTGGGTGGACGGCATCGGGCACCGGCCTTCCCCAAACGGCCGACGAAACGGCCCAAGGCGACCAATGGCATCACAAAGCCTCGTCGGCGTTGGGCTTCCACCGGCCCAAACACCACCTGACCAAGCGCGAGACGGCCGGGGTGATAGTGCTCGCGGTGTTGCTGCTGGCGGGGATCACACTGGCGGTGCTGGCGCTGACCGGGAACCTGGGCCGGGCTCGCGACCAGACGCCGACGCCCGAACCCTCGGCCCCGACCGCCGCTCCGGGCGAACCGGCACCGGGGGAGGCGGGGGCGACCGAATGGTCGTTGGCCCAGAGCTTCAGGCAGGGAGACTTCATCTTGGTGATCGATTCCTACCAGGACGCGCTCCCGGCGCTGGCCGATCCGGGCAGCGAGGTGGCGGAGAACGGCCAATGGGCGCTGTTCGGGATCACGGTCAAGAACGCGGGCGACCAGGACGGCACCTTCCTGCCCGACCAGCAGATCTTGGTGACCGACAAAGGGACCGAGTACCCGGACGAGCCGGCTTCGGCGCTGAAGCATGCTGATTTCGTCCTCGGAACCAGTCCGATCAAGCCCGGGGGCTCACAGCGCGGGTTCCTGGCGTTCGATATCCCGTTGGAGGAGAAGCCGGTGGAGTTGAGGTTCATCGGGCGGATCGGTGAGCCCGCCGTGACGGTGCCGCTGGGATGACGGCGGCAGTGCTATGAAGGCGGCAGTGCTATGACGGGGGTTGCGGGATGACGGCTGTGGGGGTCGAGGTGCGGGCCGACGCGCCGAGGACGACGGACTGGTGGTCGGTCGCTGGCCTGTCGCTGGCCTACCTGGTCACGCATGCGGTGTTGATCTACCAGTCGCTCGGCCCGGCCACCACCGGCGCGAACGATGTGGGGCTGTACGCCTGGTGGATGGGGGAGGGCGTGCGGACCGGCGACTGGGTGGGCATCGAGTCACCTTGGGTGTATCCGGTCGGAGCCCTGGTGCCGATGCTGGTTGCCTCTGTGTTCGGAGTCGGCAGCGCCTACTTGGGCGCCTGGTGCGGCATGGTCGCGTTGATCAATCTGGGCACTGCGGTGGTGGTGATCCGCCGGTTCGGCATGACCCGCGCCGCTGGGCCGTTGACGGGCTGGTTCGTCTTCTTGATGCTGTTGGGGCCGTGCGGGATAGCGCGTCTTGACGCTGTCATGATGCCGTTGGTGCTCATCGCTCTGGTCGTGGCCGCCGCCCGGCCGTTCCTGGCCAGCGTGCTGCTCACCTGCTCGGCTTGGATAAAGGTGTCCGGCGGCCTGGTCCTGGTGCCGCTGTTCGCGGTCCTCCGCTTCGCCTGGGAGCGCTGGAGCCGCGTCGTGGCGCCGGCCGCGCTGACCTGCCTGGTGGTGGTGTTGTTGCAGGTGGTGGCGGGCGGCCGGTTGAGCGTCTTGACCAGCTTCGTGTCGGCGGAGACGGAGCGCGGGTTGCAGATCGAAGCTGTCCTGGCGACGCCCGTGGTGCTGGCGCATGTGGCGCGAGGCGAGGTGCCGTGGGTTTGGAACTCGGAATTGTCGACGGTCGAGACGTGGGGTCCGGGCGCCGACTTGGCGATCCGGATCAGTGACATCGCCATGCCGCTGATGGTGGTCGTCGTGGGGCTCTTGGCCTATCTGGCACGCCGCCGCCCGGTCCCGGCCTTGCTGGTGGGTGCCTTGGCCATGATGAGCGGCTTGATCGTGACTCACAAGGTCGGCTCTCCTCAGTTCGTGGCGTGGCTGGCCCCGCCGGTAGTGGTGGCCCTGTGCGTGGGCAAGCGGTGGCGGTTCTGGCTGCCGGTCGCGGGCGCGGTGCTCGTCGCTGCGGCTTTGACTGGCCTGCTCTACCCCTGGGGCTACACCCAATTCCTGAACGCCGACCGCCCGATGCTGGCCGTCTGGGTCATCCGGAATGTGCTGGTCGCGGCGGTGTTCGTAGCCGCGTTGGTGGAATTGGTCCGGCTCTGGCGTAGTCCCGGGGACGGTTCCGCGACTATTCGGGGGACAGACCTTGGCGCGGCAGACCGCGAGACATCCGGCGACCACGCGCACGATGCCGCCGGCCCTTCACCCGACCTCGCCCCCAGCCCGACCACGCCCGTCCCCGGTACCCACTCTGACCCCGGCGCGGCAGGCCGCGAGGCCGAAGGTGATCACGCGCACGATTCCGCCCACTCATCATCCGACACCACCTCGAGTCCAACACCCGCCGTCTCCGGTGCCAACCAGGACCCCGGCGGAGACCAAGGCCCTGGTGCCTCCCATGATCCCGCCGCGGGCGCAACCTCGAACGATGCGGCCGCCGACCCCGCCCGGTCTTGTCCATAACCCACCGTCGCGCGCGCCCGGCTTGCTGCGGCGGTGGCTTAGGTCACCGCTGCACGATGCCGACCGGTCGGCCGCCCGCGTTTGCGCAGGTGGGCGCGCCGACGGCTTGGGCACCACTTTCCGTCCCCGTCCCTAAACCACCGTGGGAGCCACAACGGACGGTGCCGCGGTGGCTGCGGTCACCAGACCTCGTCCTCGCGCCCGCCCCGGATGGCCTCGCCGCCGATAGAGGCAGCAAAGATGCCGCGCAATCGGCCCAACTCGCACAAAAACGGGTTTTGGGGACGGGTCGGGGCGTCGAGTTGTCCCCGGAACGCCGAGAAGTCCGAGTTCGCGCCCATGACGGGCCCAATTGGGACCAAAACGGGTTTTGGGGACGGGCCGGGGCGTCGGGTTGTCCCCGGAACGCCGCGAAGTCCGAATCGGCGCCCATGACGGGCCCAATTGGGACCAAAACGGGTTTTGGGGACGGGCCGGGGCGTCGGGTTGTCCCCAGAACGCGATGAAGTCCCAATTCGCGCGCGCGACTCTTTCGCCATTTCCCCAGCCGCCCAGAGAGGCCGGGGCGGCGCACGGAACAGGCTCTGCCTGGCACGGCGCCGCTCCACCGTCGCGCTCTGCGCCGACCAGGACCAGGACCCCGACGCCCAGCCGGGCGAAGTCGACGCCGAGCCGGACTCTGAAGCCGCCCCACGGCATCGCCCATCCGGTCTTAGAACGCGGGGCCCTCCTCGCGCCCACCGGTGAGGGGAGACGGCGACCCGCCCGATCAGCCGTCGTGGGCGTGCGGGGACCTCGCGCCCACGGGTGAGGAGAAAACCCCGGCCCCCCGGAACCCAGGCCAACACATGGCGACAAATGTTGCAGAATACACCAGCCGGACACGCCAAACTCCGGTACCGTCCCCCACCCGTGCAAATGCGGGTCGTTTTGGAGTTGCGCAACCGCCCGCGAAGGCCTATGCTCTGTTCTGGAAACGGTACCGGAAAGGATTCCGGGACTGATCCCGGAAAGGGTACCGGCATCGTTTCTTGGGAGTCGTGCGAAGCCGCGCGGAGCCCGACAAGCCAAACACTGGGATTCGCATCGAGAGCGGAGAATCAATGAACAAGATCTGCAAGATGGCCGTGGTGGTGGCAGCTTTGTCGCTGCTGGCGGCCTGCGGCGATGGGGGCGAAGGCGACGGGGGCGGCGCCAACGCCGCGGGCCCCGGCACCAGCCCGGACAAAGTCTCCGGCAGCGGGAGCGTCTACTACCTGAACTTCAAGCCCGAAGTGGCCGAGGTCTACGATGCCATAGCCAAAGACTTCAAAGACGAGACCGGCATCGAATTGGTCGTCAAGACCGCCGCTTCCGGCACGTACGAGCAGCAACTGACCGCCGAGATGGACAAGTCCACCCCGCCGGACCTGTTCCAGATCAACGGGCCGCGTGGCTACGCGAACTGGAAGGACTACACGGCCGATCTCAAGGGCACGTCCCTGTACGGCGCGCTGACCGACCAGAGCCTGGCCGTCACGGCCGGCGACGGCGTCTACGGTGTCCCCTACGTGGTCGAGGGCTTCGGGATCGTCTACAACGACACCATCATGGAGAAGTACTTCGCCTTGCCGGATAAGGCGGTCGACCTGGCGACCGCCACCGACATCAAGAACTTCGCGGACCTCAAAGCCGTCGCGGACGACATGCAGGCGAAGAAGGACAAACTCGGAATCGAAGGCGTGTTCGCGGCCACGTCGCTGGCGCCCGGCGAGGACTGGCGCTGGCAGACGCACCTGGCGAACCTGCCGCTGTACTACGAGTTCCAGGACGACAACACTGATCTCTCCCAGCAGGTCAAGGAGATCACCTTCAAGTACAACAAGAACTTCCAGAACATCTTCGACCTCTACACGACCGACTCGACCACTGAGAAAGCGCTGCTGGGCGGCGTGGCTGTGAACGACTCAATGGCCGAATTCGCCCAGGGCAAGGTCGCGATGGTGCAGAACGGCAACTGGGCGTGGGGGCAGATCGCGGAAGTCGACGGGAACGGCGTCAAAGACTCCGACGTCAAGTTCCTGCCCATCTACACCGGAGTGGACGGCGAGGAGAGCCAAGGCATCTGCGTGGGCACTGAGAACTACTTCGCGATCAACTCGCAGGTCTCGGCCGAACAACAACAGAAGGCGGCCGATTTCGTCTGGTGGCTGTATTCGTCCGACACGGGCAAGAAATACGTCACCGAGGAACTGGGCTTCATCGCCCCGTTCGACACCTTCACCACCGACGAGATGCCGAACGACCCGCTGGCCAAGCAAGTCAACACCTGGATGACCACGGACGGCGTCCAATCCGTGCCGTGGGTGTTCCAAGCCATGCCGGGGCAGACCTTCAAGGACCAATTCGGCGCCAGCCTCCTGCAGTACGAGCAGGGCTCGATGGACTGGCAGCAGGTCGCCGACAAGGTGGTCGCCGACTGGAAGAGCGAAAGCGCGACAGCCGAGGAGTAAAGGACCGGGGGGGAGACACGGGCCTGGGCGCCCTCCCAGCAGTCTGCGCCCAGGCCCGCCCCCAAAACCTCTATAGACGAAAGGTGCGACCATGCAAGTGTCAAAGGCGATCAAGCGGTGGTTTCCGCTGTTCGCCCTGCCAACGCTCCTCGCGTTCGGCCTCGCGTTCCTAGTCCCGTTCATCCTTGGCCTGGGCCTGTCCTTCACCAAGTTCACCACGGTCAAGAACGCCAAGTTCAACGGCTTCGCCAACTACCAGGAGATCCTCTCCTCCTCGAACTCGTTCGTACACGCGCTCGGGTTCACGGCGCTGTTCACGGTGGTCTCGGTGGTGACGGTGAACTTCTTCGCGTTCGCCTTGGCGATGCTGCTGACAAGGGGAATCCGGGGAACCAACCTGTTTCGGACCGTGTTCTTCATGCCCAACCTGATCGGCGGCATCGTCCTCGGTTATATCTGGCAACTCCTGATCAACGCGATCTTGACGAACTGGTTCGGGGACACTATCTCGGCGAAGTCGCAGTACGGCTTCTGGGGCCTGGTGGTGGTGATGAACTGGCAGATGATCGGCTACATGATGATCATCTACATCGCCGGAATCCAGAACGTGCCCACTGAGATGATCGAGGCGGCCTCGATCGACGGCGCCTCGTTCATGACCACGATCCGGCGGGTCATCATCCCGATGGTGATGCCGTCCTTCACGATCTGCTCGTTCCTGACCATGTCCAACTCGTTCAAGCTGTTCGATCAGAACCTGTCGTTGACGGCGGGCCAACCCGGCACGTCCACCCGGATGCTGGCGTTGGACATCTACCAGACTTTCTACGGGACCTCGGGCGCGCGAGGGTTCGGCCAGGCCAAGGCTGTGATCTTCTTCGTGCTGGTGGCGGTGGTCGCGGTCATCCAATTGCGGGCCACCCGCACCAAGGAGGTCGAGGGCTGATGAACGCCGCACGCAAAGTCCGTCACACCGTGGCGGTGGTCGGGATGTCCATCCTGTCCGTGGTCTACGTCATACCGATCGCTCTGGTGCTGTTGAACTCGCTCAAGGCCAAGTTCGCCATCACCTCCTCCACCGCTTTCGACGCGCCGGACTCGGAGACGTTCGTCGGCCTGGAGAACTACACGCGCGGGATCGGCAAGACCGGTTTCTGGTCCGCCTTCGGCTACTCGGTGTTCATCACGGTGGTGTCGGTGCTGGTGATCGTCCTGGGCACGTCGATGGCGGCCTGGTACATCGCGCGCGTGAAGTCGAGGTTCTCGACCGTCATGTACTACATGTTCGTGTTCTCGATGGTGGTCCCGTTCCAGATGGTGATGTTCACCATGTCGTTCGTGACCAACCGGGCAGGCTTGGACAACCCGCTCGGCATCTGCGTGATGTACCTGGGGTTCGGCGCCGGGCTGTCGGTGTTCATCTTCACCGGATTCATCCGCTCGATCCCGATCTCGCTGGAGGAGGCCGCCATGATCGACGGGGCCTCGCCCCGCCAGGTGTTCTTCAAGGTCATCTTCCCGGTGATCCGTCCCACGGCCATCACGGTGGCGATCCTCAACACCATGTGGATCTGGAACGACTACCTGCTGCCGCAATTGACCATCGGCGGCACGTACAACACCATCCCGGTCGCGGTCCAAGGGATCTTGACCGGCACTTACGGCGACCGTGACATGGGCGCCATGATGGCCGTCCTGATTGTCGCGATCATCCCTATCATCGTCTTCTATCTGATCCTCCAGAAGCACATCATCAAAGGTGTGGTGGCCGGGGCGGTCAAGGGCTGAGCGATGCCCACCGAACAAGCGCTAGTAGAAAGGCGACCACAAGTGGTCACAATCCGGGACGTAGCCCGCGAGTCGGGATATTCCATCAGCACAGTCTCACGGGTCCTGTCCGGTCACCCCGATGTCTCCGAGGCCGCCCGCGTCAGCGTGGAGGAGGTGGTGCGGCGGATCCACTTCGTCAAGAACCGCAACGCCCAGGATCTCAAAGCGTCGGAGCGCCGCACCATCGCCATAATCATCAAGGGGCACTCCAACCTGCTGTTCCAGTCCATCCTGGAGCGGGTGCAGCAGTTGGTGACGGAGTCCGGCTATGGCACTTCGGTCGAATACATCGACGAGGACACCAACGAGGTCACCGCCGCCCTGGACGTGGCGCGCCGTTCCCGCCCCGGCGGCGTCCTGTTCCTGGGCGGCGACCAAACCTCGTTCGAGCAGTGGGACGGCGGTTTGGATGTTCCGGCGGTGGTCTGCACGGACGAGGTCGCGGGCGCGCCCGGCGTGGTCCTGTCCTCCGTCTCCACGGACGATGCCGCGCTCGCCCGGTGCGCCATCGGACATCTGTTGGCGCACGGGCATCGGGAGATCGGGATGATCGGCGGCGACCCGGCGTTGTCCTACACCTCCCAGGTGAGGTTGGGCGGCGCGCTCGCCACCTTGAACGAGCACGCCGTTCCCTTCGACCTGGACACCCGCTACGTCGCCTGCCACTTCTCGCTCGCCGCCGGATATGACGCGATGAACCAGTTGCTCGATGCCGCCCGCCCGCCGACAGCCGTGTTCGCCATGGCCGACATCCAAGCGGTGGGCGCCATTCGAGCCCTGGCTGATCGAGGATTGCGCGTGCCCGAGGACCTGTCGCTGGTCTCCTGCGACGGCATCGAACTGTCGCAGTTCGTCCACCCGCGTCTGGCGACCATCCGCCAACTCGAGGACCGGCTGGCGGCGCGGTCGGTCGGCATCCTGCTCGCACACATCGGCGGGAGCCGCGAACCGGTCCATGAGGTCATCCCGTTCGAACTCTGCGAGGGCGAGTCCGTCCGCTCCCTGTGAGCCTGAGCCGCCGATGTCCGGTCGGCGCCGCTCAGATCGGTGGGGCCGCTGGTTGGGGACGGGTTTGGGAGTGTCCGGAACCGGCTTCAATTGGCCGCGCGGTGGAGTTGCCGTGAGCCTCGGGCACCGTTGCCCGATGCCGCGTGGTCGGCGTGCCGCGTTTACGCAGGTCGGCATGCCCGCGGCATCGGCGTCGCTTCATTGCTGCGTCCAGAATTGGCTTCAACTCGCGTCCGGCTCGATGTCATGTCTCGGGCGCCAGTCGGAGCCAGCTGCGGACACAGCCTGGCAGGGCGCCTCTGGCAGGGGCGGTCTGACCTGCGCAGATGCTGGTCACTGACCGGGCGGCAGCGGGCACCGGTGTCCGCAATTGGCTGGAACTCGGGTCGGAGCGGAGTTGGGGCCAGTTGCGGACATGGCCTCGCAGGGGCGCCGATGCCGCCGACCGGCTGGCCTGCGCAGACGCTGGTTGCCGACCGGGCGGCATCGGACGCGGGTGTCCACAATTGGCTGGAACTCGGGTTGGGCGCCAGTTGAAGCCCCTTGTGGACACCAAAGCGATCCGCGGGGCAGTATTCGGATGGTCTCGCGGGGCGGGGAGCGTCGACACCGTCGGTTTGCAGGGTTCAGTGGCTGGGGACCATCGGGTCGCAGGTCCGCCAAGCGGGCGGGGTCGGCAGCGTTGGCCCGACCGGTCCCTAAGCCACCGCTGCGCCGGTCGGTGTCGCTGCCGCGGTGACTTGTGTCACGCAGTGCCCGGTGCCGCTCACCCGGCCGACAGCGTTTGCCCAGGTCAGGCCGCCCGCAGCACCGAAGCCCCTCTTCGTTGGTGTCCCTAAGCCACCGCTGCGCCAGTCGGTGTCGCTGCCGCGGTGACTTGTGTCACGCCGGTCGCCCCGACGGGTGGCCAGCGGCGGGCGGAACCCGAAGTGTTGCGGGGTCTGGGGGAGCGGCATCGTGCGACGTTGGTTGCGGCTGACGGAACGGCCCGGTTCGCCCCGCGCAATCACAGAAGCCAGCCCGATGCCTGTACAGGCGTTCGGAGTTCCACGCGGTACAGTAGTGATACGTGCCTGGCGGAGGCGGCGGGATTCGAACCCGCGAGGGGGATCAACACCCCCAACCCGCTTAGCAGGCGGGCGCACTAGGCCTCTATGCGACGCCTCCGGACAGCTTGACCAGGGTACCCGGCCCAGGCGGGGCGGGCAAAGTCCGCGCCGCCCAAGGGGCATGATGGTGGGATGGCAAACGACGATTCCACCAACCTGTGGAGCCCCGATGTCCTGGAGGGCTTCGAGCAGCGCCGCTTGACGTTGCCCGGCGGCGAGACGGCGACCCTGGTCCGTCGGGTTTTGGCCGGTCAGGCGCCTCGGGTGGATGATGCCGCGCCCGGAGCCGCCAGCACCGCGGCGGCTGATCCCGGCCCGGTTGGCAGCCCTCGGCCGGCGGTGCTCTACCTGCACGGATTCGTGGACTACTTCTTCCAAACGCACCTGGCCGAAGCGTTCGAGGATCGTGGTTACCGGTTCTACGCGCTGGAATTGCGGGGCTATGGCCGTTCGCTAGCGCACAGCCGGGACCCGGAGCATCCCAACTTCGTGCCGGAGATCTCCGTCTACGCGGAGGACCTGGACGCGGCCGCCCAGGCGATCACCGAGGAGGAGGGGCACTCCGAACTGGTCGGGCTGGGCCATTCGACCGGCGGACTGATCATGCCGTTGTGGGCGGCGAAGCGTCCGGGCCGCCTGCGGGCCATGATCCTGAACTCGCCGTGGCTGGACTTCAACGCGGGCTGGCTGATGCGGGGGCCGTTCACCAAGGTCATGCGGGTGGTCGCGAAGGTGGCGCCGATGCTGCCGATCTCCGGGTTGAAGGTCCATTACGGACGAGCGCTGCACGCCGACACCGGCGGTGAGTGGGCTTACGACTTGGCTTGGAAGCCCCATGACGGTTTCCCGACGTACCCGGTCTGGTTCTCCTCGATCCGCCGCTGGCAGGCGCGCGTCGCCGAAGGCATTGGGCTGGACTGTCCGGTGTTGATGATGACGTCGCTTCGGCGGGGCGACAATGTGCACCATCATGACGAGCTGGTGACCACCGACTCGGTCCTGGACCCGGCTCAGATGTGGGGCTTGGCGCCCAAACTGGGCGACGACGTCGAGGTCAGGGCGCTCGAAGGCGGCGCGCACGATCTGTCGCTCAGCCCCGAGCCGGTGCGTACCCGGTTCCTGGAGGAATCCGTCGACTGGCTGGACCGCGTCAACCAATAAGTCTCCAGACGACTTTCTGGTCGGCCGCCCAATAAGTCTCCAGACGACTTTCTGGTCGGCCGCCTAGTGGGGCGTCACCAAGCCAGGAGGATTTTGCCGACCACCGAGCCGGCTTTCATCAGGGCGTGAGCGGCGCCGGCCTCGGCCATCTCGAAACGGGCGCCGATCACCGGCGCCGACCGCCCCGAAGTGACCAGGTCCCAGACGTCGCGCCGAACGTAACGGCAGATCACAGCCTTGTCCTCGCGGCTGCGCCCGCGCAGGCTGGTCGCCATGATCCGGTGGCGGTGAGCCAGCATCCGGCCCAGATCGACCTCCGCCGCCGAACCGCCCATCAGCCCGATCACCGCCAAGGCCCCGCCGGTCGCCAGAGCTTTCAGATTGCGCTCCAAGTAGGCCGCCCCGACCAGGTCGATGATGTAGTCGACGCCCCGGAACTCGGTGCCCTCCAGCACCACTTGGACAAAGTCCTCGCCTTTGTAGTCGATCCCGCGCGCGGCGCCGAGGGATTCGCAGGCGCGCGCCCGCTCGGGGCTCCCGGCGGTGGCGAACACCGGGGAACCGAGCGCCGCTCCCAACGTGATGGCCATGGTGCCGATCCCGCCAGCGCCCCCGTGGGTCAACAGCGGGGCACCCGGCTGGTAACCGGCCTCGACCAGGTTCGACCAGACCGTGCAGACGGATTCCGGCGCCGCCCCGGCGTCCGCGAGCGAAAGCGAACCGGCGAGCGGAAATGTGCAGGCGGCATCGGCCACCGCGTACTCCGCGTAACCGCCGCCAGGAAGCAGCGCCGCCACCTCGTCCCCCGCCGACACCCCGTCGACCTCCGGGCCGACTTCCGCCACCGTCCCTGAGCACTCGAGTCCCAGCAGGTCGGAGGCACCTTCGGGGGGCGGGTAAGCTCCGCGAGCCTGGAGCAGGTCGG
>JAISCU010000012.1 GCA_031265345.1 Bifidobacteriaceae bacterium
CTCGCGTGATATGGATGGCAGAGGGGCCTAAGTGGCGCGTTGAACGATTCGCCGGCCGGCGAGCGAGCAGGGCGTCGGCTGTGAGTGCGGGCACGGCCAGCAAGAACATGCCGGGCACCACGGCGTAGCGAGAGAAGAGGAAGCCAGGCCAGTCTTGCGGGTCCGAGGAATTCATCGCAAAGCGGGGGTCGGGGTTCATGATGGCGGCGGCCGCCAGGAGGCCCGCTGCCGCTAGCGCGCAAACCGTAAGTGCCGCCAGCCACCTGCGACGCCGCGCGCCAGCAGGCAAGTGCCGGATTCCCATCCACAACGCGACCATCCCAGCACATACGAACGGCACAAGGCCCAACCAACCGGCCAGCATTCCATGGCGGGAGAGAGACTCCGCCACTGCCGGCATGTCGGCGGTGTGCGCGCCCAACACCGCCTGCGCCAGAGTCGAATCGACGAGATCCATGAATGTGAGACGCAAACCGGGAGGCCGGCTCCTTCGTGGGTACACCACGGTCGTGACCACCTGTGCGGCCACCCCAAGCACAAGTGCGGCATTGACGGGTGCTGACATGCGCCGGCGCCAGGTCAATGTCATCAAGGGAAGGAAGACCACGACTTGGATTTCGGTAAGAGCGGCCGCGAGCACCGTCAACGCCAACGCCACGGAGACCGACCAGCGGCGCGGACGGTAAAGCATCGTCCACGGCGCCAGCCAAAGCCCGAACCAATGCAAATTGGCAGCGTTGCCCAGAACTTCGACGGGAAGTAGCGGTGCCGCGACCGGAATGGTAGCCAACACGATCCTTGGCGCCGTGTGGGTCAGGACGCCGCGTGTCGCCAAGAAGGTGATTGCGGCGCACGCCCCGGCGACGGCGCAGGTGAGCGCCGTCAGCGTCGCCGCGAAGAGTTCGAGGGGTGCCACACTCGCAGCTACACCGACAACAGCTCGGGGGACAAGGTGAAGGTAGCCCTGGTAGGAGCGGAGCGCTGTGGTCCAGCCGTCAGCGGCGAAATCCGTCAGAAACACGGACCCGTCTTCTGCCCAGACCGTTCCCCGCGTCAGCCATGGCAGCCGGACGAATGCGACAGCAGATCCAGCCACCGCAATGACCAGGGCAATCCAGGCCTCGCGCCGGGCGCGTGGGGACAGGCGAGTAGTCGAGTGCCGCGCGCCAGAGCTTGCTGCGCGATGCTGCGGGGGGGGGGCGATCGTTGCTGTTGATCGCCTGCGCCCACGAACCTCAGTCATCGAGTGGCGCAGTTCGGAGAACACGGGCGCCGATTATCCCAGAGCGTCGGGGCTACGCCGCTGGAACCGACGCGCCCCGGACGCAGAGGATGAACGGTCAGCGCAGCGCCGAGACGTCGGCCACCAGTTGGCGGGCCCGGGCCGCGAACGAGTGGTTCGCCCTGATCCGGGCTGCGATTTGGGCCATTGTGGCGGTGTCCGGAAAGGACTCGGCCAGGCCATCCGGGGAGGCAAGGCGTCGCAGGTCAGCTGGTGCCCCGTAGGTCTGAACCGCGCCCTCGAACAGGTCGGTCGTTCCCGCTACCTGGTCGCTGATCACGCGAGCGCCCAAGGCGACGGCGTCGAAGAGCCGATTCGAGATGAAACCCTCGCGCGCCATGTCTTCCCAATGGTCCGCCAGGACAACGCGCGCGCTCCGGTACATCTGTGCCACTTGGTCGCTGGACGCGAACTCGCCGCGCCACAACCGGTCGGGAATCAGGCCGCCCCACCGCGGTCCCCACACCTGTGGCTCCAATCCGGCCGTGATCGCGTCCATCACTATCGCTCGCGGTCCGTCGGGCCTAGCCTGCCCTACGAACACCACCCCGCCGGCGGCGGGCGCTGCCGGTTTCGAGTCTGCGACGGCAGCTGCGTCAACCCGCGTGGCCTGTTCCAGTACCCGGACTTCGACGCCCGAGCGGGCGGACATCTTGCGAGCCCACGGGCGTGAGGCGGCGTAGACCAGGTCGAACGCCGAAAGCTCGGCGACGCTCACCTGGTCCGGCCGGCTGATAACCCACAGCACATTGACACCGCCCGGCGTGGGAGAGCCGGGAAGCAGACCGCGAACCGTCAACGACACGTTGTCCATGGCCCTTACCCGGGAGGCGTGAGCGGGACGGCGATAGGTCACGGCGTCCTCGCCGGCCTCGCGCAGGGCGCGCGCCAATCCGGCCACGAATGCTGTATCGCCCCACTTATCTCCCACCTCGGTGGCGCTGGCGGGGTTGAGGATTCCCCAGCGCCGGGGCGCGCCCAGCTCGCGGACAACGAGCGGGCGTGGCCTGGGTACGAGGTGGCCGTCGCCTGCCGCGCCTTCCACCCGGAATCCACCCCGGCTCCAAAGCTCGGGGCGTGCAGGCGGCAGCCGTCCCTTCCAACGCGCAATAAAGGCCGCCCTGTCCGCGTCCTCGACGCGTGAAGCCGCTCCGGGGCGGCCGAGCAGTGACGCGTGCGATTCGATAGCGACGGCGAAACTCCCGCCCGATGCCGCGCGCAGCCGCAGCGAGAAGTCCAGATCCGCGCACGTTCCCATCCTTTGGTCAAACCCTCCGATGGCGGCGAGGTCAGCCGTCCGCACCGCCATGAAATCGGCTGGCAGCACGTCCGGTTCCACTCCGGCAAGGTGAATCGCGTCCTCGGGGGGTTGGCCGCCGAACACCGGGGTAGGCAG
>JAISCU010000015.1 GCA_031265345.1 Bifidobacteriaceae bacterium
CGAAGCCGACCTCGACAGCGCCGAGCGCGAAATTGACGCGAACCCCCGCCTGGCGTACCGCGCGATGTACGACGCCGCCCGGATCGCTTTCACAGCCGCGTTGGAGAAGCAGGGACTGCGCGTCATGGGCGGGGAAGGCGGTCACCGAACGGTTTATCGTGCGATCGCCGCGCAGGTCGGCCCCAATGTGACCGACCGTCTGATCCGACCATTCGACCGGATGCGCAACATGCGGAATCAGGTCGAATATGACGCCCTCCGCGTCACTCAGGCCGACGTGGCCGAAGACCTCCCCAAAGCTGCCGCCATGGTCCGGGCAATGCGCGAGTTCGCTTCTCGCGTCGGCCGGTGGGAGCCGCCGGGCGGGTAACCCGACGGCATCGGCGAGCGTCTGGCCTTCCGCCTTGGTTTGACTTACGCAACCGAGCTCCCGCTCGTGCACGGGCGGATACCGCGTTCCCGCAGGTCAAGCCGACCGGTCTGCCCCAAGGGACGTCCGCTTGCGGGCGCTCGACGCCAATCTGGCCCCGAACTGTGGGGATTTGTTGGCGGCCACGCGGCGCGGAGTGGCGTTCGCCCAGGTCGGATCGGCGTTAAGACAGCGCCCTGATCCGGAAGGCCTGCACAGCCGGGCCGCGCGAACCGGCGGTGCCTTGGTGGACGGCCGAGCGGCATCGGCGGCCTGTTACGACGGCTTCATTTGGGGCTGCGGTACAACTCCCAGAGAGTGCCCGAGGCGTTTATCTCGAAGCGGTAGTTCGCCTCGGCGTTGGAACAGGAGAGGCTGTGGACCAGCACCGGCCCGTCGGGGTCGGCGTAAGCGTCCATGGAGGCGCCCCAGAGAATCGCGGAAGGGTCGGCCTCGAGTCCGTCGCACAAATCGCCCATCCCGGCGATCAGCGATGGGTCCAGCGCGCCGAAGGAGAACGGCGCCTCGTGAGCCGCCGCCGGGACGCGCTCCGTTTCGGCCTGGCGTAGGATGCGGTCATCCTCGTACGCGATGAAGGCGTAGTCCCAGTCCCCCTCGCGGAACTGGACGGTGTCGCAGGCCGAGCCTTGGCCCACGCCCACGTCCCGATCCATGCGGCAACGGCTGAAGCGGATCAAGTTCTCCGAGACGCCCCGGTACTGGGGCGGCAACGTGGCCAGCGAGGCCGTCAGAACGGTGAGGAAGCGCTCCCCCTTGGCGGCGGCGCCCGGCGGAACCAGTTTGCCGACCCATTCATTTGGGCTCCCGGCCGGGTCTAGTTCCTCCTGGCCGACCGCCGCCGCGCCGCGCTGGTCGCGGAAGTATTGGTCAGCGCTGGCCGGGGCCTCTCCCGGATCGGTCGACTCCGCCACGGTCGGCACCCCCGCTTGTCCCGTGGGCGGTGCGGACTCCACAGACTCCGGCCGGACGGACAGGTCGAACCTCTCGGGCCAGCCGTTCGGGGACGCCAAGGCCCCCAAAGCGGTGCCCGATGCCGCTCCCACGGCTACCAGCACCGCCATCGCCGCGAGTCGAACGGGTATGAGCG
Source organism: Bifidobacteriaceae bacterium (assembly GCA_031265345.1). Next base: position 1,518 of record JAISCU010000015.1, read on the forward strand.
CCGGGCCACGCAGCGAACGGCGCCGCAAGTGGGACGCCAGGCCCAGCGACGCGCCCGCCACCAACGGCGCCGCTGCGCCGAAGACGACCGCCCAATCGTCCAGTCCCTCCCTCAGCGCGATGATCAACGCCATGGCCAGGCCCAAGGCAAGTCCGAGGCCTGACCAGCGCGCGAATCCGGCGGTCGGCCAGAACCATCGGTTCGCGAGCGGTAGCCGATGGCCGGGCGGGGGACGGCGCGACCCCGCCAGATGATCGAGCGGCGCGGCCAGGCCGACCGGGTTCGACGCGGCGTCACCGACGATCCCGATGGTGCTGCCGCTCGCCCAGGTGTCGGAGGCGTTCAAGGTGCTGGCCGAGCTGGGCCGTCTATCAGCGATGTGCTGGAGGGCGCTCGCCGCGCGCCAAGGGTCGTCCAACCTGGGCGAGTCGATTATGAGGTACCCGGCCTCAGCATCGGCCAAGTCCAGCCGCAGGGCTGGCGCGGTCCCGCCTATCCGGTAGGTCTTGGAGAGTTCGACCTCAGTTGGCGTCAGCGAATCGAACCCTCGGAATGTGCCGACGAGCCCTACCATGAATCGAGACACGTCCGCCCACTCGATCGCGCGCGATCTGCGCAACGGGTTGATCTGCCAGAGCTCCACGCCTTGAGGCCCGATGCTGGCATAGCCGGGGCCGCGAAAGAGAATCACGGCACCGGGCCTGAGCTCCGACAATCGGCGTTCGACCGCTTGCGCCGGGCATTTGGCGGACACCAGATACGCCGCAGCGCAGGCGGACACCACGCCCGCGACGAACGCCCATCCAGCGGACCAACCCCGTTCGACGGCGCCCCACATGAAGGCCGGCCCCACGGCGGCCACGACCAGTCCCCACACCCATGCCACAGCGCTCCGAGCTTTGGGAGGGCCAATTCCGCGCCGACTGATCCTGCCCGCTTCGCTACCGTCAAGCGTCATGGTCGCCGCGCTCGCCGCACCATGACGCCGTCCCTCAATGTCGAAAAGGCCCGTGCCGCCGGCGCCCGCGGGCTGATCACCAGCGGTCCGACCGGCGCCAGCCGGAGGAGGAACGACGTGGGCCACCCCTAGATGCTAATGGCCGCCCCGGCACTCGGACTTCGCGGGCTTCCGGGGACAGTTCCAAGCGCGACGCCGTCCCCAGAACGCGTCTTGGTCCGAATCCGCGCCGCACAGGCCCAGAGGAACGGTTCTCTGGTCAGGCGTGCGCTTCGATGAACTTGTCGATCTGGTCGGTGGTGTACTCGGGCCCGGTCGTGTGAAGAGCGTCATAGCTGTCCCAGAGGTAGTCCCAAGCACCCGTGCGACGAAAGAGCTCGAAGACCTCCCGTCCCGACAGCTCCTTGGCACCTTTGTAAGTCTCGACGCAATAGGCCAAGAAACGGAGCTCCTCCGTCATCCCGTCTCACCCGGCCAGACGATCTCCCCCGTGTCCAGTTCCTGCTCCAAGAGATCGGTCAACGCGAGCGGGCTGAGGTGCCAGGCTTTGCTCTCCTCGTCCTCCAAGGCTTGATACAGGCGCGAGGTGTATAGGGCGGCGGCGGCTTGCTCGATGGTGAGCGAGCGCTCCTGGGCGAGCCGCTCGATGATCTGGGGGGTCATCATGGCGAGAAGCGAGCGAAAGGCTTCTTGGGTGACGGTCATCTCGGCCCCAATTCCGTGGCTCCAACGAACGTCAGCCAGGCCAGGCCCGCACCGCTCGTGAACACGAACTGATCATAGAGCCGCCTCACCTGAAGCGCCACCAGGGTCCGGTCTCGGTTCAGGATTCCAGCTTGGTGTGCTTGAAGGGTGGTGAACACGTCATCGTTGGCGCCTGGTCCTGGTCGAACTCGTACTCGCTGACTGAAGGAGCCCCGCGCCCGACCGCCGCGCCACGCTCCGGGCGAACGACTCAGCCTGCCCGGGGTTCGATGTGGTGTAGAAGCCGGGCCCGAAGTCCAGCCCTCGCGTTTGGTCGATGAGACGTGGACGGGCCACCGCCAGGTCGCTCCCGTGAAATAGTCTCATCAAACCTCGATGACCGCCGACGGTCCCTTCATCCGATTGGTTGCACAAAGCCTACAGCCCCGCCCCACAGATGTTCCCGACCAGGCGAACTGCCGATCGTGCTGCTTCGCGCGCCCCTGGGATCGAGAGACGCTGCCGAGCGGTCTGGTCCAAGCGCGATAAGAAGCGCCGCGCGGTTCCGCCTGCCCGGACCCGAACCAGAACAGGGGCCAGGCCCCTGTTCCGCGAGGCGCGGACCCGGCCCGAAGGCGGACGACGGGCGGAAACGAGAGACGGGCAGGCGGCATCGTGCAGCGGGTTGAAGCGGCGCAAACTCAACACAAACCGCCGAGCCGAGTAGCCTTGGGAGCCGTGCCAAACGCAGAACACGCCGAATCCGACGAAGAGCAAAACCAACCGAGCGCCCACTGGGTGCTGACCCTGTCCTGCCCGGACGGTCCGGGCATTGTCCACGCGGTGTCCGGCGCGCTGGCGGCGATCGGCGGCAATATCACGGAGTCGCAGCAGTATGGCGACCCGGAGTCGGGCCGGTTCTTCATGAGGGTGCAGGCCCAGGCCCCGGCCGATCGCAGGGTGCTCGACGCGGTCGTCCTGCCGGTCGCCGAGCGTTTCGACATGACCTGGCAGCTGGACACGGTGGGGCGCCCCGTGCGCACCATCATGATGGTGTCGAAGGCCGCGCATTGCCTGATCGACCTGCTCTACCGCCGCCAATCCGAACGCCTGCCGGTGGAGATCGTGGCGGTGGTCTCCAACCACCTCGACCTTCAGCCCGTGGCCGAGTTCTACGGCGTGCCGTTCCATCACATCCCCGTCACGGCCCAAACCAAAGCCGAGGCCGAAGCCCGCCTGAAGGACCTTGTGGTGGAGCTGGACGTGGAGCTGGTCGTGCTGGCCCGCTACATGCAGATCCTGAGCGACGACCTCTGCGATTTCCTTGCCGGGAGGGCCATCAACATCCACCATTCGTTCCTGCCCTCGTTCAAGGGCGCGCGCCCCTACGCCCAGGCGCACGCGCGCGGCGTCAAGCTGATCGGCGCCACGGCGCATTACGTGACCGCCGCGCTGGACGAGGGGCCGATCATCGAGCAGGACGTCGAGCGGGTGGACCATTCGGTGCGAGTTGAAGACCTGGCTCACCTCGGTGAGGACGTGGAACGCAGGGCTCTGGCGCGCGCGGTGCGATGGCACGCCGAGCGCCGCGTGCTGGTGAACGGCTCGCGGACGGTGGTTTTCCGGTAGTCGCCAGTAGCGTAAGGACCCGATAGGCACAAGACAGCCGCCTTCAAGTCTTTTATGATGAGACGCATGGCTGCCAACGGCCCCGGCTCCCCCAGCGCGCTTCGCCAAGCCAACCTCGAGCGCGTCTTGGCCGTGATCGCCGCCGCCGGGCCGGGCACCACCCAAGCCGAGATCGCCCGCCGCTCCGGCCTCTCAGCCGCCTCCGTCACGAACTTGGTGCGCCGCTTGGAGAAGACCGGACAGGTCACGGTCGCCTCGGAACTACGAGCAGGCCGCCGATGCCGCGTGGTCGGCCTGGTGCGCCCGGACGGGTTCGTCTTCGGCTTGGATCTGGGCCGCACGCACATCCGGGGCGGCGTGGCCACCACCGGTCACCGCTTGGTGGTGGAGCAGTACCGGCCCATGACTCCGGGCACTTCGGCGACCGAGGGGCTGAAGGAGTGCGCCGCGCTGATGGATCAGGTGCTGTCCCGCGCCTCGCTGGCCAAAGGCGACATCAAAGCGGTCGTGGCGGGCGTGCCCGGCCCGCTCGATTCGGCCACCGGAGAGATCGGCGCGGGCGCGATCCTGCCAGAGTGGACAGGGATCAATCTGGCGGAGCACTTCACAGACGCGTTGGGCCTGCCGGTGGTGGTTGCCAACGACGCCAATCTGGGCGCGTTGGGCGAATTCACTTGGGCCACCGACCTGGAGCGGAAGTCTCCGCAAGTCTATGTGCGCCTCTCGACCGGGATCGGCTGCGGCATCTTGATCGATGGCACCCGGCTCTGGCGGGGCGCTGCCGGCACGGCCGGTGAGCTGGGTCACATCAGCCTGGACCTGTCCGGACGCCTTTGCCGCTGCGGCAACCGGGGGTGCCTCGAGACGACGGCTTCGACGCCGGTGCTGTTGGAGAATCTGGGCGAGGCGCTGGAACGGCCGGTGACGCTGCCGCAGTGGCTGGCGATGGCGGCGCGAGGGGAGAGCGCCTCGGTCCGGCTGCTGCAGGACATGGGCTCCAATGTGGGCGCGGCCATCGCCGCGCTGGTCAACTTGATCAGCCCCGCCGTGGTGGTGATCGGCGGCCCCATCACCGCCGCCGGTGATCTGCTGGTCCAACCTATCCGGGAGGCCATCGTCCGCCGCGCGATGCCCGCGCCGGGCGCCGCAGTCGAGGTGCGCCTGCCGCGGCATCCGGGGAGGTCGGAGCTGTACGGGGCTTTGGCGCTGGCCGCAAGCGGCGTGCGGGCTGATTTCACCAGTTGAACGGTAAGTAACAATTTGGAGTAGTTTTGCGTTTACTACTTGCAACCGGGCCCCGCTTCGCGGACAGTTGAACCATGGCGCAAGCCTGTGACAAACGTCACTCTGCTCGATTTATGCAACGACGCGGAAGGAAAGAACTCTAAATGCGACGCACCCGAATCCTGGCAGCCGTGGGAGCTGCCGCCCTCATCATGGGCGCTACCGCCGCTTGCGGCAACAGCGATGACACGTCCGGGGCCAACAGCTCCGGCAACACCGGCAACAGTTCCGCAGGCACCAGTGGCGGCGAAGCCACCGAAGCCGAAGTCTTCACTTGGTGGACCACGGGCTCCGAAGCCCTGGGCCTCCAAGCGCTGGAAGGCGTGTTCAACACGCAGTACCCCGACATCACCTTCATCAATGGTGGCACCGCCGGTGGCGGCGGCAGCGCCAAGGACGTGCTGATCTCCAGGCTGGCCGCGAGCGATCCACCGGACTCGTTCCAAGCCCACGCCGGTGCGGAGATGCTGGACTACATCAACTCCGGGCAAGTCGACGACCTGTCCGGCCTCTACGACGAGTTCGGCCTGACCGAGGCCTTCCCGCAGGACCTGCTGGACCTGGTGACCAAGGACGGAGCCAAGTACTCGATTCCCTCGAACGTCCACCGGGCCAACGTCATGTGGGCTTCCGCCAAGGTCCTCCAGGACACCGGGATCGACCCGACCAAGATCACCTACGCCTCCTATTCTGACTTCTTCGCCGACCTCGACAAGATCAAGGCCGCCAACCCGGACATCACCCCGTTGGCGATCGGCGGCACCTGGACCCAGGTCCACCTGCTGGAGACGGTCCTGATCGCCGAACTCGGCGCGCCGGCCTACAACGGCCTGTGGGACGGCTCGACCGATCCCGCGGGCGCCGAAGTCAGCAAGGCTCTGGCGACCTTCGAGAAGGCGCTGAGCTACACCAACACCGATTCGGAAGGCGAGGAGTGGGACTTCGCCACCCAGAAGCTGATCGACGGCACCGCCGCCTTCTCCATCATGGGTGACTGGGTTCCGGCCCAATTCGATGAGCAGGGCAAGGTCATGGGCACCGATTGGCTGTGGGCTCCTTCGCCCGGCACCGACGGCGTGTACGACTTCCTGGCCGATTCGTTCACCCTGCCCAAGGGCGCCCCGCATCCCGAGGGCGCCAAAGCCTGGCTGAGCGTCATCGCCTCGGTTGACGGCCAAGCGGCCTTCAACAAGGTCAAGGGCTCCATCCCGGCTCGCACCGACGTGCCGCTGGACGATTTCTCGGAGTACCAGAAACTAGCTGCCGACGCCTACGCGGCGGACACCATTGTCGGCTCCCTGCAGCACGGCGCGGCAGCGTCGATCGCTCAGGGCGCAGCCACCAACGAGGCGGTCGGCAAGTTCCGTTCCGGCGCCAGCGATCTGGCCCAGTTCCAAACCGAATTCGCCGCCGCCATCGCCAAGTAGCGGATGGTCTTGAATCACTGACCGGGCCAGTGAGACCGCGCCACAACGGCGGTCCCACTGGCCCGTTTCCTATCCCGACAATCGAGAGTTAGATTGACTCGTGACTGCATCAACCCCCGCCGGCCAGTCCCTCCCAGCCTCTTCGGCCGACCCGGCCGCGCCACCATCGCCGAACCGGACCGGCGCGCGGAGCGGGCGATCCGCCAGTTCCGCCAGTTCCGCAGCCAACGCCGGTAGCGCCAGCCGCGCCGGCCCCTCCCGTCCCGCCCGTCGCCAGGCCCGGCGCCGGCGCTACTTGCCGCCGTTGCTGCTCATCTCGCCCTCGATCATCCTGATCGGCATCTTCGTCTACTGGCTGATCATCTCATCGGTCCGGATGTCGATGACGGACAACCACACCATGGCGCAAGTCATGGGCGCGGAGGAGAGCAAATTCGTCGGCCTGGACAACTACATCGAGCTGCTGACCAGCCCCGATTTCCTGCATTCCTTGCGGAACCTGGGCATGTACACGGTGGTCTTCCTGCTGGGGACCCTGTTCTTCGGTTTCCTGTGGGCCTGGATCTTGGAGAAGCGCGCCAAGTTCGAAGGGCTCTTCCGATCGGTGCTCCTGTTCCCGATGGCCGTCTCCTCGGTCGCGGCCGGTGTGGTCTGGCGCTGGCTGCTCAGCCCCAACCAAGGCAAGAACTCGTCCGGCCTGAACAGGCTGTTCGAGATGATCGGTGCGACCGGCCTGGAGAACAACTGGTGGCAGAACCCCACTTGGGGCATCCTGGCCATCGCAATCCCCGCCATCTGGCAGCTGTCCGGGTATGTCATGGCCCTGTTCCTGGCCGGGTTCAGAGGCATCCCGAACGAACTGCGCGAAGCCGCTAGAGTCGACGGCGCGAACGAATGGCAGCTCTACCGCCACGTCATCTTCCCGCAGCTGACGCCGGTGGCGCTCTCGGCGGTGATCATCATTGGCCACATGTCGCTCAAGGTATTCGACCTCATCATGACCGTGGCGGGCAAGAACGCCTACCAGACCGTCGTGCCCTCGATCAACGTCTACACCTACATCTCCGACAAGCTCGACTACGCGAACGCCGCGGCGGTCGGCATCATCCTGCTGCTGGCGGTGGCCGTCTTGATTGTGCCCTACCTAGTCCACACGGCCAGAGAGGACAAACTCTGATGAGCGCCTTCGATTCACAATTCGGAGTGGGCCAAGGCGTCTCCTCCAAGGTGGTGGGCCGCAAGGGGTTCGACTGGGGTCGCCTGATCCGCTATTGCCTGTTGATCTTCTTCGTTGCCGTGGTCCTGATGCCCGTCTATGTGCTGGTGGTGACCTCGTTCAAGGGCGTGGGGGACGCCGACCCGTCGCGCGCCTGGGCGCTGCCCCAAGTGTGGACGCTGGATAGTTGGAAGGCCGCCTTCCAAGGCCTGGGCGGCATCCAGCCGGTCGGTCCGGCCTTGGCTCGCACGGCTCTGATGGTGATCCCCGCCGCCATCATCTCCTCCCTGCTCGGCTCCGCCAACGGATTCGTGCTGTCGCGCTGGTCCTTCCCCGGGGCGAACATCGTCTTCGCCTTCATCCTGTTCGGTATGTTCATCCCTTACCAGGCCGTCATGGTTCCGCTGTACGGACTGGTCAACGACCTAAACTGGCTGGTGCCCAAGGGCATACCAGTCCTGATCATGCTGCACGTCATCTACGGCATCCCGATCACCACGCTGATCTTCCGCAACTACTACCAATCGGTCCCGCAGGAACTGATCGAGGCCTCGCGGGTGGACGGCGGCGGTATGCTCCGGACCTACTTCTCGGTGGTCCTCCCGATCTCGATGCCGTCCTTCGTGGTGGTCCTGATCTGGCAGTTCACCTCGGCCTGGAACGACTTCCTGTTCGCCCGCTTCTTCGGCGGCAACATGCAGACCCAGGCGCCGGTGACCGTGGTGCTCCAGAACATGGCTGTGGGCGGCACTTCCGGCTCGGTCTGGGGTGCCACCATGGCGGCGACCATCCTGTCATCGCTGCCGACCCTGATCGTGTACATCCTGCTCGGCAAGTATTTCATCGGCGGGCTCATGTCCGGCTCAGTCAAGGGTTAACCCGTCAAGCCTTTGCACCATGCCGCCTGGCCGCAATGCGGTCGGGTAAGGGCCGATGGGCACGCGGTCCGATCAGCGCGCGCTGTCGGCTCGGCATGGGCCCCGAGAAAAGACAGGATCCCTGACGCTCGGCGCCGAGAACCATGGATCCTGCGTTTTCCGCTAGCCCCGTTCTTGCGACTTCCATGGATCCTGCGTTTTCGTTTTCGAGGCCATTCCGGCGCGGCCCGCTGACCTGCGGTTCCAGCAACCGCCACGGTTGGGGACGGAGGCGAAAAGACAGGATCCCTGACGCTCGCGAAAAACGGGCCCAGCCAAAACGCAGGATCCCTGACGCTCGCGCGCGACAACCATGGATCCTGTCTTTTCGCCCGAGGACCATCCCTCGGCATGCGGCATCAACCCGGCACGTGGGCGCGCCGCAGCCCAAAGCCAACGGCATTGCGCCCGGCGGTCGCCGGTGTCACCTGAGACGATCCGACGTCACGACCGGGCCGCCGCCTGGCCAGCCACGCGCGTGAGCCGCCTGTTCACTCCGGTGCCGACCGGGCGGCATCGTGCAAATTGGCTCTTGGCTACGCGCTGAGCCGCGCCTTCAGGCCCTGGTCCAGGGCGTCGAGGAAATCCTCGGTGGTCAACCACGGCTGCTCGGGACCGATCAACAGAGCGAGGTCCTTGGTCATGCGGCCGTCCTCGACGGTCTTGATGATGGTGTCCTCGAGGGCCTCGGCGAAGCCGGTCACCTCGGGGGTCGAGTCGAGCTTGCCGCGATGCTTGAGGCCACCGGTCCAGGCGTAGATCGAGGCGATCGGGTTCGTGGAGGTGGGCTTGCCCTGCTGGTGCAGGCGGTAGTGGCGGGTGACGGTGCCGTGGGCGGCCTCGGCCTCGACGGTCTTGCCGTCCGGCGTCATCAGGACCGATGTCATGAGCCCGAGCGAGCCGAAGCCCTGCGCGACCGTGTCGGACTGGACGTCGCCGTCGTAGTTCTTGCAGGCCCAGAGGTAGCCGCCCTCCCATTTGAGGGCGCTGGCGACCATGTCGTCGATCAGGCGGTGCTCGTAGGTCAGGCCCGCGGCCTCGAACTGCTCGGCGTACTCGTCCTCGAAGATGGCGGCGAAGATGTCCTTGAAGGCGCCATCGTACTTCTTCAGGATGGTGTTCTTGGTGGAGAGGTACACCGGGTAGTGGCGCTGGAGCCCGTAGGCGAAGCAAGCCCGCGCGAAGTCCCTGATCGAATCGGTGAAGTTGTACTGTCCCAGGATGACGCCGCCATCTTCGGGAAGCCGCACCACTTCGAGTTCGACCGGCCTTGAACCATCGTCCGGGATGAAGGAGAGCATCACCTGGCCGGGCTTGTCGGTGCGGTAGTCGGTCGCCTTGTACTGGTCGCCGAAGGCGTGACGGCCTATCACGATGGGCTTGGTCCAGCCCGGCACCAGTCGCGGCACGTTCGAGATGATGATGGGCTCCCGGAACACCACGCCGCCCAGGATGTTGCGAATGGTCCCGTTCGGCGACTTCCACATCCGCTTCAGTCCGAACTCCTGGACACGGGCCTCGTCCGGCGTGA
>JAISCU010000113.1 GCA_031265345.1 Bifidobacteriaceae bacterium
CAATGGACGGTGTCGCTGAGCTCGCTGTCGGTGACCGAGTTCATGACGTAGTGGATGATCTTGGCTTTCGGGGCCACGCCCTTAGGCCCAGGTGTGCCGCCGACGCTGGCGCCGTTGCCTACCAGCAGCGCCGTCATGGTGGTCCCGTGGCGCAGGCTGGCCAGGGAGTCGGCTGGGGCGTTTGCGACCAGCTGCTCGCGGGTGGAGCCGCCTGGTCCTGGCCCGTTCGGGTCCAGGCCCTCCAGTCCGGGCGGGTAGTCGCAGACCGACCGGACCTCGATGTCCGCGTCGGCGAACACCGCCAAGCCGGTGTCGATCGGCCCGTCCAGCACGGCGATGGTCAAACCGCGGCCGTCGAAGCCGTCCGCGACCACCTCGGCCACGCCGGTCTGGTCGTAGTACCAGTTCAACCCGTCGGCGGCGCGGGCCGGAGCCACACTGCCAGCCAGCGCCGACCAACCAGTCAACCCAACGGCCAGCGCGCCGACCAGCACGGCCCGCAGCCGTCTCGAAACCAACCGAACCGCGCGCATCACGCGGCCCTCGGCTCTCCAAGTGCTGCCATGGTCAAACCTGCTTTCCGAATCGTTTTCTCTTGGTGACTATCAGTGCCGCGGCGACGAACCCTCCCGCGACCACCACGGCGGCGGCGAGCGAGACCCAGAACCGGCTGGACTGGTCGCGGCGGTCCTCGGGCTGGGCTGCGACTGTCTGCGTGGGACTCGGCTCGGCGGTTGCGGGTTCGCTGGGCGGCGAGGAATCCTCGGAAGTCGGCTTGGGGCTCGGTGCAGCAGTGGTGGGGGTCTCGTTGATGACGCCCAGCGTGCTGGTCAACGGGTTGGCGTCGGGGTATTGGGTCGGATCGACCGAGAACAGGTGGGGGACGTCCACCGGACCCCAACCCCAAGTGGTGGTGTAGTGGGGTTCGTGGTCGAACTCGATGGTGTTGCGGACCAGGGATTGGAGGAGTTGGTTGCTGGTGGCGTCGGGATATTTGACCCACAGGTCGGCCATGATTCCGGCCAGGATCGGGGTGGCGGCGGAGTTGCCGCCCATCTCCTCGACCACCCACCCGTCCGGTGTGAGGGTGAGCCCGGCCGAGTCGGTCCCGCCTGGCGCGACCACCGTGGTCAGCGGCTCCTCGAAGTGCAGCCGTTCCGGCAGTTCCCCGTCCGGCTGGGACCCGCGCACGTACACCAGGCCCGGATGGAAGTCGGGGGACATAACCCCGTCGATTCCCTCCTGCGAGTTCCGCAGCGCTTGGAAGCCGAGCATCCCGGATACCTCGAAATCGACCGCCTTGTCCTCCAATTCGCCGCCCATCGATGTCGTGACGATGTCGGCGCCGGAGGTGTTCAGGGTCGGCAGCGTCTCCAGAATCCCGACACCGCCCAGGTCGTTCCCGTCCCTGAGGCAACTGGCGACCGAGTCGTGCAAGCCGGAGCCGGTCACGTAGTGGATGATCTTGGCTTTCGGGGCGACGCCTTTCGGCCCTGGTGTGCCGTTGACGCTGGCGCCGTTGCCGACCAGCAGAGCGGTCACGGTGGTGCCGTGCGACAACGCGTTGAGCGAGTCGGACGGGGCGTCGGCGATCAGTTGGTCGCGCGTGGAGTCCCCTGGTCCTGGCCCGTTGGGGTCCAGGCCCTCCAGTCCGGGCGGGTAGCCGCAGACCGACCGGACCTCGATGTCCGCGTCGGCGAACACCGCCAACCCGGTGTCGATCGGTCCGTCCAGCACCGCGATGGTCAGACCGCGCCCGTCGAAGCCGTCCGCGACCACCTCGGCCACGCCGGTCTGGTCGTAGTACCAGTTCAAGGCATCGGCAGCGCGCGCCGGGGCCACACCACCCGCCAGCACCGACCAACCAGCCAACCCAACCGCCAGCACGGCCCGCGACCGGCCCGAAACCCACCGAACCGCACCCATCATGTTGTTCCTCCTAGTCTTGACTTGCGAAAACGCAGCAGCGGATAGCGCGTCAGCGACGGTCTGGTTGCCCCTGGGCCAGGAGGCGACCGAGGCCGAACCCGAGCGGAATCCGCTCGATAGTTGCCGGAGCATCACCGTCACCGGTTCCTCTCATCCTCAGTGCGCACGGGTCACCATCAAGAGGGCCCACGCCGGACAAGAAGGGACGCCCGGCGCCTGTTCAAGGACTGACGGAGCATCAGCGTCACCCGTGTGTCGTGTGCCGAACGGCCACGATCATCACCAAGAGCGCCCATGCCCCACGGCCAAGGCCGCCGGGGACCACGCGTGTGTTGGCGGCGTCTGCGGACGTTGACGCGTCCCATTGCTGGCGGTCGCGGCGATTGTGCCCTAGGCAGTTTGCCTTGGGGCGCCTGCCGTGAATTCGTCGCGTTGCATGGGGGCTTCAGCATCGGGCGCAGCCGTGACCGGGCCCTCAGTCTGCTCGAGTTCTTGGCCATAGCGGCGCAGGTCGTCGATGATGGCTTGTTCCTCGGCGGTCAACGACTCGACAAAGCCGGCGTAGAAATCAGCCAGCTTCAGCATGTCCCGGACGCACTGGCTCAGGACCTCGTTGATCTTGGAGAAGGCGGCGTTGGCGGCCGCGCGAGCTGGCGCGGTGGTGCTGGAACCGCCGAACACGCGCCCCCAGTTCCCTTGGGCCGAGCCAAGGTGGCTCTGCCGAATCTGGCGGACGGTCTCGACGTGGTCGCCCAGAGCCGTGATCCGGCTGCGGGCGATCGCCGGATCGACAGCTATTGCGTTAGTAGGCACGCTGGTCCATTCCCTTCTGGACTGGGGCAGTCGGCGGGTGGCGCGACCAGTGCCGCCCCACCCGCCGACCGAGCCCTAGAACTGGGCCGCCGCCCGCGAGTCGAAGGTGGTGTAGCCCTGGGAGATCTGGCTGGTGGCCTGGGAGATCCGGGTGGCCAGCTCCTGGAGGCGGTGGGCCTCGGTGGTCCACTGGCGTTGGGCCACTTGGTAGGCCTGCTTGGCTTGGCCGTCCCAGCTGCCCTGGAGGGTCGCGATCTGCGCCTCCAGGTCCTCCAGGATCGACAGGATCGAATTGGCCCGGGACCGCAAGGATTCGGACAGGCCCGTGACTTGGGCCGTTTTGACTGACATTGATTGACTTGACATTGCAGTACCTCACTGACGAGATGAACGAGTTTGATTTGGTGTCCCCGTCCAGGCGGCCGTGGCCGGCCGGGACGGGGCATGACGGAGCGCCAGCCTGCTTTCCCGGGGTCCCCGCGAAAGGTCCGGCCGCAGCGAAGCGAGGGCGGAGATTTGCGTGGCGAGCTACTTTCCCGGGGGTTTTCCTAGATGCTGCCCTGCAGACGGGCCGCCCAATCCAGGTGCTCGGCCTCGGTGGCCTGCTGGGAGCGGTCGGTCGCGCGGAGTTTGTCCTCCAGCTGCAACAGGACGTTGTTGAGCTTCTGCGAGTGCTCGGTGAACTGGTTCTGCATGTTGGTGTACGCCAACGCTGCCGGTCCGGTCCAGTAGCCGCGCAGCTCCTCGACCAGGCCGCCGATTCCTCTCAGCTCCGAGTCGGTGCGCTCTTTCGCGTCATGCACGGCTTCGGCTCCTCTGCGCAGCGCGCCTTCCAATACGGAAATTTGCGATTCAGGCATTGAATCTTCCTCTCAAGGGTTTTTGGGCAAACATTGGAACGCGAGACGCTTGTCCGCCCCGCCTTCTGACAAGCGACACCCCAGACTGGGAACGACAACCGTCAAAGGCGATCGGCACCGGTCTGTGAGCCGTCTCCCACCGGGACCACACATCATTGTGAGGACACTGCAGCCAAAGACAGCGGATGTCTCCGTAGGCCCGAAGGCCCACGGTATCACCTGATCATCGACTAGCTGATTACCACGATCAGGCGACAGAGACTAGGCTAACACAGTAAAAACACTACGCAAACCACAACCCGAAAGCGCGACTCCAATCCCATGACCACATCCCTCACGGCGCCAGCCCAAACCAGCGGCGACTTGGCGCGCATCACTGTCAACTGCCAGGCCAAACGGCTCGACCTGTCGGTACCGGTCAACCTGCCGGTGGTCGAGGCGCTCCCAGGGATAGTGCGCTACTTGGGCCAGCTGAGCCCGGAGCACTCCTACGCCGGTTACGGACTGCTCCGAGGCGACGGCCAGGAACTGGCGCCGGAACTGACTTTCGCGGCTCAAAACGTGGCGGACGGCGACGAATTCTCGCTCCGGCTGGGCTCGGAGGCGGAACCGGCCAAGGTCTACGACGACATCGTGGAGGCCGTCGGGGACGCCGTGGCCACCACCTCGGCGCCGTGGTCCCCGGCCGATGCCGCCGCCACCGCCCAGGGCGCCACCGTCACCATGCTGGCCGTCACGGCCGTGCTGTTGGCCCTGGGCCAGCCGTCCGTGCCCGCGCTGACGCTGGCGGCCTGCGGGACCGGCCTGGTCGCAGCCGCCGCGGCCGTGCTGGGACGCCTCGGCATGACGCGCGGCGCCGGCGCCATGGCACTGACCGCGGCCCTCTACGGCGCCGTGCTGGGACGCATGCTGGGGGAACTGTTCGCCCCCGGCTGGGAATGGACCATGGCCTGCGCCGGTCTGTTCGGCGCGGGCGCGATCTGCCTGGCGACGTTGACACGGGCGCGAGAGGTGACGCTGGTGCCGATCACAGTCGGGATAGGCCTGGGCGGCGCGACCCTCGCCCTCCAATTGGTGGAGTTGCCGACCTACGGGGTCTTCGCCATCACCGCCGCCGTGGCTGGCACCTTGACCAACGCGATCCCTTGGCTGGCCATGTCCGCCATGCGGATCAAGGCCGAGACGCCGCTCTCCAACAGCGAGATCAGGCGCGGCGGGACGCCGGTCGACGGGGCGGCCGTACGGCGGCGCTTCGGCCAAGGCCAACGGGTCGCCATCGCCCTGCGGGCCGCCGCCATGGTGATCGCCCTGGTCTGCGTGCCGTTCATGGTCCGGGGAGGAGTCGCGGCCTCAGCCGAGGCCGTCGCGTTGTTCTTGGGCCTGATGCTGTCCTCGCGGCAGGCCTACAGCCGCCTCGAAGTCGGCCTGGTCGGCGTGGTGTCCATAGTCGGCCTGGGGCTGACCGCTTTCTTCGCCGGTCAGGCCCACCCCGAGTGGCGCGTCACGCTGGCGGTGGCACTGGCGCTGGCGGCGGCCGCGACAGCTGCCCTGACGTTGTTCGGGCGCACGGCCGGGGCGGCCCTGCGCCGGATCGCCGACGGAGTCAGCATTTTGGCGCTGGTCAGCTTGCTGCCACTGGCCATCGTGGTCGCCGGATTGGCGTGAGCCCATGGCCACCAAGAAAGAACTGGTCCAAGCCCAGGGGTTCGCCCGGCGCCGCCTGTTGACCGCCTTCACCTCCGGCATCCCGGACGGCAAAGAACTCGAACCGGCCAAGCCGATGCGCGCCGTGATAGCCGGGATCGCCCTGTCGGTGCTGGTGGTGCTGGGCGGACTGGGCTTCGGGCTGCTGTCGCCGTCGCTGCCGGAAGGCTGGCAGAACAACCACTTGATCGTGGTCAAGGACTCCGGCTCGCGCTACATCTCCGCCGAAGGCATCCTCTACCCGGTCTTGAACACCGCCAGCGCCCGGTTGGCCATCCCGGCAGGGTCCTTCCAATCGGTGACCGTCAAGTCCAAGCAACTCGACGGGATTGAGCGCGGCCCGGCCATCGGCATTGTCGGCGCGCCGGACGAATTGCCGCCTTCCGAGCGGCTGGTGGGAGCGCCCTGGACGGCCTGCCTGGTGGCGAACGGTTCCGCCACTGCGGCGGTGGCCACCTACCTGGCGGCTGGCGAGCCGGTCGCCAGCGCCGCCGAGGCGACCGCGTTGGTCCACGTCGAGGACGAGCCCGGCGTCGATTGGCTGATCGCCTCCGGCCGTCGCTATCCGGTGGACAGCGCCGCCGTCTCCGGGGTGACCAGGGCGTTGGCGCTGACCAGCCAGCCGTCCCTGGCCGTGCCCGCGGCCTGGCTGAACCTGTTCGCGCCCGGCGCCAAGCTGGAGCCGTTCGCCTTCGCGGACGCGGGCGGCGCGGTGGCGGTGCCGGTGCGGGCCGGGGGCCGCGACCTGGTGATCGGCTCGGCCCTGACCATCAGTTCGGGCGGCCAACGCCAAGCCTATGTGGTGACCGACAAGTCCGAGTTGGCCCAACTGACGCCGGTGGCGGCGGCGATGTACGAATTCGGGCTGGCGGCGAACCCGGCGTTGGCGCCTGTCGAGGTGGCGGCATCGGAGGTGGCGGCGCTCAAGAACTCGACCGAGCTGCCGTACCCGGCTGACTGGCCGGCCGAGGTGGGCGACCTGCTGGACGCCTCCACCAGCGCTTGCGCCATCACCACCGGCGAAGGCGAGCCCGGCCGCGCGACGGTCCTGGCGGCGGCGCCGGCCGAGCGGGACCTGACCCCTGGCGTGGCCGTGACACGGGGGCACGGCGCCCTGGCGCTGCCGACCGACTCGGCCGCTGGCGACCCCTCCTACCCGTATCTGATCGACCAGTCGGGAACCGCCTACGGGCTGCCGAAATCGGCTGGCACGGTGCTGGCGCAGTTGGGTTACGAGCCCCAGGACGCCACGCCGGTGCCGCGCGCCTGGATCGCCCTGTTCCCGCCCGGCCCGGCCTTGGACCCGGCCCAGGCCGTGCTGGCGGTGGACCCAGCCGCGCCCAGTCCCGGTCCCGCAGCGCCAGCCGCCGACCCAGCCGCCGACCCAGCGACCGCCGCAGCCGATGCCGACATCTCCGGCGAGTGCGCGGGCGGCGACCTGATCGCGCCGGTCCCCCCGGCCTATCGCCTGGTCCAGGGCCCGGCGGCGGCCCGCCTCGCGAGTGGCCGGGGCATCCGGGTGGCCGTGGTCGATTCGGGCGTGGCCGTGGGTGGCGCCCATTTCGACGATGCCGTCCAAGACGGCTGGGACTTCCGTCACCAGGGCGGCGCGCCACCGGACGAAGAAGTCGACCGACCGCCCGAAGGACAGGTCGACAGCCCGGTCGGGAAGGTGGACCTGGTCGGTCACGGCACGGCTGTGGCCGGTCTGATCGCGGCCCGGCCGGTCCAGGGCTCCGGCCTGGTCGGCATAGCTCCCGAGGCCACGATCATCCCGATCCGGGTCTTCGTCTCAGAATCGGAGGAGGCCGCCGCCGTGGGCCACGCGCCGACGGCTGGCAACCTGGCCAACGGCATCGCGGCGGCGGCGGCGATGGGCGCCGAGATAATCAACGTCTCGATGTCGACCGAGGAGGACAGCCCGGCCTTGCGCGAGGCCGTGGCCGAGGCCCAAGCCGCTGGTGCCTTGATCGTGGCCGCCGCCGGAAACCTGGCCGACCTGACGCAGGACTCCAGCGGCGTCACCCAGGGCCGCGACGGATCGGTCCGCCAGGTCCGCTATCCGGCCGCCTATCCCGGGGTGGTGGGCGTGGCGGCCGTCGCCACCGAGGACGGGTCGGCTGGCGCTGGCGCGCTGGGCGGACCGCAGGTGGACTTGGCGGCGCCGGGCACCTCGATCGTCTCGACCTACCTGAACGGAGGCGACTGCCTGCTGAACGGCACCGACACGGCATCGTCCTCCTTCGCCACCGCTTACGTCTCCGGCGCCGCTGCCCTGGTCGCCTCGTTGTGGCCGGACGCCGGCCCCGACTACTGGGCCCACCGGCTGGCGGCCACCGCCGTCAGACCGCGCGGTGCCTACGCCGACGAGTCGCTGGGCTGGGGGGTCCTGCAAGTCCATGACGCCTTGACGGCCTCCCTCGACGCCTCCGTGCCCGGCCCCGTGGCTCCGGTCGAACCGTCCAGTTCGGCCTCGGGTGAGAGCGGTCCCACGACCGGGGGCGGAGCTCAGCCGGCCTTTCGGTCCTCCGGCGAGCAACCGCTATCCAGCCAGTCGCGGCGGATCATCCTGCCAGCGGCGGTCCTGGCGGTGACGGCGATCCTGGCGACCCTGATGCTCAAGGTTCGGCGGTCGCGGCGGTGACGGAGCCGGGCGCGGTGTCCGCAGGGGCCGCAGCGTCTGCGGGGGCCACGCCGGACGCGGGGGCTGCGCCGGACGCGGGCACCACCGAGGTGACGGCGGGCGGGGCGTAGGCCGCGTCGCGCTCCGGGCCGGCCGCCGCTGCGGCGTCGGGGCCGGAACCCCGCGCCCAGGGGACCACTTTGACCCCGGCCAACCGGTCCTCCCAGGTGCGGCCCTGACGGCGCGGGTCCCAGGCGCTGGACAACGGCACCAACCACAGCGAAGCGCCCGCCAAGACCAGGGCTGGGCAGTCGATCAGGCGGGCCAACAACGCTCGCGCGCCCGCTGGCAGGCCGTCCGCGCGGACCGTCCGGGAACGAGTCAACGCCCGGCCCAGGGTCAGGCCCGTCCGTCCCTCCCAGAGCGACATCGCCAGGAGCGCCTCGAACACCAGGGCCGCGGCGAGCCAGGCGCCGCCAGCCAGCCAGCCGCCAACCCCCAAGGCCGCCACCGCCGACCAATCGGCCACTGCGGCGAGGAGCCGGCGGCCCCGGCCCACCACCAGGGCAGCGGCGGAGGCGCTCGGAGCGACCACCGCGAGGGCCGGTTCGACGCGGGCCGCGGTCGCCGTGCGGACCAGGGCGTCAGAGCGCCGCGGCGTGCCACAGCCGGGGCAGATCGCAGTGGCGGGGTACAACTCGAGCCCGCACCCGGTGCAGAAACGTTGGACCCGCACGGCCGGTGCCCCAGTCATGAGACGCTCGCCCGCAGCAGGTCCAGCCAACCAGCGCCGACCAAGGCGCAGGCCGGGGCCAAGACCAAAGCCAACGCCTCCAGCCAATCGCCCAGTCGCGACAGGCCGACCGAGCGGACCCCCCGCGAGGCCAGCATGGAGGCGCCGAAGAGCACCGCCGCCAAACCGAACCCCGCCGCGGCGGTCGCCGGTCCAAGGCTGAGGCGCGACCCGACGGCGACCACCACCTCGATGGCCACCGCCGCGCTGGCGTAGCGGGCAGCCCTGCGGACCAGCCGATCAGTGGCGGATCGCGGCACCAGTGCCAGTCCCACCGCCGCCAGCGAGCCAGCCACCGGGGCCAGGAAACTGAGGTTCCCGCCGCGCGGCCACGCGCCCAAGAGCGCGGGCGTCAGAGCGACCGTCGCCGCGCAGACGCAGATCGCCGTGGAGCGCAATCGCAGTTCGGCCGTGCGCATCAGGTGATCCACGGCGGCGGTCCGGATGGGCCGGGGCGCGCCGGTCATCGACCCGCGCACAGTCCATTTGGCGGTGGCGTTGGCGGCCACATCGACCAGTTGCTCCACCGGCACCTTCAAGGCTATGCCGGGACTCATCCGCAACGCCAAAGGGCCGAACCCGGCAGCCGCCGCGACCACGGCCGCGGGCCAGCCGGCCACCGCCGCCACCGTCCAACCGGCCGCCAGCACGCAGACCGTCGCCGTGACCGGCCACGCCACTGGCCGCCAGCGAGCCGGACCGGCCGTCGACACCAGCACGCCGACAGCCGCAGCCGTCAGGGCGGCTAGGGCCAAGACCAAAGTGTGGCCGCGCCAGGGGCCGGGCCAGGAGTCGGTCACCAGCCAGCCCGCCACCGCCGCCACCGCCAGACCGGCCGCCACAACCAGCCCGATCCGGTCGGCGCGGCGCCCCGCCACCGGATCGGCGCCCCGCGGGCGACGGCCAGTGGTCGGCGCGCCTGGGATGGCGCCGGAAGCGGCGACCACCGCCAAGACCTCGCCATCTTCCAGAACGTCCCCGACCAGCGATGTCAGGTCGAGGCGCTGGCCATCGGAATCGAGCACCAAGGTGGTCAGGCCGTCCGCCCGCAATCCCATGGCGCCCAGTCCAACATGTAAAGGAACGTCTTTGGGCAGCGCCACGTCGAGCCGCCCGCCCGGCGCACAGACCGTCAATCGGCAGTGATCCGCCATCCTCGTACCCCCCCTGAAGCCGCGCTGATCAACCACTTTGATGAAACCACACGGCTGTGTCTCCCCGAAATCCGCTGTCCGCCTGGGCCGGTCCCGGACCACCGGGGGCTCGCGGTGACCGGCGAGGGCGTCAGCCCTTGATAGCCTAGTACCCATCGGGGTTCGGTCACGCCATCGGCCGGGCCCATTGGGGGCGGACACAAGGGGGCGGTATGGTGGCGTCGGCAATCGGGCGCGCGCCTTCGCGCCTCGCGCCCCCATCCCCGCCGCGCGGCGAGATCAATCTTGAGGTTCCGCCTGAGTTGACCGCCTCCGACGGCTCGTCTTCCCTGCTGACCAGCCTGTTGCCGATGCTCGGATCGATCGGGGCGGTCGTGATGGTGGCGTTGACGGGCTCTGGCAAGGGAAGCTACATAGCCGCCGGGATGTTCCTGCTGTCCTCGATCGGGTTTGTCGGCATCAACGGCTGGCGGCAACGTTCGCAGGCCCAGGCGGCGTTGCTGGCCCAGCGCCGGGAGTACCTGGTCTACCTGACCGACCTGCGCGAGACCGTCCGCACAGCCGGGCGCGCCCAGCGCCGGTTCGGCCTGTGGCAGGCGCCAGTTCCCGAATCCTTGGTCTACCTGGCGGAGGAACAAGCCAGGCTGGGCGAACGGAACAACACCGAACCGGATTTCCTGTTCGCCCGCTGCGGCACCGGGGACCAGCCCTTGAGCCTGGAGCTGGTCGAACCGGAGATCCCCACCCTGGCCCAGGTCGATCCGATCGCCGCCTCGGCCTGCCACCGGTTCATCACCGCCCACCGCCTCCAGCACGATCTGCCCGTCAACGTGGATGTCCGCGAGCACTCCCGGATCGAGATTGTGGGACCGGCCGGACAGCCGGCGCAGTCGCTGGCCCGAGCCATGATCTGCAACCTCGCTGTCTTCCACAGCGCCGAGGACCTGCAGATCGCCATTCTGGCCGAACCGGACAACCTGGCGGACTGGGAGTGGGCCAAATGGCTGCCGCACGTCCAATCGACCCATGTCAAGGACGGCATCGGCACGGCCCGAATGATCGCGCCGGTGCTGACCGAGATCGCCGACATGCTGCCGCCCGAGCTGGCGGACAGGCCCCGGTTCAGCCCCGACGGCGACATCCAGACGCCGCACCTGCTGGTGGTCTTGGACGGCTGCGAATTGCCGCCGGACAGCGCTTTGGTCGGCTCCGATGGCGCGCTCGGCGTGACGTTCCTGGCGCTGCCGAGCCGGTGGGGCCAACTCGAGGCCGCCTCGACCCTGCGGATCGAACTGCGCCGCAGCGCCGATGCCGCTCCTGGGCGAGTGTCCGCGGGGCTGGTCCGAAAGGGGCGCGAGAACGTCTTCTGCCTGGCCGACCAGTTGAGCGTGGCGGAGGCGGAGGCCACGGCCCGGCGTCTGGCCAAGTCAGCGGCCGCCGGAACGTCGGGCGGATCAGACGCGCCCGGCCGGAGTTCGGCCGAGATCACCGACCTGCTGCGCCTGGGCGACATCCGCGACCTCGATCCAGCGCAGGCCTGGCGTCCGCGCGCGGCCCGTGACCGCCTGCGCGTGCCGATCGGTCTGACGCCCGAGGGACGGCCCATCGCGCTCGACATCAAAGAGGCCGCCCAGCAGGGCATGGGGCCGCATGGCCTGATAATCGGCGCGACCGGCTCCGGCAAGTCGGAGGTCCTGCGCACGCTGGTGCTGGCGCTGGCGCTCACCCATTCGCCGGAAGCCCTCAACTTTGTGCTGGCGGACTTCAAGGGTGGCTCGGCCTTCAACGACTGGGAGGATGTGCCGCACGTCTCCGCCATCATCACCAACCTGGAGAAGGAGCTGCCGTTGGTGGACCGCATGCAGGACGCTCTGCGGGGCGAGCTGAAGCGGCGCCAGGAGCTCTTGCGGGAAGCCGGCAACTTCGCCAACGTCTCCGAGTACAACAAGGCCAGGGCCACCGAGCGCCCGGACCTCGCCCCGCTGCCGGCTTTGCTGATCGTGGTCGACGAGTTCTCCGAGATGCTCTCCTCGAAGCCCGATTTCGCGGACACCTTCGTTCAGATCGGACGGCTCGGGCGATCCCTGGAAGTGCACCTGCTGTTGGCCTCGCAGGTCCTCGAGGAGGGCAAACTGAAGGGCTTGGAGTCCCACCTGTCGTATCGGATCGGCCTCAAGACGCTGTCCGCCGCCGATTCGCGGACCATCCTGGGCGTGCCGGACGCCTACGAGTTGCCCAACCAGCCCGGGGTGGGCTATCTCAAGCCCGACCCGAGCACCCTCATCAGGTTCAGGGCCGCGTACGTCTCGGGTCCGCCGCCGCGCCGTCGCCGGGCCAGGCCGCAGGGGCGCGGCGCCGACCCGCAAGGCCAGGTCGAGTACTTCACGGCCGCTCCGGTGGCGGCCGCCGCCAGGCCCGTCGAACCGGAGCCCGATGCCGCCGACCAGACTCCCGAGGAAGTCGAGACTCGGTCGACCTTCAAGTTGGCAGTCGGCCGGATGTCCAGCCACGGGCCCCAGGCCCATCGCATCTGGCTGCCACCGCTGGTGGTCCCGGCCACGCTCGATCAATTGATGCCGGACCTGGCGGTCGACCCCCACGGCGGCCTGCTCTCGCTGCGCTGGCGCGGAGCGGGCGAATTCACCATCCCGGTGGGAGTGGTGGACCGTCCGGCCGATCAGCGCCAGGACACCCTGTCGCTGTCGCTGTCCGGCGGCGGCGGCCACCTGGCCCTGGTCGGCGCGCCCAGGAGCGGCAAATCGACTTTCCTGCGAACCATTGTCTGCGGCATCGCGCTCACCCACACCCCGCTCGAGGCGCAGTTCTACGTCCTCGACTTTGGCGGCGGCGCTTTCACGCCGTTGGCCCACCTGGCCCATGTCGCCGGGGTGGCGGCCCGCACCGACGCGGAAGCGGTCCGCCGGACGGTGGCGGAGATCAAATCGATTCTGAACGCCCGCGAACTGTTCTTCCGCGAGCACGGGATCGACTCGATCGAGACCTACCGGTTGCGGCGTTCGCGCGGCCAGGCCGATGACGGCTACGGCGACATCTTCTTGGTCGTGGACGGCTGGGGCACGCTGCACTCGGAGTTCGAATTGCTCGAGGACGCCGTCACCGACATCACCGCCCGCGGCCTGACCTATGGCATCCATGTCATTGTCTCGGCCGCCCGGTGGCTGGAGATCAGGCAGAACGTCCGCGACTTGCTCGGCTCGAAGGTCGAACTGCGCCTGGGTGAGACGAGCGACTCGGTCATCGACCGCAAGGAGGCTCAGAACGTCCCCCTGTCGGTCCCTGGGCGCGGCCTTGAATCGGGGCGCCATCACATGCTGGGCGCACTGCCGCGAATCGACTCCCAAACCGATGTCGCCTCGCTGGCCGATGGCGTGGACGCGCTGATCGCGGCGGTGGGCGGAGCCTGGACCGGACCGGCTGGCCCGAAGCTGAAACGGTTGCCGACCTTGTTGCCGTTGGCCGAGCTCCAAGCCGCCGCCGACCCGTCGGACCGGCAGATCCTGCTCGGCTTGGACGAGGACGAACTGGCGCCGACCGGGCTGGACCCTCGCAAAGAGGCGCTGCTCTACCTGTACGGAGACTCCGGATCCGGCAAATCGACCATGCTGCGAGCCTTCGCCCACGAGGTCATGCGCCTGTATTCGCCCAGCGAGGCCCAAATCGTCGTGGTCGACTACCGCCGGTCGCTCCTGGGCGACCTGCCGAAGGAGTATCTGAGCGCCTACCTGACCACCCGCGACCAGGCCAGCCAGGAACTCGCCGGGCTGGCCCAATTCTGCAACAGCCGCCTGCCCGGCCCAGACGTCACCCCGACCCAGCTGGACCAGCGCTCCTGGTGGACGGGCGCGGAAGTGTTCGTGCTGGTGGACGACTACGACCTCGTGGCCACCACCCAGGGGAACCCGCTCGCCGCGCTGGCCCCAGCCCTGGATCAGGCGGCCGACGTGGGCCTGCATCTAGCACTGACCAGGCGCTCCGGCGGCGCCGCCCGAGCCAGTTTCGATCCCATCATCCAAAAGCTGACCGACCTCAGCGCTACCGGCATCCTGTTGTCCGGCAGCCCCGACGAGGGCCAACTGATCGGCCGGGTCAAAGCCGAACCCGCCATCCCCGGGCGGGCCAAAGTCATCAGCCGGGCGCGGGGCCTGTTCGCGGCGCAGTTGGCTTTCCAGCCCAAGGCGAGGCTGGGAGATGAGTAACCGGCGGGCCGGGACCAGCCAAACCAGGCGGGCCAGCGGAAAGCGGAAGGGCGGCATCGTGCAACGGCTGGGTGGCCGGAAAATCCTCCGCTTCTGGCCTATCGCCCTGCCGCTGGCGCTGGTGGCGGCGGCCATAGTAGACGACGGTTTCCCGGTCAAACAGGTGGACCTCCACGACGCCTCGGTCTGGATCACCAACACCGCCGCCGGCCAAGGGGCGATCGGCCGGTTCAACGCGCCGATCGCGGAACTGACCGGCGGGGTCCGCAACGAGGTCGCGGCGCTCGACGTGCTGCAGGCCGGCAACCAGATCCTGTCCGTGAACCCGACCAGTCTGAGCGGGCTCGACCCGGTGGCGGTCGCCTTGGACACCGCCGTCGGTCTGCCAGCCGACACCATGACCGCTATAGGCGGCGGCCAAGTCGCGGTCCTGGCGCCCGCCCATGGCGACCTCTGGGTCAGGCCGTTCGAGCAGATCGCGGCCCTGAGCACGGGCGAGGACGAACCCGACCTGAGCCTCGGGGCAGGGGCCATGATGGCGGTCGGCCCGGACGGATCGGTGTTCGGCGTCACCGCCTCCGGCCAAGGCCACGTCTTGACACCCGGCCGCGCTCCCGGCCAGGACCAGGTGACCGAACCACTGCCGGACCTCACCGGTCGGCTCGAACAGGCCACCGTGGTCGGCTCGACGGTCTACGTGCTGGCCGGGACAACGCTGGCCTGGCCGGGCGGTTCGGTCGACCTCGGCGGACACGGCGACGCCTTCCAACTCCAACAGCCCGGCACTGGCGGAGGCGACGGGGGCGGCCAGGTCGATGGAGACGGGGGCGGACCCGGCGGCAGCGGGAGTGGCGGCGTGCTGGTGGCCTCGAACCGTCAGCTGCTGCGGGCCGGACCGGACGGCGTCGAAGTGGTGGCCGAGCCAGGTGGGCAGGAAGGCGGCGGCGGGCAGAGCGGACAGGGCGCGGCGGCCCAACCGGTCGGCATCGGCGGCTGTGTCTACGCGGCCTGGGCCTCGCCGGAGCAGAACTACGTCAAGACTTGCTCCGGGGGCGAACCGGAAGTGCTCACCCTGGAAGGCGTGAACCAGACCAGCCGCCTGGTCTTCCGCGTCAACCGTGACGTGGTGGTGCTGAACGACACCGTCGACGGGCGCGTCTGGCAGCCCGACGAGTCGCCCAAAGTGATCGTGCCGAACTGGGACCTGCTGGACCAGGGCGAGGATGAGGACGACCCGCAAGACGATCAGGACCCCGACTTCGCCGAAGAGCTCGACTGCGACAACCAGGCCGGTTCGCCCACCGCCGTGGACGATTCCTACGGCATCCGGCCCGGCGCCACGGCGATTCTGCCGGTGCTGGAGAACGATTCGACACCGAGCTGCGGGGCGTTGTCGATCGAGTCGATTGTGCAGGTGGCGGAGAGTTTCGGGGAGGCCTTGGTGATTGCTGAGGGGAGGGCCGTCCAATTCACGGCCGCCCCGGACGCCACTGGGACGGCCGAATTCGAGTACTCCGTGTCCGACGGCTCGGTGGCGGGCGCCCCGGCGACGGGTCATGTCGCGATCGCGATCCAAGCGGAGGGCGTCAACGGCGCCCCGGCGGCCCTGGCGGACGCGACGGCGACCATCGAGCAAGGCGCCGAGACGACCATCGACGTGGCGCAGAACTTCCGCGACCCCGACCTCGACCCATTGACGCTGGTCGCGGCCGTCCCCGGTGAGGGCTTGAGCGTCCGGGCCGATCCGTCGGGACGGGTCACCGTCGCGGCCGAGGGTCTGCCGGGCAACCGCACCGTCCAAGTGACCATGTCTGACGGCCTGGCCAGCGCGGAGGGACTGATCCGGGTCTCGGTCATGCCCCCGCGCAGCCTCACGCCGCGAATGGCGCCGATCAAAGTCAACGCCTACGCCGGGCAGCGGGCCACCATCAACGTGCTCGAATCGGTTCGCACCGGCACCGTCGAGGCGGTCAAATTGGCGGCTGTCCCGGAGGTGGTCGGGTTGGACATGACCGCTGATCTGGAGTCCTCGACCATCGAAGTCGCCAGCTCCACGCCGGGGACCTACAACGTGGCGTACACGGTGGTGGCGGGAGCGAAACAAGGCCAGGGCGTGGCCCGTGTCGATGTGCTGGCCTATCCGACAACGCCGCCCAAGCCGGTGGCGGTCCTGGACGTCGCCTACGCGACGGCCGGGGCCGAGACCACTGTCGCGCCGTTGGCCAACGATGTCGCGCCGACCGAATCGGTCAAACTGCTGGGCGCGGTCTGGGCGGCGGACGGCGCCGACGTCTCGGGCCTCAAGCTGGCCACCGTCCACCACCAAGCCCTTCAGCTCCTGCCGAACCAGGAGATCACCGAGCCGATCACGCTGCACTACAACCTGGTCGTGGACGGACAGGTGGTGCCCGGCTCGATCCGCCTGCTGGGGGCGGCGCAGGGTCTGGGGCAGCCCCCCACGGTCGAAGACATGACCGTCACTGTGCGCACCGAAGGCGTGGTGTCGGTGCCGGTCCTGGACCACGCCGTCGATCCGGAGGGCCAACCGCTGAGCGTCGATCCGGAATTGGCCGGCTGCGCGAATGAGGGCGAGGGCCTCGCCTTCGTGGCCGGGAACCTGGTCCGCTACCAGGCCCCCGCCCAGGCGGTCTCCGTCCAGTGCGTCTTCACCGTGCGCGATCCCGACGGCAACGCCGCCTCCGCCGCGTTGACCATCAACGCCCGGCCCTCGGCGGGCTTGGACAAGGAGCCCCCGGCGCCGCAGGATCTGTCCGGGCGCGTCATCGCGGGCGAGAAGACCCGCATCGCGGTGCCGCTGACCGGGATCGACCCGGACGGCGACGGGGTGCTGCTGCAAGGGTTGGCCAGCGCTCCGGAGAAGGGGCGCATCACGGCGGTCGGGGCGGACTTCCTCGAATACGAGGCGTTGCCCGGCGAGGAGGGCACCGACACGTTCACCTATGCGGTCGAGGACTGGGTCGGGTTGCGCTCCACCGCCACGGTCAGGGTCGGCATTGGGCCGGAATCGTCCGACGAAGTCTCGGTGATGGCGCGCGACGACCAGGTCACGCTGCGTCCGGGCACGGCCTTGAGAGCCGATGTCCTGGCCAACGACTTGGAGACGAACGGTGCGCCGCTGTCGCTCTGCGGCGAGCCGGTGGTCGGGGACCTCGGGCTCGAAGTCGCCTTCGTGGACCAGGCGATCGACTTGGCCGCGCCCGCCGAGCCAGGCGCCTACGCGATCGGCTACACCGCTTGCAACG
This sequence comes from Bifidobacteriaceae bacterium, assembly GCA_031265345.1. The sequence continues at coordinate 17,357 of JAISCU010000113.1, forward strand.
AGTTCGGCCAGGAATCGAGCGCCGCCCTGAGCGTGATAGTCGATCCGGAGGCCCCGATACTGGCGCCGGTCGCCAAAGACTCGGTCGTCTCGCCGAAGGAGACGCGGAACAAGAGCGCGGTCACGGTCGAAGTGTTGGAGAAGGTGTCGAACCCATCCGGTCCGCTGTCCGACCTCGCCGTCGAACTGCTGGACGCGGACTTGGACGCTGACCTGGGCGCGGGCTCGGGCGCGGGTCCAGGCGCTGGCTCGGACGTGGCCAGCGTGACCGCCGATTCCTCGATCCGAGTCAACCTGGGCGACGAGCCCAGGACCCTGGCTTTCCGGGTCACCAACGTGGCGCCCGAAGCGGAAGGCGTCCACTCCTATGCCTTCGTCTACGTGCCTCGGGAAGGGACTTTCCCGCCGGTGCTGCGCCCCCGCGCGGACGGTTTGGAGGTGCGCGCGGGCGTGCCCCAAACCATCGAGCTGGCCTCGATTGTCCAAGTCGGTCCCGGCAAGGAGCCGTGGCTGATCAACCCCGACTCGATCAGCGCCACCAAATCGGACGGTTCTGCCCTGCACAAGGACGATTCCCAGACCTTGGTCTACACAGCCCGGCCGGACTACGCCGGTCCCGCCTCGATCACCTTCGAGGTGACCGACGGCGAGACGCCGACCGACCCGAACGGCATCCGCTCGACTCTGACCCTGCTGGTCAACGTGGTGGGACAGGACCAGCAGCCGCCAAAGCTGAAAACGGCGATCCTGCGCTGCGCTCTGGACGAAGAGGCCGCCACAGTGGACCTGGCGCCGCTCGCCTCGGTTCCCGGAGTGCCGAACCCCCAGGGTCTGACCTTTGAGCGGGCCTCCGCCAGTCCCGAGGGTTTCGACGTCTCCCTGGAAGGTTCGGTGCTCCGGGCCCAAGCTGTCAAGGGCGCCGAAGTGGGCCTGGGCGCCTCGATCGCGATCAACGTCTCCTACCTCGGCGTGACCGGCCAGGGAAGCGTCAATCTGCAGGTGGTGGCCTCGCGCCGACCCCTGCTGGTGTTGGCCCAGATGCCGCCTCAGCGATCGACCGGCGAACCGGTCAGCGTCGACGTCCTGGCCGGCGCCGCCAACCCGGTGCCGAACCTGGGGCCGCTAAGCGTGGTCACGGGCGCGGGCGGACCGGCCGTGATGCCGGACACGGCGGCGGAGGTGTCAACCGACGGCTCGGTCATTACCGTGACGCCCCGAGCCGGGTTCAGCGGCACCGCGCGGGTCGTCTACAGCGCCAATGACGCGCTCGACTTGCCGGAGCGGATCGCCCGCGGGAGCTTCGACCTGGTGGTCGTGGGCCTGCCCGAACCGCCGGGGCGCCCGCGGGCGATCGGCACCGTGTTCGACGGCAAGGTCGACCTGCAATGGGACACGCCTCGATCCAACAACGCCGACATCGACCATTACCTGGTCGAATGGAGCGGCGGCCGCCAACAGTGCGCGGCTTCGCCCTGCACCATAGTCGACCTGCCGATGGGCGTGCGCTACACCTTCTTGGTCAAAGCCCATAACGAGGTCGGCTATTCGCAGCCCAGCGAAGTGTCGGTGCCGGTGCTGGTCGACGTCCCGCCAGCCGCGCCGCCGTCTCTGAGCGTCGAAGTCTCCGACCGCCAAGCGGTCCTCCAATGGACCCAAGCGGCCAGCCAAGGCTCGCCGGTGACCAGCTACAGCCTTCAGATCGCCACCGACGCGGGCCAGATCGACACCATCACCGTGGCCGGGAGCGCGCTCAGCCACGCCCTGAGCGATCTGGTCAACGGGCGCACCTACACGGCCCGTCTGCAGGCCCACAACACTTCCGACAGCCCCGGTCCCTGGAGCGATTCGGTCTCCTTCGTGCCGTTCGGGCCGCCCGGCGCGCCCGGACTCGAATTGGTCCACGCAGCCGGCGCGGGCAGTGTCGCCGTCAGCTGGACGGCGGGGGTGGCGAACGGATCGGACGCCGTCGCCACCACGGTTGTCCTGGAGGACACCACGGGCGGGGCGTCCACCACCTTGGCCGAGGACGACACCCGCGGCTCGGGGAGTTCCGAAGCGGCGGCCGCGGCCGGTCACACCTATCGGGTGCGTGCCACCAGCTCCGCCTCCGGCCAGGCCGGTCCGGAGCAGTCGGCCACTTTGACCATGTGGGACGCGCCCGATCAGCCGACCATCGAAAGAGTCCCCGACGGCCAGCGGCAGACCTCCGTCGATTCCGGGAACGTCGAATTGAAGTGGGGCGGCGGTTCCCCCGGCTGGCTCGGGTCCACTGACTACGGGCTCGCCTACCGGGTGACGGTGGCCAACGCCGCGGCGCCCGGCACGGTTCTGATGGAACGGACCAGCTCGGAGCCCGCGGCCCAGGCCTTCGGGTTGGACGCTCCCGGGACCTATCAGGCCCAGGTGACGGCGTGCTTGACCGGTCTGCCGGGCGGCGCCGGCGCCTCGGACGCCAATTCGTGCGCCTCGAAGTCGATCTCGTTCGTCCTGGAGGCCCCGCCGGAGCCGCCGGCGCCGCCGACCCCGCCGGTCGAACCGACGCCGGACCCGACGCCGGATCCCCCTGGCGAAGGCGATCCGCCGCAGTCCTCGGCCGGGCTGTCCGCGCGCGCGGGTGCCTGGGTAGTGGAGCGCGGCGCCCCACCAGGGCTCGCATCGCCGTGGTGGTACCGGCCGGAACGGCGCGATTTCTGGCCAGATTTCAGATTGAAAGGACTATTGCGGTGATCCCATCCCAAGTAGGCGCGTTCACGGCGGCTTTCCGGGCTTTGTCCGATGCCGTCGGCACAGTCATCCTGGGACGGCCGCAGGCCATTCGCCTGGTCGCGGTCGCCCTGCTGGCTCGCGGCCATGTGCTCCTCGAGGACGCGCCCGGGACCGGCAAGACCCAGCTCGCCAGATCGATCTCCGCCGTGGTCTCCGGTGTCCACAACCGGATCCAGTTCACGCCCGACCTGCTGCCGTCCGACCTGCTGGGCGTCAACGCCTACGATCCGCGCGACGCTAGTTTCCAGTTCCGTCCCGGCCCGGTGTTCTGCAACATCCTCTTGGCGGACGAGATCAACCGGGCCTCCCCGAAGACCCAGTCGGCTTTGCTGCAAGTCATGGAGGAGGGGCGGGTCACCATCGACGGCGAGACCCGGCCAGTGCCGGCGCCGTTCTTGGTGATCGCCACCCAGAACCAGCATGAGAAGCAACTCGGCGGCGTCTACGAGCTGCCAGCCGCCCAAATGGATCGCTTCTTGATCAAGACCTCGATCGGCTATCCCGGCCATGAGGCGGCCATGGCCATCCTCGAGCAATCCGGCGAGATGGACCGCTCGGCCCGGTTGGCGCCCTTGATGACGACCGATCAGATCAGCGAGCTGGCCGAGGCGGCCGCCACCGTGGCGGTCGACAAGTCCGTGATCGACTACGCGCTGCGCCTGTGCGAGCTGACTCGCGAAGACCCCAAGCTGGCCGTCGGCGTGTCCGTCCGAGGCACCTTGGCCCTGGTCCGCGCCGCCAAAGTGTGGGCGCTCAGCGCGGGGCGCCCGTTCGTCATCCCCGACGACATCAAGCAGCTGGTCAAGCCCGTTCTTGCGCACCGGGTCATCCTGGAACAGGACGAGGCCTTCGGGGACACCACGGCTGAACAAGTCTTGGCGGACATCCTCGAGCGGACCGCTCCTCCGGCGGACCGTGGCGCCTAGCCGGAGCCGGAAGCCGATCATGGAGGCGCGGGCAAAGGCACCGCCGAGGGCGTTTGGGAGAGCGCTGGGGAGAGCGCTTGGCGGAACCTTCTGGGGGACGCTCCGCGGCGCCGTCAGCCCCTTCGGTTGGACAGTCCTGATCCTGGCCGGCGTGCTGGGCGTCTTGGGCTGGTGGTTCGACTGGCCCGAACTGCTGATCCCGGCGGCCGGGCTGGGCGCCGCTTTCCTGGTCGGAGTGGTGGCTTGTCTGGGCGAGTCGAGTTTCCGGGTGACGATCCATCTGAGCCGCGACCGCGTCACCGTTGGCCAGCCGGCCGAGGGCTTGGTCCGGGTGGTCAACGAGCGCCGGCGCCGGAGTCTGCCCGCCGCGCTCGAACTGCCGGTCGGGAACCGCCGTCCAGTTTGGACCGTGCCGTCGCTTCGGGGCGGCGGGGTGTTCGAGCGGCGGTTCGAGGTCGACACCAGTCGGCGGGCGCTGGTCGAGGTGGGGCCGGCGCGGTCCGTCAGAGGTGATCCGTTGGGCTTGGTGACGCGGTCGGCCCGGTGGTGCGATCCGGTCGGGCTGTACGTGCGACCGGCCACCGTGCCGCCACGCAACATGGGCGCCGGCCTGTTGCGGGATCTGGAGGGACAGGCTACCCGCGACCGAGCCGATTCCGACCTGTCCTTCCACACCGTGCGCGAGTACCGGGCCGGCGACGACAGACGGCACATCGCCTGGAAGCCAACCGCCAGACTGGGGTCTCTGATGGTCCGCGAGTTCGAGGACACCCGCCTGACCCAACTGGGCCTGGCCCTGGCGACCGATCTTGAATCCTACAGCCGCTGGCGGGACTTCGAGTTGGCGGTCAGCGTGCTGGCCTCGCTCGGGCTGTTCGGCCTGCAGGCCGGATTCGAGGTTCGCGCGTTGGCCGGGGCCGCCGAACTGCGGGCCGGGCGCAAGCAGACCATGCTGGACGACTGCTGCCCTTTGGAGGCCTCGACCAGTGGTTGGACCGCCCCCAAGATGGTGGCGCGGCTGGCCCAGAGGATGCCCGCCGCCACTTTGACCGCCGTGATCGCCGGGCGCGAGGCTGACTCAGCCGCCGTCCGGGCTGCCGCGCGTTCGCGGCCGACGGGCGCCCGCAGCCTGATCGTCACGGCGAGCGACGGCGCGCCCGGCCAGGCCCGAGCGCTGGGCGCCTTGTCTGCGGTGACGATCGGGCGGCTGGAGGACCTCCCGCGTCTGCTGGCGGCGGCGGTGAGTCATGGCGGCTAAGACCGCGCCGAGGCCTGCAGCCCTGGTCGGCGACCTGGCGGCGATCGGCTTGCTGATCGCGCTGGCGACAACCCCTTTGGTGCCGGTGTTCGGACTGGCGGTCCTGCTCCGGGCCGTGGTCGGCGGCATCGTCGGAGCCTTGGTGGTAACCCTGGCCATCTCCTGGCTGCGCTGGCGGCTACCGGCTGGGCTGGCGGCGATCGCCTGCGGTTATGTGCTGGCGGGCACGCCAGCCGCCGTCCCGGCCGCCGCCGCTTGGCAGGTTCTGCCGACCTGGACGTCGCTGCGTCTGCTGGTCCGGGGCCTGGCCTCGTCGTGGAAGGACATCCTGACGGTGCCGGTGCCGATCGGCGCGGGCGGCGGTTTCGCGGTGGCGCCCTTCGCCCTGAGCTACTTGGCGGTTGCCGCCGCCTGGCTGATGCTGACGCGATTCTCGCAGGCTCGGCGGCCCCTGGCCGGATTGGTGCCGGTGGTGGTGGCGGCGATCTGCCTGGTCCTGCGCGCGCAGCCGTCTTTCCAGGCTGTGGCCGCAGGCCTCGCGGCCACGATCGGCGCGCTGGTCTGGGTGGCGCACCGGCGCGGCAGTTTCCAACGGCGGCGGGTCGTGGCCGGCCTGGTCATGGTCGCGGTGATCGCGGCGGCCGGGGTCGGGGCTGATCGCTGGCGGGCGCGGTCCGCGCCGGAGCGCCTGGTGGTCCGCGAGCACGTCGTCCCGCCGTTCGACCCGTCCGCCTTGGCCAGTCCGTTGGCGGCCTACCGGCACTATGTGCGCGACCTGGACCAGGCCGAGTTGGCCACGGCCCAGGGTCTGCCAGCGGATCAACCGCTCCGTCTGGCGACCATGGACGCCTTCGACGGGATCGTCTGGAACGTCGCCGGGCCGGAGTCGTCGGGTTCGGGCGAGTTCGTGCGACCGGCCGCGGCGGATGTTCCAGAGCCGGGCGGTGATCGCGTGGATGTCACCATCACGGCCGCCGGTCTGGGCGGCGTTTGGCTGCCCACGGTGGGCCGGCCGTCCCGGATCGAGTTGATCGACCAGGACCCGGCGCTGACCGACTCGGTGCGCGTCAATTCGCAGACCAATGCCGCCGCGCTGCCCGGCGGCCTGCCCGACCAGCTCAGCTATCGGCAGTCCGGCTGGGCGCCGCCGCCCGACGCGTCCCAGGTGATGCTGGCCGGTCCGGGGCGCGCGCTGGTTCCGCAGGCCGAATCCATTCCCGATCCGGTCCTGGCCGCGGCCTCGACCTACACGGCCGACACGGCGACCGCTGGCGAAGCCGCCCTGGCCCTGGCTGAGGGCTTGCGCCGCGACGGTTACTTCGCGGACGGCTCCGCGACCGCTGGCCCGGCGGTCTCGATGGCCGGCCACGGTTCGGCTCGGATCGACACCCTGTTCCTGCAGGAACCGATGGTGGGCAATTCCGAACAGTACGCCTCCGCCATGGCGCTGATGGCGCGCAGTCTGGGCCTGGGGTCGCGCGTCGTGCTGGGCTTCCCGCCGGCTGAGCTGGGGGACGATGCCGCTCAGTCGGCCCCGCGACCGGGCGCGGCCGAGGGCTCGGTCGTCTTCACCGGTGCCGACTTGACCGCTTGGGTCGAGATCGACCTGGCGGGCCTGGGCTGGGTGTCCTTCTATCCCACTCCCGACAAGAACAAGACGCCCGAGCAGGTCAGTGAGACCAAACAGAGCCAGCCGCAGCCGCAACAGCTGCCTCCGCCCCTGCCCAATCCGCCGCCTGCCGCCCCGCCCGAATCGGACACGGCCGGCTCCTCCCTGGGCGGCTCGGACGCCGCCGATGACCAGCCCGTTGGTCCCTGGTCCAGGCTGGTCGCCCTGGTGGGCGGTCTGTCTTTGGCTGTGCTGATCATGGTGATGACCCCGATCGCCATGATCGGGCTGTGGAAGCGCCGGCGACGGCGACGCCGCGAACACGCGCCCGATCCGCGACGCCGCCTGATGGGCGGCTGGGACGAGGTCGTCGACCTGCTGGTCGATCTGCGGGCGCCGCCCGCGCCCCGAAAGACCCGTCTGGAGCAGGCCGACCAGGCCGGCCAGGCGCTGGGCGGCGAAGCGCACGGAATGCTGGTCCTCCTGGCGACCGCCTCCAACGAGGCCCACTTCGCTCCCTATGAGCCGTCCGAAGCTGTCGCCAAGACTTATTGGTCGTCGCTGCGTCAGGTCGAGCGGACGGTCACAGCCGGGCGTTCGCGGCGTCAGCGCTGGCGCGCGCGGTTGTCGACCCGCTCGCTGCGTCGCCGGCCCTGACTCGGCTGTCACGCTAGTGCGCTAGATTAGATAGCGACATAGCGCGACAATAGGGAGAGATTGATATGTCGATGGTTGTCGGCGTGGCCCAGGCCCATAACCGCCTATCTGAGCTGATTGATCAGGCGTTGTCTGGCACCGACGTGATGATCGCCAGACGCGGTGAGCCAGCGGTCAAGCTGGTGCCGGTGTCGGCGGCCAGCGAGGCTTTGCCGAGCGGCGCCGCGATCGCCGCAAGGATGGCGGATCGACTTGCCGATCGGTCCGGCGCGGCGCACGCGGTGACGGAGGACGATCTTGCCGCGCACATTGAACGCGAACGGGAGTCGTGGCAGTGATCTACCTCGATGCTTGCTTCCTGATTTACGCTGTCGAAGGAATCGGGCCCAGGGGCGATGCGGCCCGCCGGGCGCTGGGCGGTGCCGCGTCCGGCCAACGCTTCGCGATCAGCCCGCTGGTTGCGATGGAGTGCCTGGTCAAGCCATTCCGCCAGGCGGACCTGCGGCTGGAAGATGATTACCGAGCGGCCTTCACGGATTTCGAGATGCTGACGATTCCGCCAACGGTCTTCGAGCGGGCCGCCCGGTTGCGTGCCAGTGCCCGGATCAAGACGCCCGACGCGTTGCACTGGGCGATCGCCCACTCGGCCGGGTGTCGGCGGCTGTGGACCGGTGACGCCGGCCTCGCCGCCGCAGCAAAGGGCTTCGCGATCGACCCATTTGTCGACGTGAGCCCGTGAATCACCGCCGGGTGCGCGCCGATTCGGCGGACAATTTGCCGGAGCGCGCGTACTCCTGGCGCTCGGCCCGCAAGTCGGCCACGAAGCGCGCCTCCAGCGGCGGCAGTTCGGCGCCCAGCGCCATCGCCAGCAGTTGGTCGGCCAGCGCCGGGTTGCGGGCCAACACCGGGCCGTGCAGGTAGGTGGCCACGATCCGGCCCTGGATGGCGCCCTCGGTGCCGTCGCCGGATGGCCCGCCAGCCCCGTTCCCGATCCCGGAGATCACCTTCGCCAAGGGTTCCGCCGCTGGTCCCAGCGCTGTGCCGCCGCCGTGGTTCTCGTAACCGGTCAGCAGCGGCGAGCCGTCGAACGGTTCCGCCAGCACCTCGCCGACCGCGCGCGGCGAGCGCCGCCTGGTCGTCGCGTCGAGCAGCCCCAGCCCCGGTTCGACCTCCCCGCCGGAGACCTCGAAATCGTGCCCCAGCACCTGCAGCCCGGCGCAGACCGCGAACACCGCCGCGCCGCGTTCCGCCGCCCGGATCAGAGCCCCGGATCGGCGCAGCTCGCGCGCCGCCGCGACTTGCGAGGCGTCCTCCCCGCCGCCGAGCACATACAGTTCGGCCCGCTCCGGCACCGGCTGGCCCAGCCCCACGGTCACCACGCGCGCCCCGATCCCGCGCGCCTCCAACCGTCGCGCCAGCACCTTCAAGTTCCCGCCGTCGCCGTAGGTGCCCATCGCCGTTGGATACAGATGGACGATGCCGACCTCTCCTCCCCGCCGCAGACCCACCAGGCCGCCAGTGGTCGTGTCAGCACCCATTTCGGAATCTGTCATTTCGCCACCCGCGCTCTCAGTTCTTGGAAGGCTGTGTAATTGGCGACAATGTCGAGGGCTTGACCCTCTCCCGCCTCGGCCGCCGCGGCCAACGGGTCGAGGCTGACGCCCAGGACGTCCAAGCCCGCGGTGTCCAGCCGCACCGCCAGGTCGAAACGTCGTTCGCCCGCCACCCAGCAGGGCCGTCCGGCCCATTCCTCGAAGGGCACGTCCCAGATCCAAGACGGGTCGCGCCCGTCGGCGCCGCGAGCGTTCAGCACCGCCACCAACAGGGCCGGGGAACTGGCCACCAATTGCATCATCTCGGTCCAACTGGCGGGGTTCTTGCCCAACAGCAAGCGGGTCTCGTGGCCCTCGACGCTGGCCCTCACGTAACGGCCATCCACGTCGCTGACCTTGGAGAACGCCTCCAAAGCGGCGTCCAGCGCGACGCCGCGGGCGGACACCGCCGCCAGGGCCATGGCGGCGTTGGAGACATTGAACCGGCCGGGCAAAGCCAACCGGGGGCGGACTGGACCGAACGGCGTGACTATGTCGGCGGCATCGTGCGTCAAATGCCAGGCGGTCTGCGGGCGGGCCAAACCACACTCGGGGCAGGACCAACCGGCCTCGCGGCGTTCCAAGTTGCCGCCGCAGCGGGGACAGAGGGCGGAATCCTCGGTCCACCATTGACCGCAGCCCACCCAGGTGACGTTGGGCGCGGCGCTGGCGGCCCAAGCGACCATCGGATCGTCGGCGTTGGCGATCACCTGGACAGTTGACGTGAGCCCTGTCGCCATGGTCCGCCAGCGCTCGGTCAGCATCCTGACCTCGGAGCCGCGGTCCAATTGGTCGCGGCTCAGATTCATCAGCACCAGCTGCGACGCGCCGGTGGCCGTGGCCACTGCGGGCAGATGGGCTTCGTCCACCTCGAGGGCCGCGAACTCGGCGTCGCGGTTGGCGGCCAGGGCTGTGGCGACGCCCGCCGCCATGTTCGCGCCGGTCAGGTTGTGCGCCACCGGGCCGAGCGTGCGAAGAGCTTCGGCGATCATGCGGGTGGTGGTGGACTTGCCATTGGTGGCGCTGACGGCGGTGACCTGCATGGGCGCGGCCAGCCGCTGGAGCAGCGCGGAGTCGATCCTCAGCATGACCCGGCCGCCGATCACCTGGCCCCTGCCCCGGCCGATGGCCCTGGACGCGGCGGCGGCGGCTCTGCCAGCGGCGATCGCCATTCGGGAGCGCAAGGGCAGCGGCTTGGACACGCCTTCTAGCCTGCCATTAACTCTGTGCCCCCGCCGCCCGGCCTCGCGACCACGC
>JAISCU010000114.1 GCA_031265345.1 Bifidobacteriaceae bacterium
TGAGAATCGTTCTCAGATGTAATGAGGACTGTCCCCAATACTGTTGAGAATGGTTCTCAGTCGCATTCGATCCGCAGATCCAAGGAACCTTCCAGGGCGTGCAATTCAGCGCCCGCCGCGCCGACTTCGACGTATCCCCAGCCGGTGGCGGCCACCACCGGCCAGCGACCGGGCTGGGAGACATGGACCACACCGGAAGAATGGTCCACCCGCACCCCTGAACGGGCCTGCAACAGCGTCCAGCCGGACATGGCGCGGGCGTAGTGGTCGCCGCACTCGATCTCGTTGAACAGGTTGCGGCGCGCGCCATCGTGTCTGGCCCAGAGCGCTCCGAGCACCGCATGGGCCTCGTCCTGCAGGCCCTCGAAGAGGCAGTGCGCGCCGACCTGCCATTCGACTCCAGTCCAGACCTCGTCGGCGTAGCGGGTCGGCACGGCGGGCCTGCCGCCGTCCGGCCAAGAGCACATCAATAGCCCGGAGTCTTGGGCCGAGTCGGCGTAGACCCGGTAGGGATGCTCGAAACCGGCGAAGCCGTGGCGCAGATTCGAGCGCACCACATGCTTGAGCGCGCTGCGCACATGCTCGCGCGGCAAGATGTGCCCCAGTCCCAGTTGATGCGCCCACCACTGCCCAATCACCTGGTCGGAGAGCACGCCGCCGAGCCACTGGAAATCCGTCGGATCGCCAGGGTCGAGCACCTGCACATAGTGCCTGCCGTCGAACAACAACTCGTCGTACCCGGCCGAGCCGCTGGCGAACCTGGCGTCCGCGTCGACTCGGGTCACGGCATCGGACACCGTCAGAGCCATCTTGGACAACGCCCGCAGCGAGGCCAGCCACAGCGAGCCCATGAACGGGTTGACGCCCGCCAAATCGATGTCATGGGTGGACGGCTGAATGCCGCGCAAGACCCCGTCGCCATCCGCGTCCCACTTGCCCACGATGTGGCGGTACAGCTTGACCAACTGGGGCCAGCGACGCTCCAGCCAGTCCCGCCCGGCGCCTCGCTGCAAGTCGCGCAAAGACTTCAAGATGGTCGCCAACATGCCGTCCAGCGCGGGCTCCTCGGGACCGCCGATCACCTCGCCCGTCAGCTGCGGCAGATAGACCGGGACGCGCAGCCGGTGGGGAATCGACCCGTCGGCGCCCTGCATGACGTCGAACTCGGTGTCGCGCATATTCCGCTCGAGATCCGGCCAGAGACCCGCCAGGGCCGCCTCGTAGAGCCACACGTGCGTGCAGTTCATGGGACAGGACCCGCCGAACTGCCCGGACCACATGACGGTCGAGGCGCCCAGCGAGCCCTCGTAGCCGTAGAAGCGGCCGTCGGCGCCCACGAAGCAGGTCGGCGAGCGGACATAGGCCGCCTGCGCGGCCAGCCGCTCCGCCTCTTGTCGGCTCAACGAGGAGCGGAGCAGGTTGTCCGTCCATTCCTGGGTGCGGCCCACCAACTCGTCCCAACGCCGTTCCACCGTCAGTTGCGCGTCGAGCGCGTCCAGGTGCCTCAGCGCGTAGTGGTTGCCCAGGTAGAAGCGCGACGACCCGAGCCCAGGCATCGGCTCGCCGACCTGTTCCGTGTCCACCGCGCGGTTCGGGAAATGCCAGGTGATGGCGAACCTGACCGCACGAGTCTCCCCAGGGTCCAGCGCGAAAGGCACGCCGATCACCCCCAGCCAGGACCGGCCTTGCGGGCTGGGGCCCTCGCCGCCCATCGGCGCGTTCCACTGAGGGTCCGCCGTGGCTGGCGCCAGGGCCAGGCGCGCCCGGCCGTCGTTGGTCGCCCTCGACTCGAGGAAAGCCCGCAGTTGGCTGAGCCCGGCGCAACGGGGCAGGGCGGCCGCTGCCTCGTCGTCCGCCGCCAAGACCATCGAGCCGGCCAACCAGTGGTCCTCCGCCAGGGCGGGGTTCGTCATCATGACCCGGGCCCACCCGCGCCCACGAACCAGGCGGTTGACGTTGCCTCCCAGACCCGGCGTGTGCCCCTCTATCGGCGTGATCCAGTCCCACCCCACCGCGTTGAGCAAGGACCCGGCCAAGGTGCCGTGGAGGGGGAAATCGTCTTGGTTGCGCAAGGAGAACTCGACCATGCCCGTCGGCAACGAGGAGACCTCCACGTCGCCTGGCGACATCGGGTTCATGACTCGCATGGTCACGCTCAGGGGGAACCTGGGATCGGTCAGCTCCACCCGGGCGACGGGGTACGTGGCGGCGAACTCCGCGTTCTTGAAGGCGCCGAACCCGCTGGCCGCGGCTGCCATCCACGGCGGCACGAAGCCGTCGGTCACCAGCGGCGCCCGCGGGTCCGCCACGGGAGCGCCTTGCGCCATGGTTATGACGTCCAGCGGCGGCTCGATTTGGGTGACGCGCAGCCAGAAGCCCGTCCCTGGGAGCGCGCCGCGATGGTTCGCCATCCCCGACAACTGCCATTGGCGCAGCGAGCCGTCCGCGCCGATGGCGAAATTCCCGGTGCCGATGCCGCCCACCGGCATGGCTAGGGCGGGGACGGCCGTATGCGGCACGGCCGTTCGGCAGACGGCCGTAGGCGGGTCGGCCGTGCGGGGGACGGCGCTCTCAGCCGCGCTCATGGGGACCAGTGCGCCGGACTTACTTGAACCCGGAGAGCCGCGCCCCGGCGATTATCTGGCGCTGGAAGACGAAGAAGATGATCAGCACCGGGACCACCGACAGCGCGGAACCGGCCATCAGCAGGCCGAACTCGGTGGAGCGCGAACCCCGGAAGAGGCCCAGGAATTGTTGGATCATGTTCATCTTGGGGTCGGTGATGGTCAGAATGGGCCACACGTAGGAGTTCCAGGCCGCCAGGAACTGCGTCATGCCGCTGACCACGAACACTCCCTTGGACATGGGCACGAAGATCCGGATGAAGACCTGGAAACGCCCGGCGCCGTCGATCAGGGCGGCCTCCTCCAGGGAGATCGGGATGCCGAGGTAGAACTGCCGCAAGAAGAAGATCTGGGCGGCGGACGCCATGGCCGGCAGCACCAGGACCCACATGGTGTTGATCAGACGGAGTTCGTTCACCACCAGGAAGGAGGTCAACAGAATGGTCATCCAGGGGATGAACATGGTGGATATTACGACCGTCCAGACGGTGCGTTTGAAGGCGAACTCGAGCCTGGCGAACACGTACGCGGCCATCGAGTTGACCGCCAGGGAGCCCAGGGCGAACACCACCGCCACCAGGGCCGTGAAACCGAGGGCGCGCGTGAACGCCGGGTCGCTCAAGATCTGCATGTAGTTGTCCACTTGCCACGCGTCCGGCAGGAACTTGAACGGCGTGCGGGTGACCTCCAGCTTGGTCTTGAACCCGGACAGGATCATCCAGACCAGCGGCAGAAGCGTGCCCACCAGGAACAGGACGGCTAAGGCAAGTTTGGCCGCCGCCGTGACGGCCTTCTTGGGTTTGGAACCGGTCGGCCCGGTGAGTTTCGCCATCATGAATCCATCGACTTCTCAGATTGCAACAACCGGAACACCAGCGCCGAGACTCCGCCGATCACCGCGAACAACAGGAACGCGGCCGCCACCGAGAAACCGACATTTGGGTCCGTGCGGAAGTGTTGAAAGATGAAGAGATTTGGCAGCAACGTGGAACTGGCAGGTTCTCCGTTGGTCATCACCAGAGGTATTTCGAGCTGCTGGAGGGCTGCGGTGATCCCCGTTATGGTCAGGTACAGGGTCAGGTTCTTGATCGACGGCAGCGTGATGTAGAACTGCTGCCTGAGCCATCCGCACCCGTCCAGCCTGGCCGCCTCGAAATACGTCTCAGGGATGTCCAGCACGGCGGACAACATGATCAGGCACGTCAGCCCCATGCCGATCCACACGGCGGGAACCACCAGAGAGGACAGGGCCAGCTTGGGGTTCCCCAGCCAGGCCTGCGCATCGACGCCGAACAAGCCCACCAGCCAGTTCGCCAGGCCGCCGGAGTATTGGTAGATGACGATGAAGATGATCGAGGCGACCACCATCGACACCACGGTCGGGATGTAGATGGTGACCTTCATCAGGCCCGACAGCTTTGGGCCGACCGTGCGGACCAGCGAGGCGAAGACGAACGCGATCACCAGTTGGAGCGGGACCACCATGCAGGTGAACAACAGGCCCCTCAGCACCGAGGCGCCGAACCTCGGGTCGCTCACCACGTCGACGAAGTTCTTCCAGCCCACGTAGACGTTGTCGGTGTAGAAGCTCCACTCGAAGAAGGAGAGGTAGAGGCTGCGGACCAACGGCCACAGGACGAAGACTGACAGCCCGACTATGGCCGGCGCCAGCATCGCGAAGGCGAGCGCCGTGTTGCGACGGTTCCGGCGCCGTCCGCGACGCCGTTGGACGATGCCGCCCACGCGGGTTTGGGCTTTCCCCTGGGACGGCCTGGGGGCGTCGGTCGCAGCGGCGGGGACTGCTGCGCTGGCTGCCAGCATATTGGGTCTCCTGAGATCGATGGTTCAAGGCGCCGAGGCGCCTGCCGCGTAAAAGGTTCCCGGCGAGCGGGAGGGTTCTGGCCACCCGCCCGCCGGAAACGCGGTCGATGTCAGTCGCCGGGTCCCGTGCCCGCGATCCCCAGCTTCTCGATCAACCCGGTGATGGCGGATTGGGCTTCAGCCTGCGCCGATGCCGTGTCCGTGCCCAGCATCGCCGCCTCGAGTTGCTGCGCGAAGGCTTGGGAGACCTCCCACGGATAGGTCGCCTCGTTGACGGACACCGGCACGATGGTCTCCGCGATGGTGGCCCGGAACGGGTTGGCGTCCGCCGAGGCCGGGTCGGCCGCGACGGCCTCGTCCACGGTCTGGCGGGCGGGGAACTTGGAGAACATGGTGTACTTGAAGTAGTCGATCATGATGGTCGGGTCGCCCGCCAAGAACCAGTTGATGAAGTCCGCCGCCGCCTGGGCTTTCTCCGTCTTGGCGTCGATCACCAGGGTCCAACCTCCCAGCGTGGCGGAGGGCTTGGACATGTCGGAAGTGGCCAGAGGCATCTTCGCGACGGCCGTGTTGGCGACCATGTCCGGGAAATTGCGGATCAGTTCGCCGCTGGCCCACGAGCCGCACACCATCATGGCGAGCTTGCCTTCGCCGTACGGGGTGGAGTCGACGTAGTCGGCCAGTTTCTGCTCCGGGATGATCCCCTTGTCATGCAGCGAGCGGTAGAAGTCGAACAACGGCGCGTAGGCCGTGTTGTCCGCCTGGGCTGTGCCCCAGTCTCCGCTGATGGGGAACCCTCCGGCCAGCCCGACCTGCATCCCCCAAGTGCTCCAGGCCATCTCATCGACGGTCTGCGAGATTCCGAGGGCGAACTGCCCGTCAGGAAGGACGCCTTTCAGCGCCTCGCCGGCGGCGATCAACTCGTCATAGGTGGTTGGCGGATCGGCCGGGTCCAGTCCGGCCTGCTCGAACAAGTCGGTGCGGTAGTAGAGCACCATCGAGGGCTCGACCAGGACGGGATAGGCGTAGTGCCGACCGTCCACCGAGACCATGTCGCGGATGTTGTCGTAGAGGTCGTCCCACGAGGCCGCGGGGATCAGGTCGGTCAAGTCGGCGATGGCCTTCTGGCCGGCCAACTGCACTATCTGGTTGTAGGCGCGGGTGTAGACGTCCGGCGCCGTGCCGGAGGCCTGGGCCGCCTGTATCTTCTGATCCCAGGCGTCCTCGGGAACCATCTGGTAGTCCACGAAGACGTCGGATTGTGACTCGTTGTAGGCGTCCACTTGCGCCTTGTACCAGGCGTCCTCGTCGTCGGTGAATTGGCGTTGCCAGAAAGTGATGGTCGTGGCGCCTTCACCAGCGGAGGCCCCGCCCCCGCCGGACGATCCGCCGTCCGAGCCGTCATTGTCGCCGCAGGCGGCCAAGGCCGATCCTGCGAGCAACCCGCTGACCACCACAATGGCCAGTTTCCTAGTGAGCATCATCGAGAGCCTCCTTTGGTTCCGTCCGGTTCGATGCCGTTTCGCTCCGCCCGGAGAAATCGGTTACACCCCAGGCCACCGACTCGGTGGCCTGTCCGCCGAGGCCCCACTCTTGGTGCCGTCGGCGCCTGGCCGCAACCCTTCCGCGCGTTGAGAAATCGATTACTGACGATATGCCGCGAACGCCGTCCCCGTCAAGGGGTTCGCCGGCCTTCGTTACCAAACTGGTATCAAACGCCGTCCCGCGCGGTGCTCGCGCCGGTGTCCCAGTAGACCTCCAACTCCGCGATGGCGGTGTAGCGCAGGCGGAATCCGTGCGGCCGCCCGGCCAGCCGGATGCCGGTGGTGGTGACCGGATCGAAGGTGAAGGTATACACCTTGTGACCCGTCGATTCGAACCAGTCGGGATAGGGAGGCGAGCATGCCACCCCCGGCGCGCGCGCCCACTCGCCAGCTCGGCGGAACTCGACCCATGGCTGCGCGGCGAAGAACCCCGATGTCAGGTCGACCGGTCCGGTGGTGTAGACCAGGCGGTTCATGCGCAGGGGCAGCGCCCAGGTGTAGCCCCAGTAGTCGAAGTCTTTGGCGGAGCCGGTGGAGGAGTCCTCGGCCCTGTCGATCCGGCCGTCGTTCAGCACTTCCGGGTGGCCGGATCGGAAAGTGGTGCCGATGGGATGGGCCTGGCGTAGCGCTAAGTTCGCCTCGGCGCGCGGTTGGTGAGGCGGCACCAACTCGCCGAAGCCAGGCCCCGGCTCCTCGGGAGCCCGCTCCAGGCGCAGGCGGCGCAGCGAGAAGTGGTACGTGTCGCCGCCGTAGGTCGGGGCGTCCCAGAACCAGTTGGACTGGACCCACGCCTCGCGGCAGTCCTCGGACAGGAACCTGGACGGGATGGTCGGAGCGTACCCTCCCTGTTTGGCGAGCGTGGAACCTGGCCCGTCCCATCGGTCGAACCCGAAATCCTGCGTCAAGGCCTCGCGCCACGGCCCCCACGGCGCCGGGGCCTCGTAGATGATCCATGAGACCTCGCTGAACGACGTGTACAGGTAGCGGCCGAAGGCCGGCAGGTAGGTCACTCCGCCCTGAGCCAGGTAGGTCGCGCCCAGTCGTGAGGGCGAGTCCGCGTTCGCCGCTGCGCCCGCTGCCAGGAGGGTCGGCCGGTAATGCCGGCGGTGGTCCGTCAGCACTGGGACCTTGTGATCTATGTTCGCCGTCCATTCGACTGTGCCGCTGTCCCGGCCGCCCGAATAGAACCGCCAGGCTTCGCGGTCCATGATCTGGTCGGCTGGAACACGCGCCAAGTACAAGTCCGTCGGGTCCGGCACGCAGCCGGAGGTCGAGGCGCGCCAGTTGTAGTCCAGGCCGAAGGCGTAGACGAAATCGTTGGCCTGGTGGCCGAGCGTTTCGGCGTGCCGATTCGATTGGCCGAAGTCCAAGAACATGACCGTGGTGAAGCGGTGGTCGGTGAAATGGGGGCTGCCCGCGGATGCCCAGGTCCGACCGCCATCGGTGGAGCGGACGATCCCAGCGGCCGGCGCCTCGGCGAACACGTCCGGATGGTCGCCCATTCGTAGATCCTGCACAGCCAGGTACAACTCGTCGCGGCCGTCTCGATTGCCGTCCACCGCCACCATGCCGGTCGGTTTGGAGTTGAAGCGTTCCGGATCGGTCCAAACCGGCGCCACGTCCCGCCCGGACGCCAGGCGTTCGCCGCTCAGGCCGGTGGCGGGGTCCCCGGTCAGGCGGCTGACCGCGAGGTCGGCGACCGGCCAGGAACCGAAGCCGGTGCCGTCGCCGTTGGCCGTGTAGAGCCAGCCATCGTCCGCCCAAGCGCTCGGCCACAGGTCGCCATTGGAGTCAGAGCCGACGCGTTCTTGATAGTCGAGCTGGACCACCGAGAAGAAGTCCGACATGGGCGGGTGGGTGCTCATCAGGTCATGGGTCCTTCCTTGGACGGGCGAGCCCGGCGCCGACCGGCCATCGGCGCGGTCACGAGCGCGTGGCGACCGGTTGAGGCTTGCCCCAGTAATCGATTGCACCAGTCTAGACGCCGCACGGAGGAAGTCGTCGCCTCCGCTCCCTTGACGGCCACCGAAGCCGATGGTAAGTTCAGAAATCGATTACAGCGTCACCGGAAATCCCTGGCATTGGGCGCGTTCAGATGATTCTGTAATCGATTACCGCCTGGTTGGCGCAGACGGATGACGCCCCGACCAGACGCCCTACTCGCAACGAAGCAGGAGGCATATAGATGGGACATCGACTTCGCAGGACTGTGGGGACCGTCGCGACGGCGACGGTGGCGTTCACCGGCCTCGCCTTGACCACCGGAGGGGCCGTGGCGGCTGAACCCCTGCCGCCCTCACCGGGTGTGGTCGTGGCCAAGATGACCGGCCCGAACGCCATCACCCCTACCAACACCAACGCTCTGGGCAACATCGCTGGCACCGACCTTGGCGCCTTCTGGGACGCGGGCAACGGCACGGTCATCGCCGCCTTCGGCGACACCTACAACCGCGAGACCACCAGCGGTCAGTGGCGCTGCTCCAGCGGCTTGATCAGCTCCGACACCGACCTGTCCGACGGCGTGTCGTGGGACTCCGCCATCAAGGTCAACCCCGAAGACCAGTACTCGGCCCAACTGGTCCCGTGCAACAAGGACGCCGGGGGCAACGGCGCCGTCAAGCCGGGCGAGCATTCGGCCATCCCGACTGGCGGCTTCGCAGTGCAGAACCCCGCCGAACCCACCGAGTACCGGAACTTCGTCGGTTACATGTCGAACACCGGCTTCGGCGCGGCCGGCTACTGGGGCATCCAGTACTCGGAGATCTATTACTCCGACGACTACGGTCTGACCTGGGCCCAGGCGCCGCTCAAATGGGTCAACACCTCGGGCTCGTCCAACAACTACCACCCGTTCTCCATGATCAACTTCGCCCAGCAGCCGGGCGATCCTTGGGTCTACATGTTCGGAACCGGCGGCGGACGGCACACCCCGGTGGCCGTCGCACGGGTCCAGGCGGCCGATTTCTACGCCATGGACCAGTCGAAGTTCGAATACTGGATCACCGATAGCTGGGTCGGCACCGACGAGGATCCGCAAGCCGACTCCCACGCGACGCCGGTGATGGGCAACTTCACCGACCACGGTGTGGGCGAACTCGGGATCGGCTACGACCAGTGGACGCAGAGCTGGGTCAGCTTCCACCAGGACAACGACCTCTCCATAGTGCTGCAGACCGCCCCGGCGCCGACGGGTCCGTGGACCGACCCGGAGATCGTGGTCCATGTGGACGACTACCCCCAGCTCTACGGCGGGTTCATCCATCCGTGGTCATTGGGCGACGACCCAGACCTGTATTTCTCCATGTCGGACTGGAACAAGTACAACACCTTCCTGGTTCGGGTCACATTGAACCGTGACGGGAGCCTGGCGCGGCCGAACCTGGTCACCGATCCGAACTTCGAGCGCTCACCGCTGGCCGGCTCCACGGCCTCGTTCTCCAGCGCCTGGCAGAATGACGCGGAGGCGGCCGGGATCGACCGAGCGACCTCGCAGGCGAGCGGCGGCAACCGCCCCTACTCCGGCTGGCACTCGGCCTGGATGCGTCTGGGCGGCGAGACGCCCGCCGGCGACGTGTCCCTGTTCCAGACCATCGACGTGAAACCGAACACCGACTACCGCGCCTGGGGCGAGGTCAAGTACAACGACGACACCGCCAACACCACGGCTGGACCGGCCGTGGAGACCGCGCACTTCGGCATCCGCCAACTGGACGGCGAAGTGTTGGTGCAGACCGACATCAACAAGACCTGCACCAACCCGGCCGCCGTGGTGGGAGACGCCAACTGCGGCTCCAACGCCACCTTCTACGCCCGCCAAGATGTCACATTCAACAGCGGCGACAACACGCAGATCCAGATCTTCGTGGGCGGTCCCCGCCAGGAAGCCAATCCCTACATGAACATCGACACCTTCGGATTGCTCGAACTGGCACCGACAAATGTGGACCGCGCGGAGTTGGCCGCGGCCGTCGGAGAAGCCGAGACCAAGGACCCGGCCGAATACACCACTGGCTCGGCGACCGCCTTTCTCGCTGCGCTCGCGACAGCCAGAGCCACCCTGGGCGCCGCTCTGGCGGCCCAAGGCGAGGTCGACCAAGCCGCCACCGACCTAGTGGCCGCGACTGAGGCGCTGGTTCTCGCCTCGACGGTGCCCGAACTGCAGGTGACCGTGACGCCCCGTTGCGGCGCGGGCAAGGCACAGGTGTCCGTGACGGTGAGGAACTCCGAGGACACGACGGGGGCGGCCGAGGTGGCGATCAGTTCGCCGCTCGGCGCGACCAAGTCGTTCGCTTCGGTGGCACCCGGCAAGTCGGCATCGAACGCCTTCACGACCCGCCTGGCCGTATTGGAGGCCGGCACCGTCACCGTGACAGGCAAGCTGCTGCCCGAGGGCGGGACCACCACCGAGACTGTCGGCTACGCCGGGGTGGACTGCCGGTAGGCGCGAACCCGGCCAGACGGCATCGTACAAATATTCGAGATAGCGCCCGCCCGCCCCTAACAGGGCCGGGCGGGCGCACCCCAAACAAGACCAGGAAGAAAGGAATGAGGTTATGGCTATAACGAGGAAGGGCGCCAGGCTGGCTGTGCTGACGGCGGGAGCGCTGGCGCTGGCCGGGTTCGGCGGCTCGGCGTGGGCGGCGCCGGTCGATGACGACGTCAACGGCGAGGGCGTGCCGACAAAGCTGTTGTTGACCGTGGCGGAATGCCCCGAGGGCGACCTGTACCTGACGGTCGACAACACCGACGTGCAGATGAAAGAGGTCTTGACGGCCGTGCCGACGGGCGAGCGTTGGTTCACCGGCGACATGAACGAGGTGACAGTGACCGACACGCGCTGCGAAGGCGACGTTCCGGTCGGCGCGTGGTGGCACGTCGAAGGCTCGGCGACCGATTTCGAGGCGCAGACACCGCTCTTGCCCACTGACGACATCTCAGTCGACTATCTGGGCTGGGAGCCGTACTGGGGCTCCGCTCCCGACACCACCAACAACGTGGACCTGGGCGACCAGATCTACTCTGTGATCGAGACGGCCCAGGCTCCGTTCGACGCCGGCCTGAGCGGTCAAGAGTAC
>JAISCU010000185.1 GCA_031265345.1 Bifidobacteriaceae bacterium
CGACCGCACCTTCTGCTCCTCGGCCAGCCGGGCCGCCAACGCCGCCAGCCGGGCGGCCCTGGCCTGGTGGGACCGCGCCAGGCGGGTCTCCTCCTGCGCCGCGTCCAACAACCCCCGGATCGACGTTCCCGCCCCGGTCACCGAGGCGTCCCCGACGGCGCCCAGCGACCCCCGCACCGACGACCCTTCGACGCCCTCCGCGGACGGGTCCTCCAGGGTGGTGTCCGCGGGGGGCCGGGGCACCTCGGCCGCCGACGGACCCTGCGGACCCCGCGCCGACACAACCGCGGCGGCGGAGCCCATGGACGGGGCGCAGTGGGCCGCTCCGCGGCGCTCGTCCGCGGCGGCTCCGCGCGACAGGGGGCCCCGCGCCTCTTCCGGGCAACCAGGGGACGGCGCGCCGACTGGCCGCCCGGCCCTCTCGTCGACCGTCCCGAACTCGTTGTCCGCGTCCATCTACCTATCATACGCCCGTAGTTCACTAATCGCAATGGAAGAAACAAAATGCGCGTAGAATGCTATGTTATGTCCGTTCGGGAACACGGGTTGGCGTCTGACGCCAACCCGTGTTCCCGAAAGCCCCGCACCCACGATCCGGGCCGAGAGCCAGCCGCTCCGGCCATTGGGGCCGGGCCCCGGCCACGGTCGGCCCCAAAAGGGGGGCACCCCATTTCACGTCTTGCTCGAACCGATCACGGGAGAGGGGCTGCTCCCTTTCCCTGCATCCTGGCTGGACGAAGCCTTGACCCGGCGGGTGTCCGCAACTGGCTTCAATTGGCCGCGGGACCGAGTTCCAGCCATTTGTGGACAGACACGCCCGATGACGCCCGGTCGGCCACCAGCGTTTGCGCAGGCCGCCGGGTCGGCGGCATCGGCGCCCCTCTCCGGCGATGTCCGCAACTGGCTTCAATTGGCGGCGCGACCGAGTTCCAGCCATTTGCGGACAACCCGGAACGGTCCTCAACTGCTCCCGGGCCGACAACGGCCAGACCGGTCGGGACCCGGCAGGGCCGCCCGGCGGCATCGCACATCCCGAAGTTGGAAACAACCTTGCGACAGACCGGCGTCCCGCGGGCCGGAACCAGAAATGGGGACTGTCCCCAACCCTGGTTCGGACGGGCAGCACACGTGACGCACCAATCCGGGTTCGTGATGTTGCGTGACTTCCAGCCGCACACTATGAGCGAAATCATCGCCCACTTCGCAGACGGCGCCCACGACGACGAACTTGAGCAGGCCCACTTCTGCGCGCCGGAGATTCGCGGCACCATCAGGGACGATGACGTGTTCTATGTGATGCCCGACTGCGATTACGACGGCGATCTAGAAGCCGAAGAGTTCGCCCAGTGACACGGCCTCGCCCTCGACAACGCCCTGCTCGGCCAACTGCTGGGCGAGGTTCTTGGCGTCACGCGGTACCAGCGCCCCGACGCGACCGGCGAGGACAGGTTGGCGGCCTGGAACTATTGCCTTGAGAACGACCGCCTTCAGGGAGTACGCGGCACCGAAAGACTGATCAGGGGGCCAGCACCCGGCCCACCGCGACCGCCAGCAGGCCGACCGGGTAGAGAGCGTAAAACATCATCTTCTCGGCCGGGACACGCATGCCCTCCTGGCCGTTGCGATAATGCAGGATCGCGAAGCCGAAGGCCGGGAAGACCAGCGCCAAAGCCCCGATGGTGCCGCCCACCAGCATCATGGTGTTCTCGCGGCCGTCCAGGAAGTAGAAGACCAAGGCGAACACCAGGAGCAGCACGCCGCACGGCATCAGGTCTAGGCGCAGGGCCACGTTGAACATGAGCAGCGCCGCGCTGGCGGTGAGGACGGCGATCACTGTCAACAGGGTGCGGCCCGCGAGCGCGCGGCGACGGATGGCCTCCAGATAGGCCAGGACCCCCAAGGCGACCAGGACGGCGAAGACCGGGTTCTGGGAGGACCAGTCCAATGGCCGCCCGCTGGACGCCAGATCGTAGGGGACCTCGGCCACCACCGCCAATACCGTCAGCCGCGAGGCGTACCGCCCCACCGAGCGGGTGTGCCTGAACCCGGTGTAGACCAGCCAGGAGTAGAGAGGCAACGCCGCCCAGCCCAGAGCCTCCAAGACCACTGCGATGGTGAGCTGGCTCAGGTCGGCATCGGCGGCGACGGACGGCAGCCCCTTCACCACGACTGCCGTGCCTGCCGCCGAGCCCAGCACCAGGACCAGGCCCACCACTTTCAGGCGGCGGTTGGAAAGGCCGCGGCGGCGACCGCCCCCCTCCGGCCGCCGCCCAGCGGAAACCTCTCGCCCAGATGCCAATTCAGCCCTTGACGGCGCCGGACATCGACGTGGTGTAGAACCGCTGCATCACGATGAACAGGATCGCGATCGGGATCGACACGCACACTGCCCCGGCCGCGAAACGGGCGAACCAGGTCGAGATGTACTCCTTCTGCAGCATGTTCCACAGGCCCAACGCCACCGTGTAGTTCTCCTGGGTCCGGCAGATCGCCTTCGCCAGCACGAAGTCCAGCCACGGCGTCAGGAACCCGATGATGGCCTGGTAGACGATCATCGGCTTGGTGACCGGCAGGATGATCTTCGCGAAGACTTGCCAGCGGGTGCAGCCGTCCAGGATGGCGGCCTCGTCCAGCGAGAAGGGGATGGTGTCCATGAACCCCTTCATGACGTAGAAGGCCGCGCCCGACCCGGCCGAATAGACGATGATCAGCGCTATGACTGTCGAGGTGGTCCCCTCCGTCAGCCCCATCGCTTTGAGGATGAAGTAGATCGCGACCACCGACATGATGCCGGGGAACATTCCCAGGATCAGGGCGGTGTTCATGAACGGCTTGCGGAAGCGGAACCGCAGACGGCTCATGCAATACGCCACCGACAACACGAAGAACACGCTGATGGCGCACACGAAGATGGCGATGATCAGCGTGCGCGCGAACATGGCGCCGAAGTTCATCACGTCTGTCTCGGTGAACAGCTTCTGATAGTTGGACAGCGTGTATTCCTTGGGGAAGAACGTGGTCTGGTAGGGAGCGGTGTTCTTGTTGAAGCTCTCCATCAGCACCCACGCGATGGGGACCAGCCAGATCACGGCCATCACGCCTAAGAAGACGTGGCTGGCCACATCTCCCGCGATGCGCCGGGCCTTCATGCCGCCCTCGGGGACGGGCCCCTCGACCAGGTCTTCCACCGACAATTCTTGGGGAACGGCGCTCATCAGCGGAATCCCTCCTCGTTCTTGTAGGAACCACTGCTGCGGTAGGTGATCAGCGACACCGCCGCCAGCACCACGAACGTGAGGATGCCGATCACAGCGCCCACGTTGTAGTTGCCCTTGTCCACCGTCAGCTTGTAGAGCCAGGTGATGAGCAGGTCGGTCTTGCCGGCCGAGTCGCCGACGGAGGTCGGATCCCCGTTCGACAGCAGGTAGATGACGTTGAAGTTGTTCACGTTCGCTGTGAAAGTGGTGATCAGGTACGGCGTCATGACGAACAGGATGTACGGCATGGTGACGTAGCGGTAGCGCTGCCACCAACTGGCGCCGTCGATCTTGGCCGCCTCATGGGTCTCCGCCGGGATGTTCTGGAGGATGCCCGTGACTTGCATGATGGTGTACGGGATGCCGACCCACAGGTTCACCACGATGACCGTGGCCCGCGCCCACCAGGCGTTGGTGAAGAACGGGAGCGACTCGTCGATCCAGCCCCAGCCTTTCAACATCTGGTTGACTATGCCCTGGTCTTGCAGCATCGAGTTGATGACCAGCAACGACACGAACTGCGGCACCGCTATCGACATGGAGAAGCAGGCCCGCCAGAAGCTCTTGAACCGGGTTCCGACCCTCAGGATGATCATGGCCATGAACATGCCGAAGAAGAAGTTGAGGAAGGTCGCGAAGAAGGCCCAGCAGATGGTCCAGATCAGCACCGAGACGAAGAGCTTGACGTTCACGCCCAGGTCGGCGGACCCCTGCGAGCTCAGCACGGTAGCGAAATTCTTCAGGCCCACCCAGTTGAACGCCACCGGGTGGTTCTTGTCGAAACTGGTGAACGCCATCGAGATCATGAAGATCAGCGGCAGCACGGTGAACACCGCCAGCCCGGCTGTCGGCAGGGCCATCAGCGAGCTGTAGATGCGTCCGTCCACGAGCGACTTGAGATCTTCCCCGATGGAAGGCGCCCGGCCCTTGGTGCGAGCCAGAACCTCGGCCTGGTAGGCGCTCCTGACCGCCGCCCTCCAGAACAGGACGAAGACCGCCACCACGCCGATCCAGGCCACTCCGAACAGCAGCACCCGCACGGAGTTGGTCGGGTTGACGTTGACGTACTCGCCGTCCACCCAGTCCTGTTTGGCCTCGGTGACCGGCGCCAGGTTGCCCAAGGCGGCGATGGAACTGATGCCGGCCGTCACCAGCAACCAGATGAACAGGGCCTCGCCCGCCAGGAAGAGGCAGCCCTTCACGACCTGTTTGCGGGCGAAGTTCCCAAGGCCCATCACCAGCGCGGAGCCCTTGGTGAAAATGTCCCCTTGGGTCAACGCCGCCCCCAGGGAATATGGTGACTTCGGTACTGAATCGGGCGAAGGCTTCTTCGGCTTCGACGGTGCGCGCTTCTTCGCCGCGACCGGAGCCGGTGCGCTTGTCACGATCTCAACCTCCTTTAGTTGTGCTCGGGGCGCCTGGACGGCCGGGGGAACGCGGCGGCACCGCCGTGGCCGGGGTCCCCCAAGACCTGGCCACGACGGCACCGCTACCCAATTCTCCCGCCGCTCGACGCGAACGGATTTGGGACTCTAGCCGCCCATGGCGGTGTTCCAGGCCGCGGTCTTCTCAGCGGCGTTCGCGGCGGTGATCTCCTTCGACAGCAGCGACTTGCCGAAGCTCTTAGTCGGGTCCCAGAACTGTTGCATCGCGGGGACCGTGGGCTGGAGCACCGACGTGTTGGCGACGGTGTCGAGCTGCGCGATCGCCACCGGGTCGGCCGAGACCTCGGCGTCCGAAGCCAGCGAGGAGTCGGTCGGGATGATGCCGCGCATCGCGAAGTGGGCCTGCTGAGCCTCCGTCGAGCCGAGGAAGGCCGCGAAAGCCGCCGCCGCCTTGGCGTTGGAGGCGTTCGGGTTGAAGGCGATGGCCTTGGACCCGGCGAAGGACTTCATCTGGACTTCCTTGCCGTTCAGCGTGAATGTCGGAAGCTGCGCGGCGCCGTAGTTGTCGCCCAGCGCCTCGGCGACTGCCGCAGCGTTCCATGAGCCCGAGAACATGGCGTTGATAGTTCCGTTCTGAACGCCTGCCAGTCCCGCGCCGTCAACATCGTCAGTGAAATTCGGGTTCGCGACCAGCGCGGTTAGATAGGTCGTGACGTCGTCGGCCTTGGCGCCGCCGAAGTCGACTCCGGCCGCCTCGTCGTTGCCGTCCGGTCCGAACAGGGTGCAGCCGTTGCCCATGTAGAAGGCCGGCAGGTACCAAGAGTCGTCTATCGGGAAGGCGACCTTGCCCTTCGCCAGCATCGCGTCGAAACTCTTGATGTCGTCATCGGTGAAGACCGACTTGTCGTAGTACATGAACCAGGTGTTGCCGGTGAAGGGCACGCCGTAGAGTTCGCCGTCAGAGCCCGTGACAGAGTTGATCATGATGTCGTTGTTCTGCCCCTCGACTTGTGTCTGCGACTCGGGCGGCAGCTTGCCGATGGCGTTGGCCTGCACCAGCCCGCCCAACTGATCGTTGGCGAACATGTAGACGTCCGCCGCCGCCTCAGGGTCTTGGTTGACGGTGGTGACCGCCTCGCCCTCCGACACGACCGAGTTCTTCCAAGTGATCTTCCACTCGGGGTGCGCTTTCTCGAACGCGGCTTCCTGGGTCGGCAGCCACGAGGACGAGTCGACCTGGTCCTCCTTCGGACCCCACACGGTCAGTGTCAGGTTCTCGGTGTCGCCGCCGCCGCTCTTGCCGTCATCGCCTCCGCAAGCCGCCAGACCCACGGTCAGCCCAATCGCCATCGCGGCCATCGCTGCTAGACGTTTCATTTTGCCTCCATTGCTATTTGACCTCCGCGGGTACCGGGGGGCATCCGCGGTGACGGTTGTCAAGGAGCAACCGTAGCGCCGGTAGCACACCGGAAACTAAGGAATGTGAGCAACGTCACATGCTGGACAATTCGGCCAAATTCGGGACCTACGTCCGGTTAGACCCAGTTTCGGTCCTTTGACCTGCGGCTTTGTGGTCCCATTAGCCCAGCTTTGGGGTTTTCTTGGGTTTTTTCGTTATCAAGTTGCAACCTACTCTGGCGGCTCTCATAAGTACTAAAGCCCACTTGTACGATGCCGTGGAAACGTTTCCGGTTCCAAACCGAGGGTTCGCGCCGGGTCGGGTGGGCGGCATCGTGCAACTGTGGCCGGACACGCGGAATCGGCGCCGCCGGATGGGCTCAGCGGAAGTCGCACCACGCCAGATGGTCGTTCACCAAACCTGCCGACTGCAGGAGGCTGTAGACAATGGTCGAGCCGACGAACTTGAAGCCGCGCCGCTTCAGGTCCCGGCCGACGCGGTCCGACAGGTCTGTCGAGGCCGGCAGCTGGTCCTGGCCGTCCCAGTGGTTGATGATGGGCTGGCCGTCCACGAAGCCCCAGAGGTGGCGGTCCAGGCCCCCGAGCTCGAGCGTGGCGCGGGCGTTGGTGATGGCCGAATTGATCTTCAGACGGTTGCGGACAATGCCGGGGTTGGCGATCAGCTCCTCGACCTTGGCCTGGTCGAAGCCAGCAACTTTGGCCACATCGAAACCGTCGAAAGCGCGGCGATAGTTCTCCCGCTTGCCCAGTATGGTGCGCCACGACAATCCCGCCTGGGCGCCTTCCAGCACCAGCAGCTCGAACAGCTCGGACTCGTCGTGGCAAGGCTTGCCCCACTGGTGGTCGTGGTACTCGCGCATCAACAGGTCGGCGGAATCGCCCCAGGGGCAGCGACGTTGGTCAGACATCCGGCCACCCTACCGCCGCGCCGGAGGGATGCGCTCAGCTGGTTATTGCCTCGACGCCCTGACGCTCCAGTTCCGCGAGATTGTCCCGCATCCGGCGGAGCGCCTGGGGCGAATGCCCCTCCCATTCCGACACCTCGCCCACGACCAGCAGCGGAGCCCGGGTCCTGTACGAACGAGTCGGGTTGCCTGCGAACCGTTGATCGGTCAGGTTCGGATCGTCCTCGAACGGGCCGGTCGGCTCGACCTGGTAAATCCTCCCCCGCCCGTCACCGTCTGCCAGTTCGGCACCCCAGGTCGCGGCGTCGAGGGTGGCCGTGAAATAGACATGGCTGGCGACGCGACGGCTGCCGAAGTTGGAACTGTGGCCCGGCTCGATCGGATCGCCGGGCGCTAGGGCAGCTTTGGTGCCGTGATAGAACGGCCCCTGGTCGTCCACACTTCACCACGCTTCACGAGCCGTCTCCAGCGATAAGGACACGCCGGTAAATTAGCGCTGTTTTAGGGTCGGTTTGGCGGATGATTGTCATGTGACCGACCACGCCAGTTCCGCCGACGTGCTGGGCGACATGTTCGCGCGGCTGCTGCCGC
>JAISCU010000183.1 GCA_031265345.1 Bifidobacteriaceae bacterium
CCGTTCGGTCTCTCGCCTGCGCGGACCGCTCAGCGCGTGAAATGCGCGTTGGGAGCGTTCGTGGCACGACCGGCGCGACCACGAAGGCGTTTGACCCGCATTTCGGCGCCCTGCGGGGCCGGTCTGGGTCTGAAATGCGCCTTGACGGGGTTCGTGGCATGACGGGGGCGACCACGAACGCGTTTGACCCGCATTTCAGCGCCCCGCGCGGCCGGTCCGGGTCTGAAATGCGCCTTGACGGGGTTCGTGGCATGACGGGGGCGACCACGAAGGCGTTTGACCCGCATTTCGGCGCCCCGCGCTGTGGGTTGCATCCCAATGGTCGAAAGCCGGGGACGATGCCGCGCCGAGGGCCGAGCAGGGGACGGGCGAGCGGCATCGTCCATGGGTTCCTAATCATTGAGAAGCGTCCCCTCCCATGATTGCGCAGGTCAAAACAATGGACGTGGGAAGCTAGCGTCTTGGGTGATAAGCACCGGAACAGCCGATTCGGGCTCGAACCGGCCTATGCGCTAGGGTTGGTAGTCGCCGTGTAACGGCCGCGGTGCCCAGTGCCCGGGTGGATAAGCCCCGGTGCTCCGCGCAACAACCAGCAACTAAGGAGTGAACTAGAGCCATGCCGCTCGATACCGCCACCAAGGCAAAGATCATCGCCGAGTACGGCACCCATGAGAGCGACACCGGCTCGCCGGAGGTCCAGGTGGCCCTGCTGACGCAGCGGATCAAGGATCTGACCGAGCACTTCAAGGAGCACGCGCACGACCACCACTCGCGGCGTGGCCTGCTCCTGCTGGTGGGACAGCGCCGGCGCCTGCTGGGATACCTCGAGTCGATTGATGTGGAGCGCTATCGCACCATCGTCAAACGGCTCGGCCTGCGCCGCTAGCCGGCCCGACGGTCCGCCCGGCCCATGGCCCGGCGCGACCGACACGCGAGAACTGAATAGTGCAATTGGCCAGGACCCATTTCCGTTACGTCTAGCGGTCCTCGGTAGTGGCTTCCGTAAGTGGAACGTCAAGATGCCTGAAACGTGGACGATGCCGTGCGGCATCGGGCAACGGCAGTCGGCGTCGGGGCGTGGATGTACGTGAGCCTCGATCGAAGACCGCACGGGAGGCCCTGGCCGCTAAATCAGCGGAAGCGCGCGCCGAACCGGCCTGAGCGGCTGGCTAATGAGCGCGACGCCGCACAACCAGAGTTAAGGAGGGCACCCGTGGAGGGTCCCGAAATCGTATTTTCTGAAGCAACAATTGACAATGGCGCCTTCGGCAAGCGGGTCGTCAGGTTTGAGACCGGGCGGCTGGCCAAGCAAGCCGGCGGATCGGTCGCCGCCTACCTGGACGGCGAGACGATGGTGCTGTCGACCACCACCGCGGGCAAGCACCCGCGCGAACAGTTCGACTTCTTCCCCTTGACGGTGGACGTCGAGGAGAGGATGTACGCCGCTGGGCGCATCCCCGGCAGCTTCTTCCGCCGCGAGGGCCGTCCCAGCACCGAGGCCGTCCTGGCCTGCCGGTTGATCGACCGGCCGCTGCGGCCGTTGTTCGTCAAGGGCCTGCGCAACGAGGTCCAGGTGGTGGAGACCATCCTGGCGATCGACCCCGAGGACGCCTACGACGTGCTGGCGATCAACGCCGCGTCGCTGTCCACGCAGATCGCGGGGCTGCCGTTCTCCGGCCCGGTCGCGGCGACGCGCGTGGGCCTGATCGACGGCCAATGGGTGGCGTTCCCGCGTTGGTCGGAACGCGAGCGGGCGGTCTTCGAGATGGTCGTGGCGGGCCGGATCGTGGGCGACGACGTGGCCATCGCCATGATCGAGGCCGAAGCCGGCGAGAAGGCCTGGGACTTGGTCAAGAACCAGGGCGTCCAGGCGCCGACGGAGGAAGTCGTGGCGGAGGGCCTGGAGGCGGCCAAGCCGTTCCTGCGCGAACTGTGCCTGGCCCAGCAACGGCTGGCGGACCAGTCCTCGAAGCCGACCCGCGAGTTCCCGCTCTTCCCGGACTACCAGGAGGACGCCTACCAGGCGACGGCTGACATCGTCAGCGACAAACTGCGCGAAGCCATCCAGATCGCGGACAAGCAGGAGCGCGAGTCCCGGCTGGACGAGGTCAAGAACGAGGCGCTGGGCGCTTTGGAGGCGAACTTCCCGGAGCGCGAGAAGGAGATCTCGGCGGCTGTCCGGGCGATCACCAAGCAGTTGATCCGCCAGCGGGTGCTGACGGACGGCCTGCGCATGGACGGGCGCACCTTGCGCGACATCCGCACGCTGTCCGCCGAGGTCGAGGTGCTGCCGAGGGTCCACGGCTCGGCCCTGTTCGAGCGCGGCGAGACCCAGATCATGGGCGTGACCACGTTGAACATGCTGCGCATGGAGCAGCAGATCGACTCGCTCAGCCCGGTGACGCACAAGCGCTACATGCACAACTACAACTTCCCGCCCTATTCGACCGGCGAGACCGGGCGGGTCGGCAGCCCCAAGCGGCGCGAGATCGGCCACGGGGCGCTGGCGGAGCGGGCGCTGGTTCCGGTGCTGCCCAGCCGCGAGGAGTTCCCGTACGCCATCCGGCAGGTCTCCGAGGCTCTCGGCTCGAACGGATCGACCTCCATGGGTTCCGTCTGCGCCTCCACCTTGTCCCTGCTCAACGCGGGCGTGCCGCTGAAGGCGCCGGTGGCGGGCATCGCCATGGGCCTGATGAGCGATTCGGTGGACGGCGAGGCCCGCTACGCCGCCCTGACCGACATCCTGGGCGCTGAGGACGCCTTCGGCGACATGGACTTCAAGGTCGCCGGCACCTCCGAGTTCGTCACCGCTATCCAATTGGACACCAAGCTGGACGGCATCCCCGCCTCGGTGCTGGCCTCGGCCCTGACCCAGGCGCGCGAGGCACGGTTGCACATCCTTGGCGTGATGAATCAGGCGATCGATGGGCCGGATGAGATGAGCCCCTTGGCGCCGCGGGTCATCACGGTGAAGGTGCCGGTCGACAAGATCGGCGAGGTGATCGGGCCGAAGGGCAAGATGATCAACCAGATCCAGGACGAGACCGGCGCCGACATCTCCATCGAGGACGACGGCACGGTCTACATCGGCGCCACCGACGGCCCGTCCGCCGAGGCCGCCCGCAACCAGATCAACGCCATCGCCAACCCGCAGATGCCGGAGGTCGGCGAGCGCTTCGTCGGCACGGTCGTCAAGACCACCACCTTCGGCGCCTTCATCTCGTTGACGCCGGGCAAAGATGGGCTGCTGCACATCTCCCAGATCCGTCGGCTGGTCGGTGGCCGCCGGGTGGAGAACGTCGACGACGTGCTGCAAGTCGGCCAGAAGGTCCAGGTCGAGGTGGCGGAGATCGATCCCCGCGGCAAGCTCTCGTTGCATGCCGTGGTGGACGATGCCGCCGAGTCGTCCGATGCCGGGGAGGCCGGTTCGGGTTCGGGCGGCTCGGGCGGCTCCGATGGTGCGGGCGCGTCCGCTGGAGCGGGCGGTTCCGGCGGGGACGACCGGCGCGACCGGTCGCGTCGGCGCCGCGAGCGTCACACCCACATCCACAGCGAGGACCGCGACGAGGCCTGATCCACGCCCGTGAGAATCGCTCGGCCCAAACTCGACGGACACCAGGCGGCGGGACTTGCCGCCGCCTGGCCTGAAATGAGCCAAGTCACCTCGACGGTCCTGCCGACGGGAACACGGGTCTTGACGCAGCGGCTGGAGCAGGCGCAGTCCTTCGTGATCGGCCTGTGGGTGCTGGTCGGCTCGCGGGACGAGGCTCCCGGCCAATACGGGTCGACCCATTTCTTGGAGCACCTGCTGTTCAAGGGGACCGCGACTCGGAGCGCTCAGGACATAGCAGTCGCCTTCGACACGGTGGGAGGGGACTTCAACGCTGCCACCGCCAAGGAGTCGACCTGCTATTACGCCCGCGTGCTGGGCACGCATTCGGCTTTGGCGATCGAGTTGCTGACCGACATGCTGACCTCCTCCGTCCTGGACCGGCTCGCTTTCGAGAACGAGCGCGGGGTCATCTTGGAGGAACTGGCCATGAACCAGGACGACCCCGCCGACGTGGCCCACGAGGCCTTCGCGGCCGCCGTCTACGGCTCGCATCCCTTGGCGCGGCCCATCGGCGGGCGTCCCGAGGACATCCGGGCGGTCAGCCGCGACTCGGTCTGGGAGCACTACCAGCGCCATTACCGTCCCTGGAACCTAGTCGTCACGGCCTGCGGGCAGTTGGAGCACGATTCCGTGGTGGCCCTGGTGGCCGAGGCGTTGGAGCGCGGCGGATGGGGCGCGGCTAAGGCCGGTCCCCACGAGCCGACGCCGCTGCGGGCGACCGCCCCGGTCGCGGGCCTGCCGGACAAGGGCGAGGTTGTCGGTTTGGGCCGCGCCACCGAGCAGGCCCAGGTGCTGATCGGCTGCGAGGGCCTGATCGCCACCGATGAGCGCCGCCACGCCCTGGCGGTGCTCGGATCGGTGCTCGGCGGCGGCATGTCCTCGCGGCTGTTCCAGGAGATCCGCGAGCGGCGGGGCTTGGCCTATTCGACATACTGCTTCGCCTCGGGCCATTCCGACGCCGGGTCGTTCGGCGTCTACGCCGGCTGCGCGCCTTCCGCAGCGGCCGAAGTGGCGGCGTTGATGGAGGCGGAATGGGAGCAGCTGGGGCGTGACGGGCTGCGCCCCGGCGAACTGGAACGGGTCAAGGGCCAGATCACCGGCGCCACGCTGTTGGCCCTGGAGGAGCCGTACGCTCCGATGAACCGTCTGGGCCGGGCCGAGACCCTGATGGGCGAACTGCCGCCGATCGATGAAGTG
Organism: Bifidobacteriaceae bacterium; assembly: GCA_031265345.1. The sequence goes on from JAISCU010000183.1 coordinate 4,811, forward strand.
ATCGCCCGCATCGAGGCGGTGACGGCCGACCAGGTCCGCGACCTGGCCGCCGAACTGGCCTCCCGCCCCCGCTCACGCGTGGTGCTCGGCCCTTCCTGACGCCTGACTCGCCTGCCTGGGAACACGGGTTGGCGTCTGACGCTAACCCGTGTTCCCAGGCCGACCGAGCGGCATCGTCCATGTTGTCCTGAGGCCCCTGCGTGACCAAGGTTTGATGCTGCTCCTGACTGCGGTGCGCTCGGATTAGTCGGTGGTCTTGGCCGTCGGGTGGGCTAATCCCAATGAGGGTGGCCGTCGTCGTCGATCGACATGGGGTGTTCTTGAGTCCATTCCCATCGTGGCTCGGAGATGATGGCCATGAGCTCGGATATCAGCATCGAGGTCTCCCGGTCCAGCATGCCGCTGACCAGTTTGGTCTGGCCGTCCCAGCCGGGCACGTCGAACCCGAAGCTGGGATCGGTCGGGGTCCGGTCGGCTTCGCGCGCTTCGCGGTCGAACGGCGGGCAAGCCTCGACCACGCTCTGGAGGAGTTCTTTCGAGATGTCGTGCGGCAACACCACGAGCGGGTGGGTCTGGTAGTCGTCGGCCTTGGGCGGGTCCGCGTCCTTCAGACGCGGCAGGCCGTTCTCCCGTGCGCAGGCCGCCCAGGCGTTGGCGGCGTCGGCTTGGGCTTGTTCCTGCTCGAGCTCCTGGGCGGGGTCGATGGGCGTGATCGGCGCGGTGTAGCCCGACTCGGACAGGCAGGCCTCGTAGGGCTCGGTGAAGTCGGCGCCGCCGACGATCAAGTAGTTGGTGCCGATCTGTTCGGGTGGCACATCTATCTCCCAGTAGGGCGCCTCGAGGCCGTCCATCACCCGTTGCCGTTCCTCGTGGGCCGCTTGGCTGAGGCCCTCCCCTCCGCCCAGGGCGCACATTCCGTCATCCGCGCGGCACATCTTCCACAATTCCTCTGGGGGTTCGAAACTGACCCTGGCTTGACCTTCCTCCCAAGGTTCGATCACTGCTGGCACGTCCTTGTCGTTCAAGCACGCGACCATGGCCTCGGCGCGGGCGCCCTGCTCGGATGCTCGTGCCGCGTCAGTGCTTACGGCAGCGCTCGCCGGGTCCTCCATCGTGGCCACCCGATCGCCCCGCGCGGAGCACGCCACAGCGACCCCGGTCGCGAGCAGCGCGAGTGCCACGGCCGCCGTCGGCCTTGCGAAACCTGAACGCGTCTTCAACTCGCTCACCCCCGATGAGTCGTTTTGCCGTCCTATTGGTCGAATGCTACCGGATCTTTGCCTCACGCCTGTGTCCCGATCATTTTCGTTCCGCCTGGGGGCTTGGCAAGGTACCCGGCACCGCTTGTTCCTGTGTTACTGTTGGGAACACAAAGAGGCCCATCGCCGAACTGTCACCGTATGGTGCGCGTGCCTGTGATCACAGGATAGGGATGGGCCTCGACTTATGTGAAGTCCCAGACATCTTCGATCCGTGGCGCCAGAATCTTCACGTAGTCGCACGCATCGGTCTTGGCTTGAACAGCCCGATGGATGGCACCAGCTACCAGATCTGCCAACTGGATCAGATTGTCGGTTTTCGAGTCCACGAACCGGAAACGAGCCACCTTGGTCGTGTCCGCATTGAGTTGGCGGCGGAAGTAGACGATGGCCGACTGCCTGTATTCTCGGCTGGCGCGACCGTCGAGTCGGACGTCGGCGTCACGGAGGTCGGGTATGCGGGCGAGCGCCTGCATGACTATGTAGTTGTAGAACGACTCCTGCTTCGTGCGCATTTCGCCGCTACGAATCAGACCTTTGTCGACCCTGACCGCTCTGACCCGGAAATCACAAGTAGCCAGAAGCGTCAGTAGCTGCTTTGTCCTCGCCTTTTCCAGCTTGTTGAACTTGAATTCGTGATCGTCTCGCCACCCCTGCGATCGCCGGTACCTCTTCATGACCAGGGAGACTTGTTCCGCAGCCAGGTCGCTATCGAATACGACTGCAGCGATTACGAAGTGCGAACTGGAGCCGAGATCGAACTTGAACCCTGGATCGCCGGCGTCGTCCAAGAAGATGAGTTGGCGTCGTCTCCTTGATTCGCCAGTCCCCATCCCCGAAGCGTAGCGTCTGCCAATCGCTGTTGGGAGAGTCGATTGAGTTCTGCCCGGTGCCCGCATGGCGCGATCAAACCGTCGGCGCGTTTTCGTCGCGCTTCCGGGAGAGTTCGCCGCCGTGTCCGTGCGGCCGCTCCGAAGAGATCGGAGTTCGCGGGGGTGCGGGTAGCCTGGGGACGTGAGCGAACAGATTCCGGTTGCGGTGATAGGCGCCCGCGGGCGCATGGGGTCGACGGTGGTCGCGGCGGTCATGGAGGCGCCCGACCTGCGCCTGGTCGATGCCGTGGACCTGGGCGACCCGATCGGTTCGGTGGCGGCCAGCGAGCCGAGGGTGGCGGTCGACTTCACCGTCCCGGTCGTGGCGGAGGCCAACGTCCACGAATTGATCGACCTTGGAATCAACGTGGTTGTCGGCACGACTGGCTGGGACCAAGCCGCGCTGGAACGGGTGCGTGAACACCTGAGCCGCGCGGACGGCATCGGCGTTGTGATAGCCCCGAACTTCGCGCTCGGAGCGGTCTTGGCGATGAGCCTGGCGGCGAAGGCGGCCCGTTTCTTCGAGACGGCCGAGGTGATCGAACTGCACCACCCCGACAAAGTGGACGCGCCCTCCGGGACGGCTCGGAAGACCGCCGAGGCGATCGCGGCCGCGCGCTCGAACGCAGGACTGGGCGCGCAAACGGACGCGACCGATCCGACCCGCTCGCTTCAGGGCGCGCGCGGCGCGGAGGTCGATGGCGTCCACGTCCACTCGGTGCGGTTGCGGGGGTTGGTGGCCCATGAGGAGATCCTGCTCGGCAATCCGGGGGAGTACCTGACGATCCGGCACGACTCGCTTGACCGGGTGAGCTTCATGCCGGGCGTGCTGCTGGCCGTGCGCGAAGTGATGAAGCGGTCAGGCCTCACTCTGGGACTGGAGCCACTGCTCGGGCTCGGGGACTGACCGTCCGCGAAAGGGCGACCTGGGAGACAAGCCGAGAACCGTCGGGGCTGGCGGCGAACGTCCACCTCGCGGGACGCCACGGTCACGGCCCTTCGGCGAGAACCATCGGGGCTGGCGGCGAACGTCCGCCCTGTGCCACGGCATCGTGCGAGACGGCCTGAAAGATATCCACAGGCAACGGCCCCAACATCGCGGCGTGGCGCGCCTGGCCCGTAGGCTTGAGCGGTGCCATCGTCCCCGATCCCCGACCTGCTGCGCGCGGCGGTCCAAGAACTGGGCGGCAGCCGGCGGGACGGCCAGGAGCGCATGGCCCGTGCCGTCTGGCAGGCCCTCGCCGACCAGCGGCACCTGCTGGTCCAGGCGGGCACCGGGACCGGCAAGTCGCTGGCCTATCTGGTGCCGTCCCTGGCGTACGCGATGGAGGAGGACGCGAAGGTGGTGGTCGCGACGGCCACGCTGGCGTTGCAGCGACAGATCATGGAGCGTGACCTGCCCTTGGCGATTGCCGCAGTCAAACAGAAGTTCGCTCGAAAACCCGTCGGCGCGGTCCTCAAGGGGCGCCACAACTACGTCTGCAGGCACAAACTGAACGGCGGCTACGACGACGACCAAGCCGACCTTCTGGACTACGCCTCGCCGGCCGTGAGGAGCGGCTGGACGGGCTCGGGTCTGGCTGACGAGGTCCGCGGCCTGACCCGCTGGGCGCACGAGACGAAGACCGGCGACCGGGACGATTTCCCGGACGGGGCCTCGCCGCGCGCCTGGCAGCAGGTCTCGGTCACGTCCCCGCAGTGCATCGGCGCGAAGTGCCCCTTGGTCGAACAGTGCTTCGCGGAGGGGGCCCGCGCGGCTGCTGCGAACGCCGATCTGGTGGTCACGAACCATGCCATGCTGGCCATCGACGCAGCCGGGGTGACGATCCTGCCCGAATACGACGCCCTGGTGGTCGACGAGGCGCATGCCTTGACGCGCTCGCTGACCTCCGCGCGCACCGCCCAACTCGCGGCCCGGCCGGTGCGGAGTGCGGCGGACCGGGCTCGCGCCCTCGGCATTGTCCCGGAGCCCCTCGATCGGGCCGCGCGCGACCTTGAGAACGCGCTCGACCAAGCTCCTGAGGGGCGGCTGCGCGAAGGGCTTCCGCCAGCGGTCCAAGATGCTGTGGCCCAGTTGCGCAGTGCCGCGCGGGCCGCGTTCAGCGAGGTCGCGGCGCTGCAGGACGCCTCCGTGACGTCGAAACAGCTGGCCTCGGCGGCGTTGCAGGAGTTGACCGATGGCGCCAGTCGCTTCGAGGCGGGCCAGGGCGACGTCTATTGGGTCGACCGCGTCACCAACGGGGCCTCCGTCCTCAACGCGGCCCCCCTCGAGGTCTCCGGCGACCTGCGCGCGACCGTCCTGGACCGGGCCACCACCATCATGACCAGCGCCACTCTGGCTTTGGGCGGTTCCTTGAAACCCGCCGCCGATGCCGCTGGGCTGGGCCCGGAGGAATGGGACGGCCTGGACGTGGGGTCGCCTTTCGACTACCCCAAGCAGGCGATCCTGTACCTGGCCCGCGACCTGCCGGAGCCGGGCCGGGGCGACTCCCACCGGGCTGCCCAGCATGATCGCATCGCCGAACTGATCTCCGCGTCGCGGGGCGGCACGTTGGGGCTGTTCACGTCGCAGCGGGCGGCCGAGGCGCTGCGGCCCCGGTTGGGGCATCCCATCGCGGTGCAGGGCGCCAAGGCCCTCCCGGCGCTGGTGGCGGATTTCGTGGCCGACCCGGCTGCCTGTCTGTTCGGCACCATCAGTCTGTGGCAGGGGATCGACGCGCCGGGCATCACCTGCCGTTTGGTGTTGATCGACCGGCTGGCGTTCCCCCGCCCCGACGACCCGGTCATGTCTGCCCGCGCCGAAGCTGCCGACCGCGCCGGCTCCAGCGGCTTCATGACCGTCTCGGCCGGCCACGCGGCGCTCATGTTGGCCCAGGGCGCGGGCCGTCTGATCCGTTCGACTGATGATCGTGGCGTGGTGGCGGTGCTCGATCCGCGCATCGTCACCAAACGGTACGGCCAGTTCTTGACCCGGTCGATGCCGCCGATGT
>JAISCU010000188.1 GCA_031265345.1 Bifidobacteriaceae bacterium
GCGGCAGCAGCCGCGCGAACATGTCGCCCAGCACGTCGGCGGAACTGGCGTGGTCGGTCACATGACAATCATCCGCCAAACCGACCCTAAAACAGCGCTAATTTACCGGCGTGTCCTTACGACGACCAGTCTGCCGAAGCGCGTCGTGCGGCCGGTTGACCCGTGCGGATTCGGACTTGGCGGCGTTCTGGGGACACTCCCCAGACCCGTTGCGTCCCCAGAAGCCGTGTTGGTCCGAATCCGGGGACACACGCCACCGAATTCGGACTTCGCCGCGTTCTGGGGACAATTCGGAGACGCCTCCTGTCCCCAGAACACGTTTTGGTCCAAATCAGAGCGCACGCGGCACCGGATTCCGACTTCGGAGGGTTCCGGGGACGTTCACCGCGTCCACGCTGTCCCCAGAACGCCTCTTGGTCCGAGTTCGAGCCCACGGGGCAGCGGATTCGGACTTCGGCGGGTTCCGGGGACGCTCACCGGCCCCGCGCTGTCCCCAGAACGCGTTTCGATCGCAGCCATCGAGGAAGGCGGCGATAAGTGAGGCCGTGGTCGCACCCGCCAATCGCGCCGTACATTGTGTAGGCTTCTTACATGAGTCCCACGTACACCACTGTCACGTCGAAAGGCCAGGTCACCATCCCGGCCGAAATGCGCCGTGGATTAGGAATCGAGCCAGGCCAAAAGCTGCAGGTGAGCACCGACGCCGGACGCGTCGTCATAGAGCCCACCACCGGAATCGAGCAACTGCGGGGCCGACTGCGGGCCGAAGCGGAGGTCAATGGCACTTGGGGCAAGCCCTATCACCAGGGCGATGGATTCGCGCAGATGGCCCAAGAGCGTGCCCAGCGTTGACACCAATTGCGTCCTGCGCTGGCTGCTGCAAGACATCGCGGAGCAGACTGCCGCTGTGGAACGCCTGCTCGCCGAGAAGGCTCCCTTGACGATTGACGACGGTGCTCTGCTAGAGACCGTCTTCGCCCTCGAGCACCACTACCGTTTCTCCCGGTCTACTGTCGCCGCGGCGCTCCGACAGGTCCTGAGCGAGGGGCGATTCGTACTCGACCGGGCCGCGTGGAGCGCATTGCTCCCCGACTACGAACGCCGCCCGAAGCTGTCGATAATGGACGTGTACTTGGCGCACCGGGCGCGTAAATCGGGCCGGACGCCTCTCTACACCTTCGACAAGAAGATGGCCGCGCAGTTGCCGGAAGCCGAATTGGTGGCGATTCGCGAATAGGGACCGCCATCAGCCGGCCAACCCTCCCCAGGGCAAGACTGAGGCGGTGGACGATGCCGACCCAGCGGCATCGTCCACCGCCTTTAGTTCTAAGGCAGCGGCCAGGCGTCACATGTTGGCGACGTCCGCGGCCTTCGTCTTGACGGCGGCGCCGGCCTCTTGGAGCCCGGCCAACTCGTCGTCGGAGAGCTGACGCTCCACGATCTGTTTGACACCGGCCTTGCCGAGCTTGGCCTCGACGCCCAGGTAGACATCGGAGATGCCGTACTGGCCGGTCAGCCAGGCGCAGACGGGCATGACCTCGCCCGAGTCGATGGCGACCGCGCGGGCCATGCGGGCGGCGGCGGCCGAGGGGGCGTAGTAAGCCGAACCGGTCTTGAGGAGGGCCACGACCTCGGCGCCGCCACCGCGCACGCGGGTGACCAAGGCGTCGATGTCCGCCGCCGGAAGGACCTCCGACAACAGCTTGACCTCGCCGTTGATGTTGACGGTGCAGGCCGAGGCGACCGGCACCATCGTGTCGCCGTGCGAGCCGAGCGTCAGGGTCTTGACCGCGCCGACCGGCAGGCCCAGCTTGTCGGCCACGAAATAGGTGAACCGGGCCGTGTCCAGCACGCCCGCCTGGCCCATCACCCGGTGATGCGGGAAGCCGGAGGCGATCTGGGTGAGGGTCGTCATCTCATCGAGCGGGTTGGACACCACGATGATGACGGCGTTCGGCGCGTACTTGGCCGTGTTCTCCGCCACGCCGCGCACAATCCCGGCGTTCACGCCCAGCAAGTCCATGCGGCTCATGCCCGGCTTGCGCGGCACGCCCGCGGTCACGACCACGACCTCGGAGTCTTCGATCACCTCGTAGCCTTGGCCGTCCGCTGTGGTGGTCTTGCCGATCACGCGGGTCTCGAAACCCTCGACCGGCCGCGACGAGTTGAGATCCAGAGCCAGCCCTTCGGACCAGCCGTCCCGGATGTCGGTCAGGACAACCTCGTCGAAAATGTCGTACTCAGCCATTCGCTGAGCGGTGGTGGAGCCGTAGAATCCGGCGCCGATCACGGTAGCTTTACCGCTTCGTGTCATTACCAATGCTTCTTTCTGTCAAATGTCCGTCCTTGGGGGCATCAATGCCAACATCAAGCATATCTGGACCAACGTCCCTGCCTTTGCATCGTTGCTGGGCTCGCGGGACCGCTGGCGCAAGGGGCCAATGGGCTTTGGCCCGCCGCGGACGGCCTGGGACAATCGGTCTTGGCGGCGTGGGTGGCCACGGGCGTTGAAATGGAATCGGGAGGCGGATTCGATGACTAAAGCTGACGATGCCGCGCGCTCACCCTGGCGTTGGGTCCGCCGGGTCGCGGCGGGGGTTTGTTTCGCAGCTTTGGCCGCCGGGGCCGGTTGCACTGGCGGTGATACTGAGGTTGACGATGCCGTGGGCGAGGGTGGGGCGTGCGACGCCCAGCTCACCGGGGCCAAGGTTGGTGACGATGCTGACGTTCAATGGGTGTCCGAGCCTGATGGCGTTGTGGGCGGCGGCGGCCTGGGCGGCACCAGCGCGGGCAGCGACGATAGCGGTGGCCATAGCCGCGACGACAGCGGGGACGTCGACAGTAGCGACGCGAGCCGCAACGACAGCGGTGACGAGGAGGTGTTGACGGCCCTGGCCGCCGAAGTGGACCTTGGCGCCGCTCCCTACTTCCCCATCGGCACGGGCATCGACCTCGAGTTCTCGGGGGCGCTGGGGCCGCTGATCGATGTCGCGGTTCGCGAAACGCCTGTCACTGTTGACGGGGAAGCGCGCTGGAACGGCTGGCACAGTGTCGAGTTGGAAACTGGCGGCGATTCGGTCCGGTTCGACTTGCCTCAAAATGTGGCGACCGGCTTTTCTTCGGACTCCCGCGACTACGAGCCCCGATCATCCCTGCGCGGATTCGTGCTGACCGTGACCTGCGAGGGTGACATCCAGCGGTACGCGTTCGCCCTGCGCACGGACCCGTTCTTGACCGACTGAGTCTTGGCGGTGGACCCGGCCCGGGCGACGGGTCTCACGATCCACGATGTCGGCACGGCCGATCCGATCAAGGGCACCTGGCTCACGTCGCCCGCAAATCGAAGGCATGAGAGATTGCCGCAGCCAAAGCATCCTCCTGGTCTTCGAGCAGGAACCCAATGGTGTCCCCGAGTGCGCGCTTTGGGACAGACACGATGACGTCGCAGTTCGCGACGCAGTCATGATCCAAACCGTTGCGGCGCCCGAGCCGCACCTCCGTCCGAATTCCTCGGATCGTAGAGGTTATCGGCGCAAGGGTCACCTGGTTGAGCTGCGCTTGCGCCAACGCGCGCGTCAGTACCAGCGCCGGTCGAGCTTTGTCGGCGAG
>JAISCU010000208.1 GCA_031265345.1 Bifidobacteriaceae bacterium
CAGTTGATGTGCGGGGACACCGGGTTGATCGGGCCGACCGCGAAGATGGCCGAGGCCGCGCGGCATCGTCCAAATCGTTACCCCAAGGCAGCGAAGCCCCACAGGAGCGAGGCCCCACAGCAGCGAAGCCCGACAGGCGAGGAGAAGAGCGATGAGGAACACGACTTCGCCGAGGATCGCCGCGGCGGCCTCCCAGGGTTCGTGGCCGGGCGGCCGTGGCCACCAAGCGGCCAAGGTCGCAGTCGGGGGCGGCGACAGCCGCGAAAGAAGGGCGGGGGCAGCAAGATCAGGTGTGGGCGGCGCGCCCGAGCGCGAGGCGCCCGTAGTCCTTGGTGTAGCGGTACATGGTCAGCGGGTATTCGCCCAGTTCTTCGCCCATGGCTTGGCGGTACTCCGCCCAGAGCGTGTTGATGACGGCGGTCAGGGCGATGGCGCGGTAGAGGCGGCGCCGCTCCGGCGAGGACGGGTCGCGGCCCAGGTAGAGGCGAGCCAGCCGGTCCACGCGCGCGAGGTCGAACCCGGCCGCCACCGCGAACGAGGCCAGGTCCGTCATCGGGTCGCCCATGCCCGCGAGTTCCCAGTCGATCAGGCGGACCGACCCGTCCGCCAGCATCAAGATGTTCGAGGCGGTGAAGTCGCCGTGGATCAGCACCGGCTCCGCCGACTGGTCCGCGTCCAGGGCGGCCAGCTCGCCCACCAGGGCGGCGACCTGGTCGTAGTCGCTGAAACGGATGGCGTCCTGCGATTCGCAGAGGGCTTGGAGGCGGGCGATGTCAGCCAGCAGGTCGCGGCGGGGCGCAACCGTCAGGCCAGACCCGTGAACCTTCGCGAGGAGGGCGATGCCGCCGTCCAGCTCCTCTTTGCGCCCGGCGTCCAGCCCGCGTGAACCGGCGAAGTAGCGGGTGATCCGGTGCCCGGTAGCGGGATCGAACCAGACGACCTGGTCGGCCACCTCGAATGGGGCCAGCGCCTGGTAGACCGCGGCTTCGCCGGGCCGGTCGATCCACTCGTTCGCGCCCTCCTGGGGCATCCGGTAGACGAATTCCTGCCCGGCGGCCGAGAACCGGAAACTCGAATTGGTCAGGCCGTTCTTGAGCGGCTCGATCTGGTCGATCTGGCTTTGCGAGATGTGAAGGGCGGAGGCGATCCGGCCCATGATGGCGCTGTCGGTCTGCTCCTGGTACGAGTGGTCGAATTGGCGCAGCTCGGCCAACGACTCGAATTCGCGCACGCCGTCGGTGCCCATGCGTTCAAGATGGATCGGAAGCTGGTCCAGCGAGGCTTTGATGACGTCCTCGAAGTACCAATTCTCCGTGCCGGGGGAGGCGTAGGCATTCTCCAATAGGGGGCGGAAGCGGTCTGAGTACTCGCGCGTGAAATGGACAGGACCGACCACGGCCCAGGAGTCGGAGCCGCCAATGTCGAGACGCTTGATCCGGCTCTTGGCGCCCAATGTCACCACCCATTCGCTGGTGGGACCTTCGAAATAGAGGCCGCTCATCCAGGAGTCGGGTTCCCAGCGATGGAACATGTTGTGTTCGATCCAGTTGTCGGCCACCAGGATGTAAGTGGAGGCGAGGAGGTCGCGGACGCAGTGGAGCGAGGCCAGGTTGTTCTTGGTGGCGTATTCCGGGTTGAAGACCAGTTTGACGCCAAACTTGTCGACCAGGTACTCGAACCGCTCCTTCATGTAGCCGACCACCAAGGTGATGTCGGTGATCCCGGCCTCGTGGAGTTGACGTAGCTGGCGTTCCAGCATCGGTTCGCCGTGGACTTTGAGCAGGCCCTTGGGAGTCTCGTAGGTGAGCGGGACGAAGCGGGAGCCGAATCCAGCGGCGAGAACGATGGCGTTGTCGACCTGGTACTGGTCCAGGTACTCGTGGCCCGCGGCGCTAAGCCTCAGGCGGTCGGGCTCGACGTAACCGGAAGCGACCGCCTGCTTGACCAGTTGGTTCGCTTTGCCCAGCGACACCCCGAGTTGGCTGGCCAGTTCCCTTTGGGTGAGCTTGCCGCCCTGGCCGGTGGCCTCCGCGAGCGCGCGGCAGACCAACGCTGTCAAGTTCATAAGGGAACTCTACTTTGCATTTCTGAACCCAGTCGGCCGCCACGCACCGCGCCACCCACTTCGACGATGCCGCCGGGTTGGCCTACGCGCCATTGCGCAGCGAACACGCAACCCGGGAGGCAGCCACAGACCAGCTGCCCAGCCTGCTTCGCGGCTCCGTGCCGGGGGAAAGTCGCCTCGACTTTCGGAGCGGCTGACCGGGTCGGCCGCCCGTACCCGAAATGCAGGTCAAACGCGTTCGCGGTCGCGGCACCCGTGCCACGAACCCCGTCGAGGCGCATTTCGCGCCCGCACCCGCCGTCCTGGATGGCCGCGGGGACCCGAAATGCAGGTAAACCGCGTTCGTGGTAGCGGCTCTCGTGCCACGAACCCCGTAGAGGCGCAATTCACCCCCGGACCCGGCGCCCCGGCCCGCCGAGGGGACCCGAAATGCAGGCTGACGGCGTTCGTGGTCGCGGCGCCCGTGCCACGAACCCCGAGGAGCGCGGCCCGAGGCGCGGGGTGCCTGCCATTGGACGCCAAGCCGACCGGACGGCATCGTACACGGTGGCCGCAAACACCAATGTGACGCTCATCACAGGCTTTGGGTGGGCGATCAGGTCTAAAGACCCATTAAGATAGATGGCAGGCGTGGGCGAAGACCGCCCAAGTAAGCATCATCCCATCGATCAGGAGCACAGATGAGCCGAATCAGGAACGAGAAGTTCCGCAACAAGGTCATGAGCGCCGAACAGGCGGCGACCTTCATCAAAGATGGCAGCAATGTTGGATTCTCCGGATTCACCGGATCGGGCTACCCGAAGGCGGTGCCGCAGGCGCTGGCGAGCCGGATACAGGCGATCCACGCGGACGGCCAGCCGTTCAAGATCGGGGTGTTCACGGGCGCCTCGACCGCGCCGGAGCTCGATGGCGCGCTGGCCGAGGTGGACGGCATCGGCTGGCGCATGCCGTACCAGTCGGACCCGATCCTGAGGCGCAAGATCAACGAAGGCGTGACCGACTACTGCGACATCCACCTGGGGCTGTCGGGTCCGTTGACGGCCTCGGGCTTCATCGGGAAGCTCGACACGGCGGTCATCGAGATCACCGCCATCACCGAGGACGGCGAGCTGATCCCGTCCTCGTCGCTGGGCAACAACCTGCTCTGGATCGAGACGGCGGACCAGGTGATCCTGGAGGTCAACCACTGGCAGTCGCTGGACCTGTACGGCATGCACGATGTCTACTACCAGCCGACGCTGCCGCCGCACCGCATCCCCATCCCGATCGTGGCGACGGGGGACCGGATCGGCCAGAAGACCCTCAAGGTGGACCCGGACAAGGTGGTCGCGGTGGTGGAGACCGACTCGCCGGACCGCAACAGCCCGTTCAAGCCGCTGGACGACGAGTCGCGGCTGATCGCCGGGCACCTGCTCGAGTTCCTGCAGCACGAGGTCAACATCGGGCGGCTGCCGAAGAACCTGTTGCCGCTCCAGTCCGGGGTCGGGAACATCGCCAACGCGGTGCTGGCGGGCCTGCTGGAGGGCCCGTTCGACGCGATCACGTCCTACACGGAGGTGATCCAGGACGGCATGGTGGACCTGCTCGACTCGGGCAAGATGACGGTCGCCTCCGCCACGGCGTTCTCGCTCAGCCCGGATTACGCCGAGAAGCTCAACGACGGCGCCGCCGAGTATTCGCAGAAGATCATCTTGCGCCCGCAGGACGTCTCGAACAACCCGGAGGTCATCCGCCGCCTGGGCGTGATCGCCTGCAACGGCCTGATCGAGGCCGACATCTACGGCAACGTCAACTCCACCCACATCATGGGCTCCCGGATGCAGAACGGCCTGGGGGGTTCGGGCGACTTCACCCGCAACTCGTACATCTCCTCGTTCGTGACCCCGTCGGTGGCGAAGGGCGGCGACATCTCCTGCATCGTCCCGATGGTCTCCCACGTCGATCACACCGAGCACGACGTGCAGGTCATCATCACCGAGCAGGGCTTGGCCGACATGCGTGGCCTGGCGCCCCGCAAGCGCGCCCGCCTGGTGATCGACAAGTGCGCCCATCCGATGTACAAGCCCGCGTTGGAGGAGTACTTCGAGCGCGCCCAGCGGGTCGCCAACTCCCAGCACACGCCCCATGACTTGCGCACAGCCCTGGGCTGGCATGTCCGTTTCCTCGAGACGGGTTCTATGAAGGCCTGATTCTAGTTGGTTTGGCCCGTCCCCCGGCGCGGGTTCGCGGGGGACGGGCTCTTGCCGTTGCACGATGCCGCGTGCCCGGTCCGCGCCGTGTCGTGTTTGCCTCTGGTCGGATTGGTCGGCTTGGTCGGCTTGGTCGGCTTGGGCGCGTGCGCGCCCGGCCTCTCGGCGCTGTCGGAGCGACCGACTGCTGTCTTCGATACGTCTCAGGGACTGAGACGGGCCGCCTGGAGGCCGCCACATGAGCATCGCGGGTGCGACCATGAGCGGCGTGAGCCGTCTCCTAACCAAGCAGCGAATCCAGCTCGGCGTCTACGTCGCGTCCGGCTTGGCGCTCGATCTCGCGTTGCAGGGAGTCATCGACAACGCGTATGTGAGACCGGGGACTGCAGCCATCGTCGGCGCCCTCTTGGGCTGGGCCGCTGGCGGGATGTTCGAGCGGGTCAAAGCCAAACGCGGCAGATCAAAGTAGGCGGGTCCGGGGCGCGCAGTCGAGCCGTAATGGCCGCGCGCGGTGGGAACAGCCTGGGAGCGGCCATCTATTGCCATGGTGCTACCTGCGGTGCTACCATCGACGCCATGACCGTGGCGAAATTCTCTGTGTCCCTTGACTCACATGTGGCTGAACGCGTGGAGCAAGCAGCGCGCGAGGACCGCGTGTCGTTCTCGAAATGGCTGTCCACCGCCGCCGAACACCAATTGCGCTTGCGCGAAGGGCTGCGCGGCGTCGCGGAATACGAAGCCGAGGCGGGACCCTTCACCGAAGAGGAGCGGGCCGAAGGCAGGGCGGTGCTGAATCGACTGCTGGGCCGCTCATGACGGTTGACGGCCTGACCTACGATACCGGCGCTCTGATTGCCGCCGAGCGTGGCAACCGGCTGATGTGGTCGGTGCATCTGGAAGCGCTAGCCGATGGACTGATTCCAACTGTCCCCGCCGGCGTCCTGGGAGAGGCATGGCGGGGCGGTCCTCAGGCACGGCTGTCGAGGCTTCTCAAAGGGTGCCGGGTGGAAAGCTTGACCGAGGCCCGCGCACGGGCCATCGGCGAGCTGGCTGCCCGCTCCGGCTTGAGCGACACGGTGGACTTGGCTGTGGCCGAAGGTGCTTTGAGGCGCGGCGACGCGGTCGTCACGTCCAATCGGTCTCACATCGAACAAGCCGCTGGCGGTATCGGGCAGCACTTGCCGATTCAAGACGTTTGAGCTGAAGCTGATCGCCTTGGACTCGGACGCGCGAGGCCGCGTGGGGCGTGACCAAACCAGTGCCAACATGGCGTGAGGAACCTGTTGGCATGCCTTTGGTAACGTCGGCTGGTTCGACACTGACGCGACCAAGCCTGCCACCTGCGGCGATGCGCGAGGATGAGTGAACGGCATCGGCGACCCGATACCAAACCCGTGCCAACATGACCCGAAGAGCCTGTTGGCACGCCCTTGCGCACCCGCGCCGCATGTGCCGTCTCCGGCTTCCCAGGCCCCCTGGCATCCCGCCAGGCGGACGATCCGCCGCCCTCGCCGCGAACATTCCCGATCCCTGCCTAACCTCGAAGCCATG
>JAISCU010000253.1 GCA_031265345.1 Bifidobacteriaceae bacterium
AGCCGGCGGCGCCCTGACGTACACCATTGACTGGGGCGATGGTTCGCCGACGGAGCCCGCGGTGTTCACCCCGGACCAGAAGCGCGATGCGATCCACGCGTCGAGTCTCTACGCTCTGAAAGGCACCCACACCTATGATGCCGGCGGTACCTACGCCGCCAAGCTGACCGGCTCCGACGGTTCGGTCACGCTCTTCGGCGTGGAAGCTGGCGCTGGTCAGGACATCGAGGTTGGCGTCAAGCCAGGTTTGCTGTCGTTGACGGTTCCGAACAATCAAGTGATCGATCTTGGCCAGGTCACTCTGAACGGTGCCGACCAATACGTTGGCGGCTACCTGAACACGGCCCTGGTGGTCGACGCTCGTGGCACCAACGCTGGTTGGACCCTGAGCGGTGTGGCGACCAACTTCACCGGTCCTCTCGGTGGGCAGATCTCCGCAGCCAACTTGGGTTGGGCGCCGACGGCCTCGGTGATCACGAGTTCAACGCTTGTCGGCGCAGGCCCTCCGCCTGTCGTTACTCCCGGACCGCTGGTGAGCCCGGCTGTCAATGACGGTTTGTCGACGTCGAAGGTTCTGTGCTCCGCTGATGCTGGTTCTTCGCAGGGCCAGTTCTATTGCGGCGGCCCGCTGCAGTTGGGCATCCCGTTCGACACTAAGGCTGACACCTATCAATCGGTGCTCACCCTGACCCTCGTTTAGTCAATCCATCCAACTAACCCGGTGGCGCCGGCAGCCGTAGGGCACCGGCGCCACTGGGCCTTAACAGGAGGTTTCGTAATGACGCACCCGGCCGTGCGGTCTTGCCGCCGTGTCTTCCCCTGCCTAGCTTTGGCGGTGGCCGTAGTTGTCGTTCCAGTCGCATCGCCCGGTTGGGCTGCCCCCGGCGATGACGCCGGGGACGACACTTCCACTTGGTCCGTCGCCCCAACCTTGAGAGGTGAAGGCGACATCAGGACGCATTTCGCCATCACGATGGCGCGCGGCTCGTCCTATTCCGACTCTGTCACGATCTCCAATCTGGGTGCCGGAGAGCTCGTGCTCAATATCTATCCGGCTGATGGCGCCACGACCCCCCAGGGTGCATTCACGGCCGAACCGGCTTCCGAAGTCGCCAAGGACGCAGCCACCTGGATCACCACTGAGTTCTCAGAAGTGACAGTGCCGCCCGGCGAGGCAGTGGCGGTGCCATTCGACATAGTTGTGCCTAGCGACGCGGTGCCAGGCGATCACGCGGCAGCGATTATCGCATCGCGCCTGGTTGAAGCCTTGGATGAGAACGGCGCCCGAATCGCCGTGGACCAACGAGTCGGGGCGCGGGTGTACCTGCGCGTGTCGGGGGACATGGCGCCGGAGCTCACTGTGAGCAACCTCAAGGTCGACTACGGCGCTGCGCTGTTCCCGTTCGAGAACAAGCCTGCGAAGGTCACGTTCACTGTGACCAACTCGGGCAACATAACGCTGGCGGCCACCGGTACGCTGTCGGCTGTCGGGCCGTTCGGCCTGCATCTTGGCAAACCAGGCTCCCTCTCGTATGAAATGCTCCTGCCGGGCGCGTCCGTGGACGGGGAGCTGCAGTTGGACGGGCTCTATCCTTTAGGACCGATATCCTTCGAAATGTCCGCCGAAGGCACGCCGTTGAGCGAATTCGCCGCAGTGACGGTGCCACCGGAAGTGGCGAAGGTCAGAGTCTGGGCCATCCCGTGGCTCGCTCTGTCCGTGGTCCTATTGCTGCTGGGCATCTGGATCTGGCGGCGAATCGTCTGGCGCCGTCGCAAACGGGCTTGGAAGGAGCAGGCTCAACCAGAAAGAGCCCCCAAGCATGCCAAACCCAAGGGCGGCGAAGCCTCGCCAACGCCGGAAGGTGAAACCAGCGCTCCAGAACCGGACGCGCCGGAATCCGAACCCGACGCTGGCGGCGGTCCGCCGACCCCTGATCCGGATGAGCAAGGACCCGCGGACGGCGCAAAGGAAGGCGTCGAATCCGACGCTGGGGAATTGCCGGAATCCGGTCCTGATGGTCCTGACCCGGTGGAGGCCGCGTCCGGAGCGCCCGAACCGGACGAACCGGATGATGCGGAGACCGCCGCGCCGGAGCCTGAAGACGCCGAATCGCCGGAACGCGAGTCCGACGCCGCTGAGCCGATCACGGAAGCCCCGGACAGCCCTGGAACCGAGGACACCGCGCCCATACCTGCTGAACCTGACGACGCGGGGACCGCCTCAGCGGAACCTGATGATTCAGAACCGCCGCGGACGGAATCCGACGGCGCGAGCCCCGATCCGGCAGAAGAGGAGTCTGAGGCCGAAGAAGCGGAAGGCGTCGAACGGGACGGCGCGGAGACGGCGGATGCCGGACCCGACGCTGGTGGCCCGGCTGAGCCCGAGCCCGCCGCCGCTGACCCCGCCGCCCCTGAGGATGCCAAGCCGGAAACTGACGGCACTGAGGAGGATGACCAACCGAATAAGTAGGCCCTTGACGACCGTTCGTGTGCGCCGACGGCTTTGCCGCAGGTGACCCGCGACGACGTTCCAGAAGTACCCGGTGGCGGATCGGGGCTGCTGACAGGCGGCAGAAGCAGCGTCACCTTTGTTGACCACAACTACATCTGTGTCCTCCGGGCGGGTTCGAAGAGTACCGGTACTGCCGTCCAAGCAGCTACCGCCGCGGCGGGCGAAGAAGGATCAATGATGAAACTCACCCCTGCAAAATTGGCCCATCGATGGGCCGTCGGCTTAGCCGCTGTGGCCGTAGGAGTCAGCCTGGTCGCTGTTCAAGCACCGGCGGCCCAAGCCGAGCCAGTATCAATCGCCGACGCGACCGTGCCAGGTTTCGAAACCTGGACGGCCGCCACCGGTTCGGTCACTTTGACCGGCGCATCACGCGTCGTGGTGGATCACTCCAGCGCCTTCGCAAAGGCCACCGCCTTTGCCGACAATCCCTGGAACTCGACCAAGACGGCGCTTGAGACCGCCCAACTGTTCGCCCGCGATCTTGCTGAAGTGTCCGGCCTCAGCCTGCCGGTCGGCGTTGGCGTGCCGGAGGCAGGAGACATCGCCCTGACGCTCCAAACCAATGCCCTCACCAAAGCCGACGCGTACGGACTCGACATAGCGGACGGCATCGTCCAAATATCTGCGAATACGACCTCTGGCCTGTTCAACGGCGGCAGGACCGTTCTCCAGGCGCTGGCGGCCCAGGCCGACCACGCGACGCTGCCGAATGGCAGTGGAGTGGACACCCCGTCGCTGGGGATGCGCACCTACACGATGGACGTGTCGCGCGAATATTGGGAGCCGAGAGTGGTTGAGGACGTCATTCGTCAGATGGGCTGGCAGAAGCAGAACGTGCTGGTCTTCCATTTCGACGACGCAGAATACTTCCGGCTCAATTCCCCGCGTTATCCGGGACTCGCCGAGCCGGCTTTCTCCTATGACGAGGCCACTATTCGGAGTTTCGTGGAACTCGGGCACGAATACAACGTGACCGTGATCCCGGCGTTCGAATACCCGGCCCATGTGTCGCACAAAGCGTCCTATTTCCACATTGGCATGGGAGACGGTCCGCTTGAGGTCGAGCCTGGTTTTGGAGTGCGCGACACCGGAGCGGACGCGACCAACACCTGCGGACCGGCCTATACCCATTCGCACCTGAATCCGGATTTCACATTCAATGTGATGAACCCGAAAGCCATGCGCATCTCGAAGGAGATGCTGGATGAATTCGTCCCCTGGTTCGACTCGCCGTGGGTCCACATCGGTGGCGACGAAGTGCCGAGCCAGTTGAACAATTGCCCAGCCATGCAGGCGTTCTTCGCCTCGCAGGATGAACTGAAGTCGCTGGCGGATGTAGAGGCCGATTTCATCAACCAGTTGGCTGGCCATCTCGACACTCTGGGCAAGCGGACACTGGTCTACAACGGATTCGAGAACGGCGTGCCTTCCGGGCAGACCCCGAAGGTCAGGCCAGACGTGGTGGTCCAGCTTTGGACCGGCTCCAATACCGCCGCGGCGCTCGCCCAATACGACAAGATCATGGGCAACGGCAGCCAGTACTACCTGGTCACCGGGCGTGCCCAGTCGACCTCCTATCCCAAGACGGATGACATCTTCAACGGCGCGGCATCGGCCATGTCGTTGAACCTGGCCGATCCCAAGCAACTCGGGATCGGCATGCACATCTGGGGCGATGACCTGGGATGGGCCGAGGCTCAGTACCTTGAGCAAATCGCCTACTACCCGCGTTCCATCACGGCGGAGCGGGCCTGGAACTACCACGCGCCAGTGGGAGGCCAGACGACCGCTACGTTCAGAGCCAAGCTGGAGTCGATCGGCGCCGCGCCCGGCTACATCGGGATCACGTACCCTGCGGCCACCACCGACGGGCGACCGATTCACAGCTGGGTGGCTTCCGAGACGGCGTTCCCGGCAGGCACCTTCGACGCCCATCGCGGCGCCAACCGGCGGGCATTGACCGAGGTCTGCGGCCTGAACGGGATGACGCCACTGTCCTCCAACATCACTGAGGTGACGGACGGGGTTCAAGGCCTGGTCAAGCGGCTGGGCGGGACCGGCGCGGCCGCGGGCTGGCACATGGGCGCGACCGAGTTGTTCACGGACTGGACTCTGGCGGTCAACGTCATGGTTCCGGCCACGTCAACCGGTCGCATCCAGCTGTTCGACTCGCGCACCGGCGCTCGCGACAAGCTGATGGCGGACGGCACGTTCCGCACGCAGGCCAGTTCGATCGATTTCGCGCTGGCCAGCGGCGGGCAAGTCGGCTTCGTCAACAACGGCTCAGTGACCGCGCTCGGGTTCACCGCGCCGCGCGACCAATGGGTGCAGTTGGTCTTCACCTCGACCGGCGGCGAGACCCTCCTCTATGCCGACGGGGTGCAGGTTGGGCAAGCACCGGCCACTTTGCCGCTGCCGCGTTCATGGTTCGCCGCCACCCGCTACATCCAAGTGCAAGGCATGCAGATCTACGCCCAGGCGTTGACGGCGGTGCAGGTCGCCGCGCAGTACGCTCCGGTCCCGCAGCCGGCGGCGCCGAATTGCCAGGCCAGGACCGCTTCCTACGTGGCCGCGCCGCTGCCGCCAGTATCCTTCGGTATCGCTGGCATCGAGGACGAGGACATCGAAGTGGGCGTTCAGCCTGGTTTGTTGTCGTTGACGGTTCCGAACAACCAGGTGATCGATCTTGGTCAGGTGACGTTGAATGGTGCTGATCAGTATGTGGGCGGGTATCTGAACACGGCTGTGGTGGCCGATGCCCGGGGCACGAACGCTGGTTGGACGCTGAGTGGCGTTGCGACCAATTTCACCGGTCCTTTGGGCGGCCAGATCTCGGCTGCGAACTTGGGTTGGGCGCCAGCTGCTTCGGTGATCACTAGTTCGACCCTGGTTGGGGCAGGTCCGGCGCCGGTGGTGACGCCTGGCCCGCAGGTGGCCCCGGCGGTCGGCGGTGGTTTGTCGACGTCGAAGGTCCTGTGTTCGGCGGCGGCTGGCTCTTCGCAGGGTCAGTTCTACTGCGGCGGTCCGCTGCAACTGGGCATCCCCTTCGACACGAAGGCCGACACGTACAGTTCGGTCCTGACGCTGACGTTGGTGTAAGCCCTCGGACAGTCCCCCGCCGCGACCTGGGCGTCGCGGCGGGGGGCTTTTCCTTTGCACGATGCCGCCGGGTCGGGTTTCGCGGTCGAAGCCGGGCTCGCTTGGCGGTCGGTCCGGGCGCCTTGCCGGGAACGGCGCGTCCCTCCGGCCGGACCGGTTTGGCGTCACGGGCGCAGTGCCGTGATGGGGACGCTGTAGACGCCATCGGGCCTCCGATAGGCGTAGCCCTTCCCAGTGAGAACCGCCAGGAACGCCGGCGGACCGCCATGCTGGGAGCGGACCAGGCGCTGGACACTCAGCAGCGTCGCGGCGGCTTGATCCTCACGCCCGGCGTCCAGTTTGACCTCGAAGGCCCCCCACCGCCCGTCGGGAAGCTCCATGATCGCGTCGCACTCCAGCCCCCGGGCGTCGCGGTAGTGGAACACGCCCGCTCCGGCAGCGTCCGCGTAAACCCTGAGGTCACGGACACACAGCGACTCGAACAGCAGCCCGAAGGTGTTGAAGTCGACCATCAGCTTCTCCGGCGTCAACCCCAGCAATGCGGCCGCGATGGACGGGTCGCAATAGCGCCGCACGGGCGAAGTGCGGATCGCGGCCTTTGAGCGCACCGCGGGCGTCCAGGCTTCTTGGTCGTCCACCACATAGAGACGTCGGAGGGCCTCGAGGTACACGCTGATCGTGTTGGTCGAAAGGCGGCCGTCGTCTGCCGCCATGTCCGCTCGCACGGTGGTCATGCCGGCTTCGCTGGACTCGTTGCGCGCCAGTGACCGCATCAGCAGACGGACCCGTCGTGGGTTCTTCTCCACACCGTCGACTCGAGAGATGTCGGAATCGATGACCGAGTCCACGTAATCGGCGGCGAGCGGGCGTCCCGTGCTGTGGCCGGTGACTGTGCCGCCCATGACGACCGCCGCGGGCCAGCCGCCGCGGCAAAGGGCAGCCGCCACCTCCATCAGGTCGCCCATGCCCTGCCCGGCGGCATCTTCCCCGCCGAACAGGTCGCTCAACGCCACGGCGCCGCTCGACTCGCCGGACTCGAACAGGGCCATGGGACGCATCGCCACCCTGGCGAAGCGGCCCGTGCCGGAGTGCCGGATCTCGCCGTCACGAGGCACGGACGATCCGGCCAAGATGTACTGGCCGGGTGTGGGGTCCCGGTCCACGGCGAACCTGACGGCGTCCCAGATGGTGGGCGCGTCCTGCCACTCGTCGATGAGGCGTGGACTCTCCCCCGCGAGCGCCTCGTCGGGAAGCATCAGCGCCAGCTCCCGGTTCGCCTCCCGGTCGACCTCGAACTTCGACACGGCGACGTTTCCCCCCGTCCAGGACTTTCCACACCACTTCGGCCCAGTGATCAGCACCCCGCCAAACGCGCCGAGCAAGCCCGTCAGCTTCTCGTCGACAAGCCTGGGACGGTATCTAGAATTTGCGGCCACAACCAGCTCCCCCACGCTCAATTATCACTTTTATGAGAAAAACAATATCACT
>JAISCU010000444.1 GCA_031265345.1 Bifidobacteriaceae bacterium
CCGCCAAGCCGACCTCCCCCAGGACGTCCCCGTCCCGTGGTGGGGCGGGCGCACCCTCTCCTACCGGCTCGACTAGCGCCTAACCGACTGCGTGGAAACCCGCGCTAAGGCGCGGACCAGCCGGTAACCGGCGGCCGCGCCGTCGGGGCCGGCGCCGGTCGAGGGCGGGACGATCACGTAACCGCCTTCGCCCCGGAAATCCACATGCGCCGCGCCGCCGGCCCAGGAGCGCTGCGGCTGTCCCGGGCAGGCCGGAAAGTAGTAGTGGGCGCCGCCGGAGGGGGTGGCGACGACCATCGCCCACCGGTCCCCGACCCCGGCGCCCTGGGCCGCCGCGAACAGCGCAAACCCCGACCGCTCGCCGCGCCGGTCCACGTCGACCGCATCCAGGCCTGACGCCGCCCCGGTCGGGACCGCTATGTTCGCGTCCGGGTGGGCCCGCCACCACGCCCCGACCTGGCCGAGATCACACGTGGCGTCCAAGAACCCCTGCGCCGTCAGGGGGCGTTTCGCGCGCGCCGCGCACGGGAACACGGGGACACCGGCCCGCGCCAACACGGACGCCGCTTGCGGCTTCGGCCGCGCTTGGGCTTCCCGGAACGCCTCTACGGCCTTGCCGTCCACGCTCACGCCCGCGATCCCGCGGCCGGGGCCCGGTTGCGCGCCCGAGCCGGTCCCGCCCATGCCGTGAGGCCGCGGTCCGTCCGGGCCAAGGCCGCCCGGCCCAGACCCGGCGGCCCACCCTCGCCGGGCCGGCCGCCCCTTCTGCGGGACCGGGGCCGGGCCGCGAAAACCATCGCCCGCCCCCGATCCTCCCCGTGTGCCAAACCCTCGACAGGCGCCGCCAACCGCTCGTGCAGCGCGGCCAGCTTCGCCTCGCGCTGACCGCGCCAATCCGGGTCCGACACCATGGCCGCGCCTTCCTCTGGGGACAGATGGACACCTATGTGGTGCGCGACCGCCTCCCGCGAGCAAACAGCACGGGGAAGCTCCGTGACCCGGGAAGGCCTTCGGCACCCGCAGGTTCGCCGCGGGCGGCGTGGACGCGCGCAGCCATCAAGCCACAGCGGCGCGCGCCGAAGAAGGACTATTGCTTGAATACGAGGGGATCTGGGTACGAGGCGAGCGGATCTGGGTATCGGTGGGCTTCGAGGTGCGCGCCGAACCTTTCCCGGTACGTCGCCGGAGTCATCCCCACGGCGGTGCGGAACACCCGGATCGCGTGGCTTGTCTTCGTCCACCCGACCCGGCGTGCGACGTCTCCGATGCTCAGCGAGGTTTCGATCAGCAGATAGACCATGTTGTGGACCCGGACCGCGTCGCGGAATTTCATCGGCGCTTTGCCGACTTGCGCGCGGAACGCCCGGTCGAACTGCTGCGGTGACAGGCACGCCAACCGCGCCACGCTCGCCACTGTGAACCGCTCGGCCGCGTGCTTGACGATCCACTCCCTGGCCTTGTTTATCTCTGGGCGGATCGCGCGGATCGACGCCATTGACGGCATCGTCGGCTTGCGAGCCAGGCCGCCCTTGGAACCCCATATCCGATGTCCGCTTCGCCGAAGCTGGGGCGCCACGACACCCAACGGCGCTGTCGCCGCTGACAACGCCTCATAGTAGGAGCTGCGGATGGCCCCTGCCTTGGTCATCCCGGCCAGCGCGTCCAAGCTCGCGCCGAGCACCCGCTGGGCGTCAGCGTCCTCGACCCGGACAACCTGCGACGGCTCGGGGAACAGGTACCGAGCCGCGACTCTGGCCGCCTCGCGGTCCGGGGCGACCGGCAGGCACTCCCAGCGGACTTGGTCCAGCATGAAATCCACCGCGAAGAACAACCGGCTCAAGGTGACCTGCCCCTCCGGGTCGATGGCGCACGGCACGTTTGGCATCAAGAACACCACCGACCACGGCTTCACCAGCTCGGGAGGTTTGTCGCGGTGGAAGACCCGCCCCGTGCCATCGCGCACCACCGCCAACTCCAGCCAGTCGTACGCGGCCGGGGAATACATGCGCCTGAGCGCCACCGTCTGGGCGCAAAACGGAACGCCGGGCTCGACAGCGAACGCCCGCAGGCCGGGCATCACCACCGCCGCGCCTGCTCCTTCAGGGCCCTGGCCCGGCGCCAGCGAAGAGCGGTCAAGACCGCGACCCGCCGGCTTGCCGAGCCGCAGGCACGGGGCCAAGAAAAGACCGCAATGCCCGCGCCTGGCCTTCTGGCGCCGGGTACGCGACCGCGTGGCGCGCGCCCCGGCGACTCGACTGCCTGAGTCACCGGACGGACGCGGCCTTGCGGCTCATTCTCGCAGCCGTTCGCAGCGCCGCGGCCAAACCGCGTTGCCGTCGGGTCGGTCAGGCCGCACGACGCGCGGGCAGGTGTCGCGCGGGTTCCTGGACCAGGGTTGCCAGGGAGAGCCGCAGACGCCATCCGGCCCGCGCAGCGGCGGCTTCCAGGCCAGCTACTGGCGCAGGCGGTCGCCTCGTCCGGTAGGACGTGTGGCCCCGTCCTCAGTGCCCGCCCGCCGGCGAACACTGAGGACGGGGCTGGGCTGTCGCCGGCGGCCCGGTCTTCTCCTGGCGTGGGCGCCGTCAGGTGGATCTCCCCAGAAGCCGCCGCCGCCAGCCAAGCAAGGCTCCCGCTGCTGCGAGCGACAGCAACGACAATCCCGCGAACGCGCCCACGTTGGAACCTGTGACGGGCAGACCGCTTTGACGCGGCGTCGCGCTGGGCGCGGTGGGCGTCAGGCTCGGAGTCGGCGTGGGGGTCGGAGTCGGCGTGGGGGTGGCGGCCGGGCTGATGGTGAGCGACCCCTGCACAATGGCCAGGTCGTAGTTCCCGGACTGCTCCGCGCCTGCCCTCGTGATCGACACCGCGTCCAGTTCAGACGGGTACACGCCGGGCTGGGTTCCCGACACCTCCACGGCGGTGGTCGCGAGCGTGTCTCCGCTGGCGAGGCCGCCACCTGTCACCCGGACCGGCAGCGCCACTTTCACGGGCTCCCCGGTGGCGGTGGCCTCGAGCTTGTCCACGGTCAACGTGATAGGCCTGGGCTGGATGGTCAGCGTGCCGAGGATCGTGGTCGCGTCCCCCTCCAGCCGGTAGGCCGGGTTCAGGATCACCAGGTGGGCGGCTGACACCGACCGGTCGCCGACCGATTCGCCGGCATCCCGGACCACCACCACCAGGTAGTCGTCCTCGTCCCACCCGTCCGGCAGGCCAAGAACAACCCAGCTGGCCGGGTCCGCCTCGCCGTAGACCTTGGTTTCGGGACGCAACGAGAGCTCCGCCGCGTTGATCGAGATGGGAGGCGGCGCGCCCGCTGCGGTGATCGTCAACCTGCCCTGGATGATGGTGATGTCGTAGTCGCCGGTCACGTCCACCCCGCCGCGGAGAATCCCCACCGCGTCGGGCGTGAGCGCTGATTCGTACTGGCCGGGGGCCGTGCCCGAAACGGGGACGCTGGTCGTTGAGAGCGTGTCCCCGGCGCGCAGGCCCACGGCGGAGACTGGCAGTTCAGCCGTCTGCTCGGCGCCCGTCTCGACCAACTGGGCCGAGCCGACGATGACGACCGCCGACCTTGCCGGAGCTGTCAGCGTTTCGAGGCGTTGGATAGCGTCGGCGAGATCTTCCGCCGCCGCGTCAACCTCGGCCTGGGTGTGAGTCGTGTCCTGCCCCTCAACGCGAAGCTCCTGCAGCAGTTGAACCGCTTCCGCCAGCTTCTCGTTCAAGGCCGTCAGCGACTCCGGGCTGAACCTGCCGGTCAGCGTCGCCAGCGTCGTGCCCTCGGCTACCGCCGCTTCCAGAGCCGACACCTCCAGTGGGGTGACCTTCTCTGCTCGGACGGTCATCTCGAGGAGCCCTCGGGCCCACGCCGCGCTGCTCTTGTGCACGACATCGTAAACTCCGACGTTCTGGAACTTGACGTAGCGGTACGTCTTGTCCTGGCCGGCGAAGTCGTGCGCCTGGAATCCGGGGATGAGGTTGCCCGCTGTGTTGACGAGCACGTCCCACTTGGTGTCGGCTGAAGTCGGGTCTCCGTTGGTTGCGAGCAGCCTGTAGCGGTGCGCCGCGTCGGAGCCGCCGACTTCTTTGAACGACAGCGCGATGTTCGACAGCTTGCGTTCCTGGCCGAGATCCAGCGTGATGAAGAAGTCGACACCGCTCCCCTTGTAGGCTTCCTCGGTTTTGTCCCAGGCGGCCATGTCGTGGTAGCGCCCGTCGAAAGCGGTTCCCACGTCGTAGTGCCTGATGATGCCGACCTGTTCGTTCGCGCCACCCGCGCAGGTCTCCCAGTCGACCTCGACCTGGGGGACCACATCGCACGGGCCCATCTTCACGGTCTTCTGGTAGTCGATGACGCGCGGGGTGTGGTCGGCGGGGTCGTATGCTCCGGGAGTCTGACTGATGGCGACCTGCTCGTCGGTCTCCTGATCCGGCCACACGCGGTTGCTTGCGCGATCATCCGGGTCGAATCTGACGTTCGTTCGCTGGGTGTAGTCAACCACGACCTTGCCGGGCTCCGGCTGGTAGACCTCGCCCTTGACCGCGCCGATCACGATACTCGAGCCGCTGCCACTGAGCCATCCGGTGCCGAGGTCTTTGAAGTCTCCGGTGTCGCCGCCAAGGCCGAGCGCTTCGTCGTCAATTGTCAACGGCAGATACACGGTTGTCGAACTGGTGCGGTCGTACTCGATCCAGCGGCTGCCGTTGAACAGGTACTGGGGGTTGTCCTTCGTGCCAAGGTTCCACACCCCGCCGACCTGGGTCTGCCAGGTGGTGGCGTCCGCGAACGGCTGCAGGTCGGTCCACACGTCGCCCGGCTCGACCCCGCCGTCGTCCCGGCTATAGCCATACTGGTCGCGTTCTCTGCCGAAGCCGGCGGAGATGTCCGCCGTTCGCGAATACATGGCCTGGTTCTTGTACCACCCGGACTGGCCGGAGGTGAAGAGGTACACGTAGTCGCCGCCTGGGCTGCGGACGGCCTGCGGCGCCTCACGGTGCTTGCCGACGAAGACGTCGTACTCTTCGGTTGGGACAACATTCGTCACATCGCCGGTTGTGCCCCACACGCGCATGTAGATGTGGTCGGAACCGGTGATCATGTACACCTCGCCGTCCCCGCCGAATGCCTGATCGTCGTGGTAGAGCACGTAGTCGCGGCTGCCGTAACCGATGTTCTGGCCGTAGCGCGGCGGCGTGGGGTTGCTGCCGTCCATGGTGTAGTACACCTCGGCGCCGTAGGTCGGCGAAAGCACTCGCATCTCGTGGTAGCCGAACATCGAACCGTCGGACGCGCTGTAATCGCCGCTCTTGAAGTTCACCACGGGTTCGAACACGGGGACGGCCGCCTTCTCCTCGTCCGTCGCCGCGATCTTGAACTTGGTGGTCGCGGCCTCGCTGGCCGTTCCGCCAGACAGATCCACGGTCACTGCCTTGACCGTGACCAGGCCGTCCGATCCCTTCGGGAGCGATGAGAACTGCTGGTTGGGAACATTCCAACGGTTGTCCCACTGCCAGGCTGTGGCGCTGGTGGCGGGATCGGTGCCGTCGGTGGTCACCATGATTTTCTGCTCCGAGTAGTCGATATCCGCCGTGACGTAGACGCGGTCCTTTGCGTTCACCAGGACGTAGCTCGTGATGCTCGGGTCAGCGTTCTCGTCCACCCGCGGTGAAATCTGCGGAACGACGAGGCCCTTGTGATCGGTGATGTCTTCGGTCTCTTTATTGACCGGGGTGTAGATCTCCGTGACGACAGCCGACTGGTCGATCTCGCCAACGCCCGCCTTGATCTTGTCTTTGGTGTTCGGGTCGTAGGCGGGCTCGATATCGGGGGGCGGGTCCTTTTCCTCGAACGCCACCGTGAACTGCCGGCTCACCTTCGGGGCGACGGCCTGGTCGGCGATTGTGACGGTGGCGACATGGCCGTTGCCGGCGGTGGGCTGCACTATGGTGACCGCGCCAGTCGGGTTGACCGCCGCTACCGGGCCTACCGCGTTCGGGTCGTCCACCTTGACCGTGTACCGGAGGGTGCCCTGATCGAAACCCGCCACGGCTGTCCCTCCGTAGGTGATGCCCTCGATGGAGGCCTTGCCGACGCCCTGGATGTCGCCAAGGGTGACCTCCTTGGCTTTCATCCACTGGCCCTGCATCGTGACGCGGATCTGATCCACTGCCACGGTGGAGTCGAAGGGGACTTCATAGAAGCCGAGCGTCTGGTTGACGCTCGTGCTGCCTATTGTCTTCCAGCCCTCGGAGGCTGTGCGGCCTTCCACCAGAATGCCGTCCGGCGCCTGCTCCTGGAACGTGACGGCGACTTTGCTCGCCGTGACGAACCCGTCGGCGAACTGGTAGGTGATCGCCGAGTCGGCCTTCGGCCAGGTCGACCAGACCGAGTTCGCGTTGTTGTCGCAAGCGCTCGCGCCCGTGGACCCCTCCTGAAAGGTGACGTTGAAGGCGAGCCCGGAAATACCGCAGTTCGTGAAGGCGAGGGCGGGCTGGGTGCCAGGGTCGTCCCCGCCTTGGAGATCCGCCGGGTCGGTGATGCCGTCGTAGTCGTTGGCCACACCCAGCTTGCCTTCGTAACCTTGCGCGCTGACGCCGGCTGCGGTCCACTTGTCGCCGCCCTTGAGGGCGGGATAGCGCACGATGAATTTCTGCGCGCTCGGCCATCCGCTCATTTGCTGCTTCGCCGCGCGGTAGGCCGTGTCATCGAACTCTGTCATCCGCACAGCCGTGGCCTTGAGGGTGAGCGTGTCGGACAGGTCGCCCATCTGGTCGGTCCACCAGTCGCCCGAGTCGACGGCCCCCGCGTAGCCGTAGGCGTCCGTGCCTTGGCGCGACAGCGAGTCGCTGTAGTTGCAGTCGATCCAGTTGGCAATGTCGCCTTGATTGCACACGGCAGACGGCCCCACCCACTGGCGGGTTGTCTGCGGGTAGTCGCGCCCAAACGCCGGCGTCTCGATCACGGCGTAGTCGCCATTGGCGTCCGCGGTGTCCCAGTCGGCCTTCAGTTGGCCCACCCGCTCGCCCATGGCTTCGGCGTAGTCGCTGGTGCCGTTCCTGCCGTCCGCGTCCACGCCCAGTGACGCGCCCGGCCTTGCGTGCGAGCTCGTGATCTTGTACGGGCCTTCGGCCTTGTCTGCCGTCATGATGAGCACATGGGACGCGGAGTAGTCCGCCTTCATTTCCCAATGCGACCAGATCGCGTACTTGTACGATCCGTCGCTCTGCTTGGCCCTGGTGAACGAAATGCGTTCCAGTTTCGCGTTCGCCACTGGATGCGTGGTGACGCCGTGCTCGTCGACGAACTCGGTGTCTGGCCCCAGGACGGGCGCGTCCTGGAATTTCCTCTTGCTTTGCCAGTCCTCCCCCCGGTACAGCCACAGGGTCTGGCCTGTGTATTCGCCACCGGATGAGATGTCGAGTTGCGTGGCGCCGATGGAGTAGTAGTACCCGTCGACATCTCGGTTGTCGAGGCCTGGCGACTGCATGTCGCTGCCGTCGAGTTTCTTCCCCGTGGCGTTGTCAATTGTGATGACGCCCGAGGATTCAGCGTGCGCGGTTCCGATGGGTATCTGGTTGAACGCTCCGGATACTGCGGCGCCCAGCACGGCCACCGCAAGACCCCGCGCCAGTTTTCTGGCCGCGAT
>JAISCU010000070.1 GCA_031265345.1 Bifidobacteriaceae bacterium
GGTGAGTGCGGCCAGCGCGGCTGAGACCACGTTCCAGAACCCTGTCGGCAGGCCGGAGGCTTTGGCGAAGTCCTCGTCGGAGGCGGCGGCGAAGAGCGCCCATCGTCCGGCCAAGCCGACCGCCAGAATGACCGCCGCCAGGGTCGCGGCGGTCACCACATCGGACGCTGACAGGGTGGACAGCGAGCCGAACAGGTAGGCGACCAGCGTCGCGGAGGTGCCACCCGCGACCTTGATCAAAGCCGCGCCGCCGGCGATCCCGCCATAGAACATCAGTGCTAATGCGAGGTCCCCGGAGGTCCGACCGGAGCTCCTGACCAATTCGATGACCACCGCCCCGACCACCGCAGCCACCACCGCGCCCGGAATCGCCAGAGCGCCCGGCGCGAGCCCCATGCCCGCGCCGATCAGCCAACCGAGCGCCACACCCGTCAGCGCGACGTGGCCGATCCCGTCGCCCAACAGCGCGAGCCGCCGCTGGACCAGGTAGGTGCCCACCACCGGGGCGGCGCCTCCCACCACGACGGCGACCAGCAGGGCTCTTCGGACCAACGGATCGGACAGCATGTCGAGCCAGTATTGGAGGTACTCGGTCATGGCCGGACCTCCAGCTCGGGCGTGTGCGAGCGGTGCGGTCGCGGCGGCTCGTGATGGTGGTGATGGTCCTCCGGCATGACTTGGTCGAGCGGCCCGTCCGCCACCACCCGGCCATGACTAAGCACGATGCCGCGCCTCAGGTACCGCTCGAACGGTCCGAGGTCATGAAGCACGACTACGCAGGTCAGCGCGGGCCGGGCTTCCAGGGCGGCGACCAGGCGGTCGGCCGAGTCTGCGTCCACTCCGGCCAGCGGCTCGTCCATGATGGCCAGTTCCGGGTCTCGGACCAACGCGCGGGCCAGCAGGACGCGGTGGCGTTGGCCGCCGGACAGGCTCGCGAGGTTGTCGTTGGCCCTGGCCTGGAGTCCCACCGCTGCCAGCGCGTCTTGGGCGCGAGCCGTGGCGCCGCGCGGGAGCCAGGGCCGCCAGCCTGTCAAGAGCCCGGCTTTGACCACGTCCAGGGCGGAGGTCGGCACCCCCGACCCGGCCGGCGAGACCTGCGGCACGTAAGCGACCTTGGCCCAGGGCAGGCCGCGTCCGGGCTCCTGGCCGAACAGCCGGATCTCGCCCTGGGCGGCGGGCAGCAGCCCCAAGAGCGCTTTGACCAGGGTCGACTTGCCGGAGCCGTTGGCGCCGAGTATGCCGACCCGGTCTCCGGCTGCGACGGTCAGGTCGATGCCGCTGAGGATGCGGTTGCCGCCCAGGTTGACCGATAGACTACGGGCTTCTGCCAGGGGCATGGCCGGGTCGGTAGAACTCCAGGATCTGGGGGATCTAGGGCGGCTCAAGGGGCGACCAGGCCGGACTGGAGTGCCTTCAGGTTGGCGCGCATGACTTCAAGGTAGTCCCCGGCGGAGTCGTTCTCCAGCGGGCTGAGGACATCGGTCTCCAGGCCGAGCTTGTCGGCTAGGACTTCGGCGGTCTTGGGGGAGGCCTGGTCCTCGAAGTAGATCGTCTTGACCTTCAGCCCTTCGATCTGCTTGGCCACTTCGGAGATGCGGGCCGGGCTGGGCTCCGCCTCGGGGTCCACGCCGGAGATGGACATCGCCTCGAGCCCGTAGCGCTGGGCGAAGTAGTTGAAGGCGGCGTGGGTGGTGACGAGGACCGCGGCGGAGTAGTCGGCCAGGCCCGCGGCGATCTCCTGGTCGAGGGCCCCCAACTCGGTGGCGGCGGCATCGGCCCGGCTCTGGTAGTCCTCGGCGGCGTCCGGATCGGCTTCGGCGAGCGCTTGCGCGATCGGAGTGGCCAGATCGGCCAGCCGGACGGGGTCGAGCCAGAAGTGCGGGTCCTCGTTCTCCAGCCCAACCAATGGGGCCACGTCGAGCACGGCTTTGGGTGGGTTGGAGACCACGGCCTGGTCCACGGCTGCCTGGAATCCGCCCAATGTGACCAGGAGGTCGGCGCTTCCGAGGGCGGAGACCTGCGACAGCTCGAGTTCGGAATCGTGGGGCTCGGCGCCCTTCGGCGTGAGGCTGCCAACCGTGATCGCGTCGCCCGCGATCTGCTGGGTGAGCCATTGGAGGGGATAGAAGGAAGCCATCACTCTGAGGCTGGCGCCCGCGCCGGAGGCGTCGTCCCGGTCAGCGCCGTCGCCGCTGCCGGAGCGGTCGGCGCTGGCGGGGGCGCCGCAAGCGGCCAAGGCCAGGGCGAGGCACCCGGCGGCCAGGGTGGTGACAATGCGCGCGTTCTTGGTGCCACCGGTGGCGGTCTTGGCGGCATGGGCACGGGAAGCTGAGGTCATGGGAATGATTATCATTTCACAGCGAGGCGCAAGTCAAGCGCGACCACCGCCCGTCCCACCCAGTGAGAGCCGAGGCCCGGCTCAGCGCCTCGCGCGCGCCATCCCGAGTGATAGCCTGTCATAGACATGTTTAGACGGGAGGCCGCATGAGCACGGCGACGATTCACAAGTGGGGCAACGGGCACGGCATCTTGGTTCCTCGAGGATACCTTGATCGGCTCGGCCTGGAGCGAGGGGACCAGGTCGAGCTGACCCTGGTGGACGGCGGGTTCGAAGTGCGTCCCGCCAGGAGCCATCGCGTCGAGGACCTGCTCAGGGGCTACGACGGACCGCCGCCGGTCGAGTACGACTGGGGCGAGAGGGCGGGCAGGGAGGCCTGGTGATGTTCGAGCAGTGGGACATAGTCGAGTTCAGCTTCAGCCCCGCACGGGGCCACGAGCCCCTCGGCCGCAGGCCCGCGCTGGTCGTCAGCAACCGCCATTACAACATCGGGACCTCGCTGACGTTGGCTTGCCCCATCACCACGGCGGATAACGGCTTCCCGCTCCATTTCCGGCTGCCCTCTGACTTGGACACCACCGGATTTGTGGCAGTCGAACAGCTCAGAGCACTCGATCTGGTCGCCCGGGAGGCGAGGAGGATCGAACGCCTCCAAGACCAGGCGCTGCGCGCCGCGATCGCCGAGTGCGTCAGATCCTTCGTCTGAGCTGCCAGTGCCCTCGACAGGAATCGAACCTGCGGCCTTCCGCTCCGGAGGCGGACGCTCTATCCCCTGAGCTACGAGGGCTGGGTCGGCGTGAACCGGCCATCTACTGTATCAGTGCCGCGCCAGTGCCATTCTTCTGTGCACGATGCCGCTCGTCTGAGTCAGCCCGCGCCCCCGGCCGGTCTCGGGGCCGGCATCCCGCCCCTGCGCTGCCGGGCCCAGACCCCAAGGCTCAGTCGCCCAAAGACCGCGCCATCTGGTCCAGGTAACGCTCGATCTCGCGCTCCGCCAGCGCCGAGTCGCCCCGCGCGATCGCGGACACCAGCTCCTCATGCGAATCGTCCTGCGCGCCCAGCCGTTCGAAGTTGTAGCGGATGTTCTCCGCGACCGCCCCCAGCACGGTGGCGTAGAGTTCGGCCAAGACTGGATTCCCGGCGATCGAGGCGATGTACCGGTGGAGCGCCATGTCCGCGGCCACCATCTGGTCCAGATCGCCGCCGGCCACCGCGTCGACGCGGGCGCCCAGCAGCGCTCGCAAGCGTTCGACCTGATCAGGGGTTCGCCGCCGGGCGGCCAGCGATGCGGCGACGATCTCCAAGGCTTGCCGTACCTCGAGCACGTCGCGCTGCGAGGCGCAGGAGAATTGGCGTTCCATCACGGTCGGGAGCTCCGAAGTGGACAGCACGTAGGTGCCGGACCCTTGGCGGCGTTCCAACAGCCCCGCATGCACCAGGGCTTGCACCGCCTCGCGGACGGTGTTGCGGCCGACATCCGCGAGGGCCGCCAGCTCCGGCTCGATGGGTATGCGCGACCCGACCGGCCAGGCCCCTGACACGATCTGTTCGCGCATGTCTTCGGCAACCTGGTCGATCAGTCCCAACCGCCTGTCCGGCGCGGCCTGGCCAATCACCTTCCAATCCAAACACACCTTCACCCGGGACCGCGCCGCCACCCGCCCCGCCGCCTTAGTACCATTGCCCGGTGACTCCAGCCGAGCTTTCCCAGGCCATCGCCGCCGCGCTGGCCCAGGCGGTGGCCGAATCCGCCATCGCCCTCGATCCCGCCGACATCCCCGCCGAGGTCCGCGTCGAGCGCCCTCGCCAGCGCGAACACGGCGATTGGGCGACCAATGTGGCCCTCCAGTTGGCCAAGAAAGCCGGTGTCAGCCCCCGCCAGTTCGCCGCCGCTCTGGCCCACTACTTACAGCTGCACGATGCCGTGGACCGGGTAGAAGTGGCCGGTCCAGGTTTCATTAACTTGACTTTGGCGAAGGCGGCCGCTGGCGCGCTGGCCAAGGAAATCGTGGACGCTGGCGAGCATTACGGCGAAGGCGAAGCGCGCCGAGGCGAGACCGTCAACCTCGAGTTCGTCTCCGCCAACCCGACCGGGCCGCTGCATCTGGCCGGCGCCCGTTGGGCGGCGGTGGGGGACTCGATCGCGCGCA
This sequence comes from Bifidobacteriaceae bacterium, assembly GCA_031265345.1. The sequence goes on from JAISCU010000070.1 coordinate 4,489, forward strand.
CGCTTCAGGCCGAGGGCGCCGAAGTGGTCCGGGAGTACTACTTCAACGACCACGGCGCCCAGATCGACCGGTTCGCGGACTCGCTCATGGCGGCCGCCCACGGCGAGCCCACGCCGAAGGACGGCTACGGCGGCCAGTACGTCCAGGACATCGCCAAGGCGATCTCCGAGGCCACCCCGGCCATCAAACAACTCGCGCCTCCAGACCAGGCCGAGCGCTTCCGGGAACTGGGCGTCGAAGCCATGTTCGCGGAGATCAAGCGGACCCTCCACGACTTCGGGGTGGATTTCGACGTCTACTTCCACGAGCGGTCCCTCTACGACAACGGGGAGGTGGCGAGCGTCATCGAGCAACTGAAGCAAAGCGGCCACCTGTACCAACGCGACGGCGCCTGGTGGCTGCGCTCCACCGACTACGGCGACGACAAAGATCGCGTGGTCATCAAGTCGGACGGCCAGGCGGCCTACATCGCCGGGGACATCGCTTATTTCAAGAACAAGCGCGCGCGCGGCGCGGACCGGGCGATCTACCTGCTCGGCGCCGATCATCACGGCTACATCGCCCGTCTCAAAGCGGCCGCCCAGGCGCTCGGGGACAGCCCGGAGCGGGTCGAGGTCCTGATCGGCCAGTTGGTGTTCTTGGTCAAGGACGGCCAGCCGGTCAAGATGTCGAAACGGGCGGGCACGGTGGTGACCCTGGAGGACCTGACGGACGCGGTGGGCCGGGACGCCGCCCGCTACGCCATGGTCAGGTCCTCCATCGACTCGTCGTTGGAGATCGACCTCGACCTGTGGGCCTCGCAGTCGAACGAGAACCCCGTCTACTACGTCCAGTACGCCCACGCCCGGACCCGCTCGGTGGACCGCAACGCCGCGAAGGCGGGGGTCTTCCGTGAGGACGGTTTCCAGCCGCAGACCCTGGACCACGAGTCGGAGGCGGTGCTCCTGGGCGTCCTGGCCGAGTTCCCGGCGACCGTGGCCCAGGCCGCGGACCTGCGCGAACCACATCGGGTGGCGCGCTACCTCGAGTCGCTCGCCAGCGCTTACCACAAGTGGTACGACCAGCGCCGGGTGATCCCTTACGCCGACGAGCAAGTCGGCGACATTCATCGCACCAGGCTCTGGCTGAACGACGCCACCGGCCAGGTGCTGGCCAACGGCTTGGCCTTGTTGGGCGTCAGCGCGCCGGAAAGGATGTGACCATGGCCACGCACGAAGCTGGGGCCCTGCACGCGCAGGGCCACGCGCCCGCCTGGCTGGAGGTGCCCCAGGACGTCAACGCCCTGCTGCAGCCGATCTGGCCCGCCAACGCCTTCAAAGGCGAGGACGGCGTGCTCCGGATCGGCGGCCTGACCGTCTGGGAGATCGCCGCCCAGGTCGGCACTCCCGCGTACGTCGTGGACGAGGCCGATTTCAGGGGCCGCGCCCGCGCTTTCGCGAACGAGTTCGAACGCGCCTTCGCCCACCTCCAGGGCGCCCACGTCCATTACGCCGCCAAGGCCCTGATCACGGTCGGGATCGCGAAGTGGCTGGCCGAGGACGGCCTGGCGGTGGACGTGTGCACGGGCGGGGAGCTCGGCACCGTCATGCGGGGCGGCATCCTTCCGCAGCGGATCACTTTCCACGGCTCGAACAAGTCCGACGCGGAACTGAACCAGGCGATGGGGGTCGGCGTGGACCTCATCGTGATCGACTCGCTGGCGGAGATCGACCAGTTGGCCCGTCTGGCCCGGGCTGGAGACTACCGCCCGGACGTGATGCTGCGCTGCTCCATCGGGATCGAGGCGCACACCCACGAGTTCATCGCCACCTCCCATGAGGACCAGAAGTTCGGCCTCAGCGCCGCCGACGGCTCGGTCATGGAAGGCGTGCGCCGCGTGCTCGGCCATGACCGGCTCACATTGCGCGGCCTGCACACCCACATCGGCTCGCAGATCTTCGACACCCACGCCTTCGAGCAGGCGATGCAGCGGATGGCCCATCTGACCGCCCAGATCGAACACGAGCACAATCTCCAATTGACCGAATTGGGCCTGGGCGGCGGCTTCGGCGTGGCCTACACCACCGGCCACGACCCTCTGCCGCCGGACCAGATCGCCAGTCGCATGGCCGCTCACGTCGAACGCGAGTGCCGGGCGGAGGGCATCGCGGTGCCCCATGTCACGGTCGAGCCGGGAAGGGCCATCGCCGCGCCGGCCGGGGTCACCTTCTACACCGTCGGCACGGTCAAGCCGGTCTCCTTGGACGGCGGCTTCACCAGGCTCTACGTCTCGGTCGACGGCGGCATGAGCGACAACATCCGAACCGCCCTGTACGGCGCGGACTATTCGGCCACGCTGGCCTCCCGCCGCTCGGTGGCCGAACCGAGGCTGGCGCGGGTGGTGGGCAAGCACTGCGAATCGGGCGACATAGTCGTCAAGGACGAATACCTGCCCGCGGACATCGCGGCGGGGGACATCCTGGCCGTGCCGGTGACGGGCGCCTACTGCCATTCGATGTCCTCGAACTACAACACGGTCCCGCGTCCGCCCATCGTCGCGGTGTCCGGAGGGCTGGCTGCGGTTCTGGTCCGCCGCGAAACGTTGGCCGATCTGCTGGCCCGCGACCTCTACGCTTAATGAGCCCTCATAGTGAGCCCGCAAATCGAAACGGTATCGAACCGGCAAGGAGTCCCAGTGAGCCAGACGGAACGTCCCATCAAGGTGGCCGTGCTCGGCTGCGGCACTGTCGGCAGCGAAGTCATCCGGCTGCTGCGCGCCTCGGCGCCGGATCTGCGCTCGCGCGTCGGCGCGCCCCTCGAGTTGGTCGGGGTGGCGGTCAAGGACGTGGGCGAGCCGACCCCGCTGGCGGACCTGGACCGGTCGTTGCTGACCGCTGACGCCATCGCCCTGGCCCGCCGCGCGGACGTGGTGGTGGAGTTGGTCGGCGGCGTGGAGCCCGCGCGTTCCGCGATCCTGGCCGCTTTCGAGGCGGGGGCCTCGGTCGTCACCGCCAACAAGGCCTTGCTCGCGTCGCACGGCCCGGAGTTGTACAGTGCGGCCGAACGAGCGGGCGTCGATCTCTATTTCGAGGCGGCGGTGGGGGGCGCCATCCCGATCCTGCGGCCGATCCGCGAGTCGCTGGCCGGGGACACCATCACACGCATCCTCGGGATAGTCAACGGCACCACCAACTACGTCCTCGACCGCATGACCACCGAGGGCCTGGACTTGGCCGAGGTGGTGCGCCAAGCCCAGGAGCTGGGCTACGCCGAAGCCGATCCGACGGCTGACGTGGAGGGCTACGACGCCGCCTCGAAGGCCGCCATCCTGGCGTCGTTGGCGTTCCACACCCGCATCTCGGCCACCGATGTGTATCGCGAGGGCATCTCGGGGATCACCGCCGCCGATGTCGCCTCCGCCGCCGCCACCGGCCACGTCATCAAGCTGCTGGCGATAGTCGAGCGGCGCGATTCGCGCGGCGTGATCGCCAGGGTTCATCCGGCTCTGGTTCCCGCGTCGCATCCGCTGGCCTCCGTGCGCGGCGCGTTCAACGCCATCTATGTCGAGGCGGAGGCGGCCGGCGAGCTGATGTTCTACGGGCGTGGCGCTGGGGGGCGCCCCACGGCATCGGCGGTGGTGGGAGACGTGGTGACGGTCGCACGCCACAAGGTCGGCGGCACCCGCGGGCCGGGCGAGTCGACCTATCTGCGGCTGCCCGCCCTGCCGGTGTCGGAGGCCCTCACCAGATTCCAGATCAGGCTGGTGGTCAAAGACCAGCCCGGCGTCCTGGCCGGGGTCTCGCGGGTGATCGCGGATGAAGGCGTGTCGATCGAGACGGTGCGCCAGACGCAAGGCTCGCATGGCGGCGGCCTGGCCGATTTGACCGTCGTGACCCACCAGGCGACGGAGGGCGCGCTGCAGAAGACGGTCGCGGCGGTGGACGGGCTCGACCAGGTGGCCGAGGTCGCGGGGGTCATCAGGGTCGAAGGGGAATAGGGTCGATGCGTTTCGCGGCCGATCACGTGCTGGTGAAAGTGCCCGCCACCAGCGCCAATCTGGGGCCGGGCTTTGATTCACTGGGGTTGGCGCTGGACCTGTGGGACGAGGTCGACGCCAAAGCGGTGGCCGGGCCCTCGCGGGTGGCGGTCCACGGCGAGGGGGCGGGGCAGCTTCCCGAGGACGAGTCGCACCTGGTGCTGCGCTCGGCGCACCGCGCGCTGGAAGCGGTCGGCGCCCCGCCGGTCAGCTTGGAGTTGAACTGCTACAACCGCATCCCGCAGGGGAAGGGCCTGGGCTCGTCGGCCGCGGCGGTGGCGGCGGGGGCGCTGGTCGCCCGCGGGCTGATTGTCAACCCAGCCATCCTCAACGCGGGCCGGGTGTTCCAGTTCACGGCCGGGTTCGAGGGCCATCCCGACAACGCCGCGCCGGTGGTGTTCGGAGGGGCGACGGTCGCCTGGATGGCCGGGAAGCAGGCCCGGGCCGCACAGTTGGCGGTCGACCCGTCGGTCGAGGCGGTGATGCTGATCCCGGACGGCGTGGTGGCCACGTCGCTGGCGCGCTCGGCGTTGCCGGTGCGGGTGCCGCACGTCGACGCGGCGTTCAACCTCAGCCGGTCGGCCCTGATGGTGCATGCTTTGACGGCCGATCCGTCACTGTTGTTCGAGGCCACCGAGGACCGCCTGCACCAGCCCTACCGGGCGGAGGTCATGCCCGCCACCACCGAGTTGGTGGCGGGGCTGCGGGCCGCCGGGCAGGCCGCCGTCATCTCCGGGGCGGGGCCAGCCATCCTGGTCCTCACCACCGACCCGGCGTCGGTGCCGGAGCCGAGCGGCTGGCGGTTCCAGCGACTGGACATAGCGGCCCACGGCGGCACGGTCGCGCGGGTCGATTGAGAGCTGGCCAGGCGGCCCGACCGGTGGCCGCCTTCGAGACGGGAAGGTTGCGAGGGGAATCATGAGCGAGTTATGGCCAGGCGTCGGAGCCTTCCTGTTCGACCTGGACGGTGTCCTGACTCCCACGGCGGACATCCATCGAAAGGCCTGGGCGTCCACTATCGGGCCGTTCCTGGAGGCTCGCGACGGGATCGAGCCCTACACCGAGGACGACTATTTCCGTTACATCGACGGCAAGCCGCGTTTCGATGGCGTCGCCTCGGTGCTCGAATCCCGCGGCCTGCGCCTGCCTTTCGGCTCGGTCGCGGACCCGCCGGGCGTCGGCTCGGTCGGCGCGCTCGGCAACCGCAAGAACGCCGAGTTCTCCCGTCTGCTGGCCGAGGGCGGGGTGGCGCCGTATCCGGGCACGCTTGGCGTGCTGGACCGGTTGGCGGCGGCGGGCAAGCGCCTGGCCGTGGTGTCTTCCTCCAAGAACGCCTTGCCAGTCTTGGCGGCGGCGGGCTTGGCGGACCGCTTCGAGTTGGTGGTCGATGGCGTTTTGGCGGCCCGCGAGCACCTGGCCGGCAAGCCGTCGCCGGAGACGTACCTGTACGCGGCCCGGCATTTCGGCTTGGCCGCGAGCGCCGCTGCCGTGGTCGAGGACGCCATCTCCGGTGTCGAGGCCGGCCGCGCCGGAGGCTTCGGTCTGGTGGTCGGCGTGGACCGGGGCGTCGGCCGCCAGGCGCTCCTCGACGCGGGCGCCACCCTAGTGATCGACCACCTCCCCCAACTCGCCTAATCCGGGGACGGTTCTTGTGTGTCACGAAACGAGGGGAGTCGCATGGGTTGGTGATGTGAGTTCTTTCGTGTGCTGTGTCAGCGATGGAGGTTTGGCCCTCCGCGGTCGGCCGTGCAGGGGTTGGCCGCAAACCGCCGGATGCCGCGTTGGCTGAAGACCGTCGTGGTGAGCGATCCGGGAAAGGCCGTCCTGTGAGGCGGTCAGGTGGGGGCCGGGAAGACGTTGTGTCGAATCCTCCCTGGTCGGGAGCGCTCCGGGCGGGGAGGGGCATCGTTGAAGCGTCGAGAAACCCTTGGATGGCGTCGAAACCGGGCAGTGGGAACGTGCCCGGGATGAGCGCGGCGGGTGCCTGTGTCCTTGGCCGCGCGGCGTCCGGCGTGGAGGTGGCGTGAGCCCGGTCTGCTGGGCTGGCACGGAACGTGAGAAGGCCGCGCGTGTGAGTCCGTCCGCCCGTCGTGGGCGGGAGGGGAGGCGAACCCGAAAGCCCTGGGGGCAAGGGGGAGCCGGTCGGCGGGCGCGGCTGGCGGACAGGCCCGTAGTAGTGGTGAAGCGGCTGCTTGGCACGGTGGCGGTGGAGCGAAGGGGCCTGGGAGTCGGTGTTCTTCCGTGGAGAGCAACTAGTGATAGGAGGATGCTTTGGGGAAGGAATGGCGGACGGGCGGGGAACCGTTCGTGGTCGAGGCTGGGTTGGTGTGGCGTGCGTGGGGGAAGGTGCGTTCCAACAGGGGCGCGCCTGGGGTCGACGGCCAGGAGTCGGACGGTTTCGAGGAGGGCTTGGAGGACGATCTGTGCAAGCTCTGGGACCGGATGAGTTCGGGGTCGTACTTCCCGAAGCCCGTGAGGGGCGTGGGGATGCCCAAAGCGGACGGCACGACGAGGATGCTGGGGGCGCCGACGGTGGCCGGCAGGGTCGCCCAGACGGTCGCCGCCTTGGTGTTGGAGGCCGACTTGGAGTCCATCTTCGTGGACGACTCGTACGGGTTCCGGCCGGGGCGGGGAGCGTTGGGCGCCGTGGCGGTCGCCAGGGACCGGTGCCGGGAGTTCGACTGGGTGGTGGATTTGGACATCGCCAAGTTCTTCGACACCGTGGACCACGGGTTGTTGATGGAGGCCCTGGAGTGGCGGGACCCTCCCGCGTGGGTGGTGCTGTTCGTGCGCCGGTGGATCACCGCGCCGATGGTGATGCCCGGCGGGGAGGGGGTCGAGCGCCGCGCCGGGACTCCTCAGGGTGGTCCCATCTCCCCGGTGTTGGCGAACCTGTTCCTCCATGTGGTGTTCGATCTGTGGATGGGCCGGGAGTTCCCGGACGTCCGGTTCGAGCGCTACGCGGACGACGTGATCTGCCGCTGCCGGACGCGCCGTCGGGCGGCGGGCCTGGTAGAGGCGGTCACGGGGAGGCTGGCGGAGTGCGGCCCGCGGGCGCACCCGGACAAGACCAAGGTCGTGTGCTGCAAGGACTCCGGGCGCGGCGGCGGCCTGCCGCCGGGCGTGGTGTCGAAGTTCACTTTCCTGGGGTTCGAGTTCCGGGCGCGGACGTGCAGGAGCCGGGCCACGGGCCGGCTGTTCGACAGGTTCGGCCCCGGCGTCGATCCGGTCGAGCTGAAGAAGATGCGCGAGACGGTCCACGGCTGGCGGCTGCACCGTCAGGTGGGCGCGCGGCCCTCGGATATCGCCAGGTTCGTGAACCGGCGTGTGTGGGCGTGGTGCGGCTACTACGGGGCGTTCAGGCCGTCGGAGCTGAAAGGGCTGTTGCGGCAGGTCAACGCCGCCGTGCTGAGGTGGATGCGGAACAAGTACCGCAGGCACAGGCCGTGGCGCAGGGCGGTGCGCCAGTGGGAGCACATGGTCGCCCATCACCCGTCGTGGCTCAGGCACTGGCGGATCGAGACCGGCTTGATCTCACTGTGAACGACTCCAGGAGCCGGGTGAGGGGAGACCCTCACGCCCGGATCTGTGGGAGCCGGGGGCCGAAACGCCCCCGGCCACCCGACCGACTAGATGATTGACGCCCGGAGCCGCCGTTGGTGACGTAAGGCGGGGATCACGCCCCCGCGGGATGCTGCAGGAAGTCCCGCGCCTGCGTCGCCTCCGCCTCAGGCCGCTGCATCAGCAGCGAGGCACGCATCGCCTGGAGGGCAGAGGCCAGCTTCTCAGGAGAGGCGAGGGAAGGATCGACGGTGACGCCCATGTTGCAGCGTCCGTCGTCGCGCCAGTCGACGGAGACGTTCATCTCGACGATCTGGGTGGGGCCGTCCTCGACGACGGGGTGTAGCTCGGCACCCGGGATTTCCCAGATGTCGCAGCCCGGCAAGTGGTACGAGAACAGGATTTCGAGCAGGGGGTCGACCCCCTCTCGGCCGGACGGGTCGAACATCTGCATCAGCCTCCACAGCGGGAGCCTGCGGTGTTCCAGCGCCTCCATTAGGGCGGCGGAGGCCGCAACTCGGACCTCATGGACGCTGTCTGTCGCTTCGGTCCGCACCACCGTGGGGATCAGGTTCTGGTAGTAGCCCACGGTTTCTAACTCGTCCTCGCTGTCGCGGGTGTCGGCCGGCATACTGATGGCGAGGTCCTCCGCACCGCTCATCGCTCTGACCCCGAGCACGGTCGCTGAGAGGAAGTATGACGCCAGCGACACTCGCGCCTCACGCGCGTTGCGGCGCACAAGTGATGCCTCTTCGGCGGTGAGATCCGCCGAGGAGACGATGTGCGGTCCCCCGACAAGCGAGCGGTCGTGTCGGTCGGCGAAGACGCGCGGCGGGAGCCGGTCGAGCTGGGTCCGCCAGAACTCGACGTCGGCAGGGTCTTCCGCGGCGCAGCCCTGCATGTTGAGGGGGGCGGGCTTGCTCAGCTGGTCGGAGTCGGTCATCAGGGTGAGGAAGTCCCGGCGCAGCACCTTGCTGCTTCCCTCGTCCACCACGACGTGGTCGACCGCCAGGACGATGTCGAACTCGTCGGCGGGCCCTGTGATCAGGGAGAACTCGAATAACGGACCATCGGCAAGAGGGAAGCACTTGTCGGCCATCTTCGCCACGAGTGCGTCGGCGACCTCTCGATTGTCGTCGGCCTCGATCCATACGAACTGCTCGTCTCGCGGAGAGGCCGCGATGACCTGCATGAACTCGCCGGTCGGCGTCGTACCGAAGGTCGTGCGCAGGGCGCCGTGCCTCTCGATGAGCCGGTGCACGGCCGTCTTGATCTGCTCGGGGTCAATCTCCCCGCGTCCGCGCCAGTGGAACACGACAGTGAAAGGATCACCGTTCTTGCGGCCGGGTCTCGCGACCAGCCGGAGCTGGTGGGGGGAGACAGGCAGGATGGTGGAGGTCACTATGGGGAACCCTTTCGGAGCGCGGAGATGTCAACTTCTCCCTTGTGCGTGCGGGGCAACGCCCCGCACGGCCACATGGTCATTCGCCCCGGGATGAGGCTGATCGGGACCGCGCCCACCAACCGGCGGCGGATCTCGTGGATCTTCAGCCCCGCCTCGCCCACGACGAACGCTTCCAGGCCGACGACGTACTCGTCCTGGACGATGGGAAGGACGTGGGCCTCTACGACCCCGTCCAGGCCCAATAGGGCCGCCTCCACCTCGCCAAGCTCCACGCGCACGCCGTTGACCTGGACCTGCCGGTCGAGTCGGCCCACGAAATGGAACAGACCAGCTTCGTCGGTGAAGGCGCGGTCACCCGTGCGGTAGAAGCGCTTCGCACCGTATAGGTCTTCGTCGAGTTCGACGAAGACCTGCTCGGTGAGGTCCGGACGTCCGACGTAGCCTTCGCCGACCCCGACGCCTCCGATGATGAGCTCGCCGACTGAGGTCGGTGGCAGCGGACGCAGCTCGTCGTCGACCACGAGGAGCGTGTAACCAGGGTTGGGCGAGCCGATGGGGACATCGATCTCATCCGGCAGCGCCGCACACCGGTGCGTGAGCGCGTCGATGCAAGCCTCGGTGGGACCGTACTGGTTGAAAAGAGGCACGTCTGGGCGGTCCGCCACCCACCGGTTCACAACCGCGGTCGGAAGAGTCGCTCCGCCGGAAAAGACGAAACGCAGCGTGCCGACCTTCACGACTTCTGACAGGGCGCGGTCCAGCATCCGCGGCACGAAGTGCACGACCGTCACCCCTGCCGCGACCATGTCGCGCGCCAGGCTCTCGGGGTCCTCCTCGCCCGAGCCGATGATGATGCTGGCCCCGAGCAGCAGCGGCGCGAACATCTCCCACAGCGAAAAGTCAAACCCCACGTTCGCGTGCCAGAGCACCCGGTCTCCAGGACCGATCGGGTAGGTCTCCTGGCAGCCCTCCAGACGGTTGAGCAGTGCCCCATGTCCGACCAGGACACCCTTGGGCACGCCACTGCTGCCCGAGGTGTGGATCACATAGCAGTGGTCACCGCCGTCGTGCTCCGTCAGCTGGAAGGACTCGCCCTGCTGGGCGAAGCACTCGTCGAGCACGACTACCGGGCACGGGACAGAGGCTGGGTCCAGCATGTCACTGCCTGGCGGCGCCACGAGCAGGCTGGGCTTCAGACGTCCCACCAATCTCAGGTTGCGTGCCGAGGGGGCGACGTCGTCCAGCGGGACGTAGGTACTCCCCTGCGCAACAACGGCTATCGCGAGCCCGACATGCAGCACCGAACGAGGGGCACAAACCACCACCATGTCGCCCGGAGCCACCCCGAGCCCGGACAGACGGGCCGCAGCACGGACGACGAAGTCCTTCAACTCCCTGCGGGACACGGGGTGACCGTCGTCGACGACGGCGAGCGCCTCGGGATCTGAGTCGAGCGTCCGGAGAATCTCGGTACCGACGTTACGCCTCATGCGCGTAGGCTTTCCTCTGCGTGTTGAACAGATCTGCGTAGCCGCCATTGAGACGCATGAGCTCCGCGTGGGTGCCACGCTCGGTGATCCGCCCGTCTTCCATGTACAGGACGAGGTCGGCGATCTCGATCGAGTTCAGCCGGTGCGTGACGATAATGATAATGGTTCCCTGCTGTGTCGCCAGCTCCCGGGCGTGCCGGAAGTATGATCTGAGCAGACGGGCCTCGCTGAGAGGATCGACCGCCGCTGTCGGCTCGTCCAGGGAGAGCAAGACGACGTCGCGCGGCATAAGCGACCTGGCGAGGGCCGTCTTCTGCCACTGGCCACCAGATAGCTGCCGCCCGTCGGCGAAGGAGTTCCCGAGCCTGGTGTCGAGCCCGTCAGGGAGCTCGTCCAGCAGGGTCATCCCGTCGGCCGCGTCCAGGGAACTCAGGATCCGTTCGGGGGCAGGGTCGCGCACGTCGCCGCACCCGACCACGTCCCGCAGCGAGAACTCGAACCTCGTGAAGTCCTGGAAGGCAGCCGAGATCTGGTGCGTCCCCACGCGCGAGACCGGAGAATCGCCCGCGACACGGATCGAACCCGCATCGGGCTCGTACAGGCCCAAGAACAGCTTGACCAGCGTGCTCTTGCCCGCACCGTTCTCGCCGACGAGCGCGACCACACTGCCGGGGGCGACGGTCACGTTGATGTCGTCGAGCGCCAGCCGGCCAGACCCCTGGTAGCGGAAAGAGACATGGTCCACCTCGAGCCCTCGGTCTGCGGACGGCGCTGCTCCAGCGCCCGCCGGGTCGACGACGCAGGAGGGTGCGTCCGCGGACGCGTGCCCGGCCTCGAGCAGATCCCCGAACGCCTCGCCCACCGCGGCCACACGCATCAGCGCGGTGCTGAAGAAAACCAGGGATCCAAGCTGCGTGGTGATGGAGCTCACCAGCAGGACAGCCAGGACCACCCCGCCAGCGGTCGCCTGCCCTCCGATGAATCCCTCGGCGACCCAGTACAGCGCGGCCGCGTAGCCCACTCCGAAGACGAGCCAGCCGAGAGCTGCCACGAGGACAGCCTTGAGGTTGGCGTGGGTGGAGTGGCGCAAGGACTCGCGGAAATCGGCACGGGCCCCGCTGAGCAGGTGCGGCGCGTGCCCGAAGGAACGCAGCTCGAACGCGACGCTCTCGTCCTTGAACATGTCGCACATCGTCGCGGCTCGGCGGTGGTGGGAGGATGCCTTCACCAGACCGGCAGACCGCAGGCCGCTTCCCCACCGGTTGATGCGGACGACGACGATACCCACCACCAGGAGTGCTAGGAGTCGGATGTCGACACTGCCGAGCAGCAGCAGTGTCAGCGCCAGCCGAACGATCGCACCCACCAGGAGAGCAAGGACGTCGACGCCCTCGGTCAGGTGCCTGCGCTCCTGCCGGACGAACTCCATCTTGTCCAGCACGTGGCTGGACTCAAAGTCCTTGACGGAGAGTTTGCTGACGCACAGCTCGAACTGTGTCTGGTCCAGCAGACGGTCGCTCAGCTCGATCATCTTGGTGTCGACAGCAAGCGCGCTCCGACCGGCCAACATCGAGGTGCAGGCCAGGACTCCCGCGGCGACGGACGCGATCACGGTCAGTCGGCCGTCACCGTTCACCGCAGCGTCGGCCAGTACAGCGAGTAGCCAGAAGAGACCCACCGACATGGCCGGTCGCACCGCGAACAGGAAGAGGGTCAGCCACGAGCCTCGTCGGTCCGCCCGCAATGAGATGCCCGCGGCGACGCCGACCCCGGAAAAGAACTTCTTCATCTGTCTAGGCTTCCTCGTTGAGATCGAACTTCGCGGCCTGCTCGGCGAACATCCGCGCGTAGAGACCGCCGAGCTCCATGAGCTCGTGGTGGGAGCCAGCCTCGGAGATCTTCCCGTCAGCGAGCACCATGATCACGTCGGCTCGGCGAACCGTGGCGAAGCGGTGCGAGATCAAGAAGGTGGTGCACTCGCTGCTGTCGATCACGGCGTCGTAGAAGCGCGCCTCGGCCCGGGGATCCAGGGCAGCGGTGGGCTCGTCCATGACCAGGAACTGCGCGCCCGTCTCCGTGGCGACGAGGGCACGCGCCACAGCGACCCGCTGCCACTGTCCGCCCGACAGCTCCACGCCGCCCGGGAACTTGTTGGACAGCACCGGGCCGGTCTCCGACATGTCGCCGCCCGGCAGGTTCATGATCCCTGCGCGCTCGCTGACACCCGGAAGGTTCTCCGTTGCGACCGCGGGGCCGCCCAGCATGACGTTCTCGCGAAGACTCATCGGGTATCGGCCGAAGCGCTGGAGGACGACGGCGAAGCGCCTCTGCCAGGAGGGTCGACCCACGTCGCTGATGGAGGTGTCTCCCATCAGGAGGTCCCCCTTCTCCGGGGCGAGCATCCCGCACAGGACCTTCACCAGCGTGCTCTTCCCTGCACCGTTGACGCCCACGATGCCGACGGTCTGTCCCGTCCGGACGGCGAAGCTCACTCCCCGCAGGACCCACCTCTCGGAGCCCGGGTAGCGGTACCACACGTCGTCCAGAACCAGGTCGCCCACGGGACCGACCGGGTGCTCCTCGGTCGTGCCCGCCGGGGCCGACTCGTCTTCCCCGCGGAGGATGGAGAGCACGTCGAAGATCGCCGGGAGCCGCCGGAGACCCTCACGGCGGTACAGCAAGTCCATGGTGAGAGACAGCAGGCCCATGAGACCGGCCAGCGCAGAGCTGGCTAGCATCAGGACTCCCGCGCGGTCTCCCACGTCGACGGTGCTCTGCGCCAGCCGCACGAACAGGAATGCCTGCGCCGTCGCCGCCAGCGAGCTCAGCCCGATGATCTGGAGTGTGGCGCGCACGGTCCTGGCCGGGAGCGGCGTGGGCGCGTTCTCGGCCGAGAAGTGCTGCAACAGCCAGTCGCTCAGCCCAAAGACCCGGATCTCCTTCAGCGCGGTACCCGACATCGCCAGGTTCCTGAAGTAGTCGCCCCGGGGGCGCAGAGCCCCCTCTCCATAGAGCTGGCTCTGCTCGACCGAGTACTCGGCCGTCGTCTTCCGGGAGAGAGCCCAGTAGCAGATCGTGGTCAGGACGCCCAGCAGCGGGTCCAGCACGGCCAAGAGCACGCCACAAAGCAGCGCCTGGGTCTCCAGCAGCGCCAAGCGGAAGGTAGCAGCGAAGGCGGTGTGCAGCTCCGTGGTGCGGGCTGCCGGGCCAAAGGCGTTGGCGAGCGCGGCGCTCAACCTCGGCTGGGCCAGCCAGTCCAGGGTCTCCTGATCGCTCAACGCCTCTGCGGCCTGGAGATCTAGCTCGGCTCCGACGAGCCGACCGAGACGCTCACTTAGGACGTCGAGAAGCCCTCGCAGCACCTGCGATGCCACCGAGCTGACCGCCACGACGCTGATGAGCGTCCACAGAACCTCGGCGGAGAGACTTCCGGTGACGCCGTGCTGGACCAGATAGCCGAAGGCCAGCACCGGCGCGAATGTGAAGCAGCTCTCCGCCATGAGAACCGCAATGAGCATCGCCGTTCCTGCACGGTCGTAGCGCCACGCCGTGCGCGCGAGCTTAAGGGCGGATCTCACTGAAGTTCCCTTCTGGCATGCTGCTGCCCGCCATGAGTTCGGCGGCCACCGCTTCAATGTGGTCTCGTACCGCGAAGTGCCCACCGCTCACCACACGGACGGTCAGCCGTCCAGCGGGCACATGGGCGGACCAGGCCAAGAGCTCATCAACAGGCACGAGGGCATCGTCGTCTCCACCAAGGACGAGAGTCCGCGTCCCGCTCAGGACAAGGCCCTCGTTGCTCACCCGCGCGTAGGCATCGTAGTCGCTCCGGACGACCGGCAGCACCGAGTCGTCCAGAAGCAGCTCGCCGCCGCTGAGGCTGACCTGAGGGTCGAGCACGGCCAGATGCGTGCGGAGCTCCTCATCCGACCAGTCCGAGAAGGAGACCCGTCGAGCCGCCGGCTCCGGGCCCGATCCGGACAGGACCAGGACCGCCGGGGTCACTCCTCGCTCTTGCTTCAGCCCGACGGCGATGCGGAACGCGGCGATGGCACCCATACTGTGGCCGTAGAGCACGACGGGCGAGCCGCCATCAACCGGGGCCTCGCGGACCGCAGCGGCAACGAACTCGTCGAACACCCCGTCGGTGGACGGGGCCCCAACGGTCCTCCACGGATAGTCGGCAACCAGCACCTGGTGCTGGTCGCAGTGCCGAGCGAGCGACATGGCGGCGAAGGGGCCGCCGCCCGCGTGGGGCAGCACGAGGCACATCCCCACGCAGTCGGCGGGGTCCGTGCGGGCCGATCGCCACACGCCGCGGTTCTGAGGCTGCGTCACGACGCGTCTCCCTGGAGGCGGACTAGCTCTTCGGCCAGCGACGCCACCGTCGGGAAGTCGTACGTGAACGTCACCGGAAGACGGATGCCGAGTTCCTCCAGGAGATTCTCGCGCAACATTAGCCCGTCGAGCGAATCGACGCCGAGGTCTGCGAACGGAACCTCGCAGTCGATGTCGTCCGGTTCATAGCCGCATACCTTAGCGACGCCCTCGACCAGGACCGTGACCACGTCCTCAAGGCTCTTCACGGGCGTGGAACCGCTCTGAGCAGGGCGTTCATCTGCAGCCAGGACGCTGTCCGCGACCTGGGACCGGCCGACCTCGACGGCTACCGTGCCCGCCGCTCCGAGCAGACCCTCGAAAGCCTCGAGAGCCGCCTGCGGTTCCATCGCCTCGAAACCAACGTTCAGATGCTTCACGTCGTCGGCAGCGGCGCTCATCCCTGTGCCCCGCCACGGCGCCCACCGAACAGACACGTGAGTGGGGACCGACGACACCGCTTTCTCCATGGCCGCGTTGGCCATGGCATAGGCCGTCCGGCCGAACTGTACCGAGGAGACGACGATCGACGAGCAGGTCATGAAGAAGTCTAGGTCCGGGCCGAACGCGGTCGCGAGGTTCTTCGCCCCCTCGACCTTGGGACGCCATACGTGCTCCAGATCCTCGACCGTGACGTTTACGGCGGTACTGTCACGTAGAATGCCCGCAGCGTGGACCACGCCCGCGACCGGAGGCAGCGTCACCGCGAAGCGATCCGCCAGGCCGGAGACGGCGACTGGATCGCTCACGTCGACGAAGGCAGAGACCACATCCACGCCCGCGGAGCGCAGAGCCTCCACTCTCCGACGGGTGGCGACGCCGGGAGCCGTGCGTCCGATCAGCACCAGATGACGGGCGCCCAGGGCGACCATCTTCTCGGCCAAGTACAGGCCAACCCCACCGAAGCCGCCGGAGACGACGTAGGTACGGTCCGGGTCGCAGGTCACTGGGTCGGTTGGTGCGACGACCTCGGAGACGCGCTCGCAGAGCTTGCCTCCGACCAGCGAGAACTCACCTTGTCCCAACGTGGCGATCGTCCGGCATACCTGGCTGGGCTCGTCGGTGAACACCACCGAGACCGTGTCGGCACCACGCTCGTTCGCCAGGGTGCGCAGACCGACAGCCAGCGCCGACTGCAACGGATCTGCCTCGTCCCCGGCGGCTAGGACCAGACGGAGCTTCCTGGTGGCGGCGACCGCCAGCAGCGCGTCGCGCAGCCGTGCGGTGAATACCCACAACTCGGTGACATCGTGGAACCGAGGCGCGACCAGCAGCACCGCTGCAGCCACGTCCTGGGGCAGCTCAGCGACACGAGCCTTCACATGGTCCCACGAGCAGGACTCCGCGCCGTCGAGCGCGTTGGTCCACCGCTCCCGACGGTCGTCACCTTCGGCTCCGAGGACAAGCCACGTCTGCGGCTGCTCGACAACGGCCGGTGCCTGCTGGGCTGCCGCAGGCCGCCACACGGGATGGGTGACCCAGGTTCCGGAAGCCTCAGGGTACACAGGAACCTCGGGCACGACGTCCTCGGGCGTGCTGTGGCCGTCGCCGACCACCCACAACTCGTCTCCCTCGACCAAAGAGGACGGAGCGTGCCCGCGTCGAGGGTTGCGGGTGCCGAAGCTCTCCACGTCGACGTCGGCGCCGGAGTTCGCCAGCAGGGTCGCCGCCTGCGCAAGACCAGCGGCGGCGCTCATGCCGCGCTGGAGCGAAGGCACCAGATGGAGAGGGACGGGCAGAGTTTGCAGGTGTGCCACCAGGCTCGCGCTCTCGCCGATCTCCAGCACGAGGTCGCCCTCGCGCAGCGCCTTGCGGGCAGCGACCTCGAACTGGACAGGCACACGCACCTGGTTCACCCAGTAGCCGCTGCACGCCATGTCGACGTCCTCGTCCGGGACCGCGCTCGAGACAGCAGGAACGCGCGCGGCACGGAAGTCGACGCCCGAAAGCATCTCGCCGTAAGCCTTCTGGATGGGCTCGACTAGGCGAGAGTGGTAGGCGTGCGTCGACGAAATCCGGGCGACGGGGAAGTCCTCGCGCAGCGCGTCTTCCACCGCGTCGATGGATTCCTGGTCGCCTACGATCGTCACGCTGAAGGGCGAATTCACCGCCGCAATCTCAGCGGTGCCGCCGATCCTGGCAAGGGCGGCGCTCACCTCAGCAGAGGCACCCAGGACGGCGAGCATCGCGCCCGGCTGCATCTGCTGGGCCAGCTTTGCCCGCTCGACGACAATTATGAGAGCGTGCTCGTCACTCAGGATCCCGGCCGCCCACGCGGCTGCGATCTCGCCCATGCTGTGCCCCATGACCAGGTCGGGAGACACACCGGCGCGGCTCCACCGCGACACCAGGCACATCTGGAGGACCAGGTGGGCGACGTTGGTCGCAACGACGTCAGCCTCACCAGGCTCGACGTCAAGTAGGGAGATCGGGGCGCCCGCCAGGCGGGACGCCAGATCCTGGCACTCGGACACGAACTGCCGTGCATCGGCCGAACTCGCGCAGAGATCGGACAACATTGGCCAGGGATCCTCACCCTGACCGCTGAACGCAAACACGACGCGTGCCGGTGCGCCCGCAGGACGCGAAGCGGCCGTGGCGCGCGCGAGAGCGTCGACCAGCTCCGTCGCTGAGCTGCCTGCGAACCACATACTGGTCGACTGCTGGGACCGGACGGTGTTGGCCGTCGTGCAGAGCGCCCCGGCGTCGTGAGGCTGCTCGTGTAGTTGTGCCGCCCAGCGGGAGACGGCGCTCTCCCACTCGCCGTCGGTCCTGGCTGAGACCCGCAGGACATACGGGCCGGAGTCAGTCGACACTGGATGTCCCTGCTGTACGAACGGGCTCGCGTCAAAGATGGCGTGGGCGTTGGTGCCACCGCCGCCCAACGATGTGACCGCCGCATGACGCGGGTGGTCGCCCCAGTCCTCCGGCTCCGTGGGCACGTAGAGCCGCGTCTCGCCGCGAAGACCATCGACCGGGTCTTGGTGGTTCAGTGTGGGGACGATGCTCCCGTCGCGCAGCGAGAGAAGCGCCTTCAGCACGCCCGGCACGCCGGCCGCCGCATCGAGGTGCCCCACGTTGGGCTTCACCGAACCGACGGCGCACCGAGAGCCCTGGACACCGTAGACCGAACGCAGCGCCTTGACCTCGATGGCGTCGCCCAGGGATGTACCAGTGCCGTGCGCCTCGACGAGCGAGATCTGCGACGGGTCGAGTTCTGCCGCGCTGAGGGCGCTGCGAAGAACACGCTCCTGCCCGGAGACCGACGGCGTCATGTACCCCGCCCGGTCTCCGCCGTCGTTGTTGATCGCGGAACCGCGCAACACGCCGTAGACCGGATCCCCGGCCTTGACGGCGTCCCGCAGGCGGCGGAGCACGAAGACTCCGCCACCGCTTCCGCCGACCGTACCGTTGGCCGCGACGTCGAAGGGGCGGCAGACGCCGTCGGGAGACAGCACGCCGCCGTCCATGGCGGCATATCCCTCGTTGAGCGGGAAGTGGATGCTCATCGCACCGGCCAGGGCCATGTCGCACTCGCCGAGAAGGATCGACTGCGCCGCTAGATGGATCGCCACCAAAGCGGAGGAGCAGGCCGTCTGCACGCCGATGCTCGGGCCCGTCAGGCCCAGCTTGTGCGATACCCGGGTGCACATGTGGTCCGGATACGTGGACAGAGCGCCCTGCAGCGGAGCGAGCGGCGGAAGCACCCCGCGCCCGCGCAGAATCTGCTCACTGGCATAGTCCTTGATGCCCTGCCCTGAGTAGAGCGCCATGCCCGATCCACCGAAGACGCCCACCTTGAGCTGGCCGCCCACCGAGCGGGCGTCGTACCCCGCATCTTCGAGCGCCTCGGCGCAACACTGGAGGAAGAGCCGGTGCTGAGGATCGATGACACGTGCCTCGCCGGGTGAGATGTTGAAGTAGGCAGCATCAAAGCGGCCGGCCCCGCCCAGGTAGCCACCCACCGGGACGTAGCCGGCGGGACGACTGATCTCTGCACCATCCGGGCGAACGGTTCCGAGATCCACAATCCCAGAGCGTCCTGCGCGGAGCATGTCACTGAAGGCTGGGACGTCGCTGGCCTGGGGCAGGCGGATGCCCGCCCCGACCACCGCGACTTGCCATTCGGAGAACGACTCCAGGTTGCTACTGAGCTGCTTGCTCTCCATCGGTGCCCGCACCTCCTCGCATTGCCGAGAGACGCTTCCGACGCTGGATACCCTGGTCCTCGGCGCACTCTTGTGCCGCCTGGGCGGGGTAGGCCCCGCCGATCTTGCGAGCGAGAGCGGCGACGTTCGGCGCCTCGAACAGGTCGGAGGGAACAAGGTCGCGGCCGGTGGCTGACGACAGCTCGGAGATGATCCGAGGGACGTGGAGAGACTGGACACCGAGCTCGAAGAAGCCGTCGCGCCTCACCACACTGTTGAGGCCGACGACTTGCTTAAGCACCTCGCAGATCGTGGCCTCGGTGGGGCTCAAGCCGGATCCATTGACGCCTTCGCCGAGCTCCAGGATCTCCAGCTTTGGCTCGACGGTCAGCCCCAGCTCGTTGGTCAGGCGGACCGCAGTGTCCGAGGGCAGTTCCTTGCTCGTCTCGACGACCGGCTGGTCCAGAGGTAGGACGGGGCTCTCGACCACGTTCCGCATGAACGGGCTGCACGGCTCGACGCCAGCCACGAATGTGCGGCCTTCTAGGTCGCGCAGGTGCGCCAGGAGACGACACGCTTCTTCGGCCTCCATGACCACGAAGCCACGCGAGCGCGCGATCTCGTCGTCGTCGGAGCCGCGGCTCATGCCGATGCCAGACCAACGGCTCCAGGCGATGACCTGTGCGTCGAGCCCGCGCTCGTGCCGCAGATGGGCGATCTCCTGCTCCATGGCGGCGTTCGCCGCGCCGTAAACGCTGGCGGCAACCGTCCCGACGATGGCGTTGACGGAGGAGAACGCCACCACAGAACCGCCGAACTCGTCGGCGAGGCGTGCCAACGCCGTCAGGGGCTCCAGTTTCGCCGCGAACATGTCGGCGATCTCCGTCGCGCCCGGGAAGATGCTGCCAGCGGCCTGGCCAACGCCGGCGAGGTGGTAGATGCGAGAAAGGCGAGCACCCTCGGTCGCGTAGGAAGCCAGCAGCTCACGCAATGCGCCCTCCGTGGACGCCGTCCAACCCTGGATGTACTCGACCGAGGCGGGAGCGGTGATGCCGTCCATGCACTCAGCCGCGGCGTTCGGACGCCTGCCCACGACGACCACGCGCGCCCCCGCGAGCTCGCAATCACGCTTCAGGATCTCGGTGCCGATGCCGCCGAAGCCACCCACCATGACCACCACCGGCTTCTCCGGGCGGTCAGTGACGACGGTGGCGTACGTCTGCGCCGTCACGGGGAGCGGTTCTACGGGCGCAGGAAGATGACGGCGCTGCTCAGGCGGGCCGGCCACGACGTCTCGGAGCGGAGGGTGGGCCGGCTGATGCGCCTCGCGCGCATGAAGGGCCTGCGCCGCGGCAAGGCCCCCAAGACGACCGTCCCGGCCGGGAAGCCGTCCGCGGGGGACCTGCTGGACCGGCGGTTCTTCGCGGACGCGCCGAACCGCCGCTGGGTGACGGACCTGACCTACGTGAAGGCCAGGACCCAAGGGTGGGTGTACACGTCGTTCATCAC
>JAISCU010000250.1 GCA_031265345.1 Bifidobacteriaceae bacterium
AGCTGGGAACGACAGGGGGCCTCCTCGAGAGTTGCCGATTTGCCAGACACCAGATGCATCACCCGAACCGAGGGAATCAAATGGGCAGCATCGATTACAGGCTCATGCTACCCCCCGGCCTGGGCGCGGCCGCATCCAGCTCGGAGCCTGAGACTGCGAGCTCGAGCCGGCCTCATCCGCCCATCTTGCGGTTGCGAATTGTGCGATTTACGATGGACACATGGCCATGACCGTTGATTCCCCACGAGTCCCCCGGGTAGTCTCCATCGCCGAATTGCTGGCCGACGGCACGCAGCTGTCGATCGTGGCTCCCGGCCGCGAGCCGGTCGCCCTGCCTCCCGAGTTGCGAGATGCGCTAGTCGCGGCCGCGCAAGTGCTCGAGGGGGGCGGCGAAGTGCTGGTCACAGGGAAGGACCGCTACGTGACCACTCAAGAAGCTGCCGAATTCCTGGGCGTGTCCCGGCCCACGATGATCCGGATACTCGACCTCGGGGAGCTGCGTTACGACCGCCCCAACAAGCACCGACGGATCAAGCTCTCGGACTTGACGGTGTACAAGGCCGAGCGCGCCAAGCGTCGCGCCGCACTAGACGAACTGCTCGCGATGTCAGACGAGATGGACCAGTACGACGGCGGTTTCGTCCGGACCCGCTGATGCCTGACACCGCCGTATTGGACGCGTGCGTCCTTGTACCCATCGCGCTTTGCGACGTTCTGCTCGAGTTGGCGGATGCCCAGTTGTTCAAGCCGCTGTGGTCGGAAACCATCCTCGCCGAGACGAGGAGGACGCTGGTGCGCAAGCGGGGATTGCCGGTAGAACGTGCCGAGCGCCGATTGGCCCATATGCGGACCGCGCAGCCCGACGCCCTGGTGACGGGGTTCGAACACCTGATCACCGCCATGACGAACGACCCCAAGGACCGTCACGTCCTCGCTGCCGCGGTGCGCGCGAGAAGCAAGATGATCGTGACTGAGAATCTGGCCGACTTTCCACCCGAATCCGTCACGCCGCACGGGATATCGGTGATCACGGCCGATGTGTTCCTGTGTCCGCCTCCTCGACCAGGAGGCGGACACTGTTTGGAGCGCCATCGAGCGGAAACGCGCGTCCTACAAGAAGCCTCCTCGAACGATGGCCGAGTTCTGCGCCCTGCTCTCCTCGACCGCTGCCCCCGGCTTCAGCTCCCGGCTGCTCGAGATTGACGCCGCCGAACGGGACTGAACGGGCGCCCCGGCGCCGTTGGCGCCCGCGCTGCCCCGCTCGACCGGGTTAGCTGCAGCCGCTGGTGGCTCCGCAGCCCTCGCACACATGGCACGAGCCGGACGGCCTCATCTTGGTCCCGCAGGTCATGCAGATCGGGGCGTCCGCCTCACGGCCTTGGATCGCCTCGAACAACTCGGCCGTCGAATGGACCGGGCTCTTGACAGCGCCGGGCCGGCCGCGCTCGATGGCGACGTCTTGGCTGACCGATTCCGGGTCGACCTCGTCGAACTCGTCGTAGGAGCCGGTCTCCAGTTGGCGCTCGCGCTCGGCGGCGGTGTAGATGCCGAGCGCCGAGCGAGCCTCGAACGGCAGGTGGTCGAGGGCCAAGCGCCGGAAGATGTAGTCCATCACCGACTGGGCCATCCGGACATCCGGATCGTCGGTCAGCCCGGCCGGCTCGAAGCGCTGATTCGTGAACTTCTGCACGAACGTCTCCAACGGCACACCGTATTGCAGTCCGATCGACACGGCGATCGAGAAAGCGTCCATCACGCCGGCCAGGGTCGACCCTTGCTTGCCTAGTTTCAGGAAGACCTCGCCCAGCTCGCGGTGCTCGTTGTCGAAGCAGCCCGCCGTGATGTAGCCCTGGGCGCCGCCCACCGAGAACGATGTGGTGATCGAATACCGGCGCTTCTGCAACCGGCGGCGCGCGGGCTGTGGCGGCGCGGCATCGACCGCGGCCTGGTTGGAATCCTTGGAAGCCTTGGCGTCCGAGAGCGGCTGCGACACCTTGCAGTTGTCGCGATAGATCGCCAGCGCCTTGAGCCCGAGCTTCCAGCCCTGGAAGTAGACGTCCTCGATCTCCTCGACAGTGGCGGATTCGGGCAAGTTGACGGTCTTGGAGATGGCGCCGGAGAGGAACGGCTGAGCCGCCGCCATCATCCGGACATGGCCCATCGGCTTGATCGACCGTTGGCCCACGGCGCAGTCGAACACGGCATAATGCTCCGGTTTGAGCCCAGGGGCGTCCACGACGTGGCCGTGCTCCGTGATGTGCTCGACTATGGCCTCGATGGTCTCCGGCTCGTAGCCCAGCCGCGCCAAGGCCGCCGGAACCGTCCGGTTGACGATCTGCATCGAGCCGCCGCCGACCAGTTTCTTGTACTTGACCAGCGAGAAGTCCGGCTCGATCCCGGTCGTGTCGCAGTCCATCATGAATCCGATGGTGCCGGTCGGCGCGAGGACGGAAGCCTGGGCGTTGCGCCAACCGCTCCCCTGGCCGAGGCGCAGCACATCCTCCCAGGCCTTGGACGCCGCCTGATGGACATCGCCGTCGAGCGGGGACACCGGGGTCAAGGCGTCGTTGGCCGCGTGATGTTTGCGCATGACCCGTTGGTGGGCGGAGGCGTTCTGGGCGTAGCCGTCGTAGGGGCCGACCACCGCCGCGAGCTCGGCCGACCGGCGGTAGGCCGTGGCCGTCATCAACGAAGTGATCGCGGCCGCCAGCGAGCGCCCGGCGTCCGAGTCGTAAGCCAGGCCGGATGCCATGAGCAGCGCTCCGAGGTTGGCGTAGCCGATCCCGAGTTGTCTGAAGCGCCGAGTGGTCTGGGCGATCGGATCGGTCGGGAAGTCAGCGAAGCAGATCGAGATGTCCATCGCCGTGATGATGATCTCCACGGCCCGCCCGAAGCGCGGGACGTCGAAGGTTCCGTCCGGTTTGAGGAAGGCCAGCAGGTTGAGCGAGGCCAGGTTGCAGGACGAGTTGTCCAGGTGCATGTACTCGGAGCAGGGGTTCGAGGCCGTGATCCGACCGGTCTCCGGCGACGTGTGCCAGGCGTTGATGGTGTCGTCGTACTGGATGCCCGGATCGGCGCATTCCCAGGCCGCCTGGGCCACCTTGCGGAACAACGCGCGGGCGTCGATCTCCTCGATCGTCTCACCGCTCAGGCGGCCGCGCAGGCCGAAGGAGTCGCCCTTCTCGACCGACCGCATGAAATCGTCCGAGACTCGGACCGAGTTGTTGGCGTTCTGGTACTGGACCGAGGAGATGTCGCGCCCGTCCAAGTCCATGTCGAAACCGGCATCGCGCAACGCTCTGATCTTCTGTTCCTCGCGCGCCTTGGTCTGTACGAACTCCTCGATGTCGGGATGGTCGATGTCCAGGACCACCATCTTGGCAGCCCGCCGAGTGGCGCCGCCGGACTTGATGGTTCCGGCCGAGGCGTCGGCGCCACGCATGAAGGACACCGGGCCCGAGGCCGTGCCGCCTGACGACCGCAGCAACTCCTTCGAGGAGCGGATGCGGGACAGGTTGACCCCGGCCCCGGAACCTCCCTTGAAGATCATTCCCTCTTCGTGGTACCAGTTCAGGATCGACTCCATCGAATCGTCCACGGAGAGGATGAAGCAGGCCGAGACCTGTTGCGGGGACTCGGTCCCGACGTTGAACCAGACCGGCGAGTTGAACGAGAAATGCTGGTGCAGAAGCAACCAGGTCAACTCGTCGGCGAAGACGTCGGCGTCCTCCGGCGTGGCGAAGTAGCCGTTGTCGAGGCCTCCTTGGCGGTACCTGCCGACCACTCGGTCGATCACCTGCCGAAGCGAGTACTCGCGCTCTGGCGTGTCGAGCGCGCCGCGGAAATACTTGGTCGCCACGATGGTCGAGGCGTTGACAGACCAGAAATCGGGGAACTCCACCCCATGCTGGGCGAACACCGTCTCGCCGGTCTTCCAGTTGGTCTGGACCACGTCTCGCAGTTCCCAGGCGACCTCCGCGTAGGGGTGGGTTCCGGCGCGCGAGAAGACCCGTGGGATGGCCAGCCCCCGATCCGTCTGGCGTTCTGGCTTGGTCGACACTGGTTGCGTCATAGTTCGTTGTCCCCTTATCACGAATCGTTGTCTTCGCCGGTCCCGCGTAGGACGGCGATCTCTTTCAGGAAGTCGTCTATCGACTCGAATGATCGGTAGACCGAAGCGAACCTCAGATAGGCCACCTCGTCGAGTTGCCGGAGCGGTCCCAGCACGGCCAATCCGACTTGGTGCGAGTCCACTTCCGCCACGCCGGTGGACCTGATCTGGTCCTCGACTTGATGCGCCAGCACAGTCAGCTGGTCGTCGCTGACCGCGCGGCCCTGGCAGGCCCTTCGCACCCCGCGCACCACTTTGTCCCGGTTGAACGGCTCGGTGGTGCCGCAACGCTTGACCACGTTGAGCGCCACCGTCTCGACGGTGGTGAAACGCCGCGAACAGGCCTGGCACTGGCGACGGCGACGAGTCGACGTGCCGTCCTCGGCGGTCCGCGAATCGATCACGCGCGAGTCTTCATGACGGCAGAACGGGCAATGCACGGGGAACACTCTAACAAGATATTGGGCCGATTCAAGATGCAACCCACTACATGTTGGGATTTGGACCGCGATTTGCCGAGTCACTCGCGCGGAACCTCCAGCACATCCCCCGCCTGGATTTGAGAGCCGACCAGCCCATTGATGCGCTGCAACTCGACAACCACGCTTTGAACATCTTGGCCCGGCGCCGCCGCCGCACCCGCGATTGACCACAGGGTGTCGCCGGATCGCACCACCACGCGGTGGGTCGGCACGTAGGTCTCCGCCGCCGTGGCCGCGCCGATCCGGAACGCGCAGGCCGCCAGCCCGAGGACCAGGACCGCCAGCACCACCCAACCGCGCCGAGTCAACCCGACCGGGCGCCGGATCGACGGCACTGGCCGAACCGCGATAGTTGCGACTGTCATGACTTTCTCCTTCCGTAGTACACCTGTTCCATTCGAGCCTGAAATGGACTATGCTGGTAGCTAACACCCCACCTCTGACACCGTTCCTATCAGCGAAAATGCGGGAGAAGCTATGGAAAAGAAGACGCGAAAGAAGTACCGGAAGACCACCGAGCGCGGAATGAGCCCGCGGCAGCGGCAGATCCTCGACGTGATCAAAGAGTCGTTGGAGCGGCGCGGCTACGCGCCGTCGATGCGGGAGATCGGCGCCAGAGTCAATCTGACCAGCCCGTCGAGCGTCAAGCACCAGCTCGAAGTCCTCGAGGAGAAGGGCTACCTGAGGCGCGACCGCCACACCCCCCGGGGCATGGAGGTCGTGGACGAGAACGCCGACATGCCCCAGTTGCTGCGCCCGGCGGCGGACGCGGAGCCCAAGCCGCGATTCGTCCCCCTGGTCGGTCGCTTCGCCACCGGAAAACCGGTCCTGGACGAACAAATGGTTGACGGCTTGTACCCTCTGCCCCGCGAGTTCGTCGGGGACGGCGAGGTCTTCATGCTCAAGGTCAACGACGATTCGATGATCGATGCCGCGATCTCAGACGGCGACCTCGTGGTGGTGCACCGCCAGCCCACGGCTGAGAGCGGCCAGATCGTCGCCGCCCAGATCGGCGACGAGGCGACCGTCAAGACCCTCGACACCTCCACCAAGCGGCTCCTGCTGAAACCAGCCAACCCGGCCTACGAACCCATCGAGGGCCACAAAGCGCGCATCCTCGGCCGCGTCACCTGCGTCATCCGCGCCCTGTAGACGGCTGGGCCCGCGAGTCGGCGTTCGGACCGTCCAGGCGGATGGGGCGAGCTCGCCCCATCTGCCGCCTCGCTGGGCCCGGAGGTCGGCGAACGGCTTGCGCGCGACCGCTCGACCAGCCTGGACGAGGAGGTGCCTGTAGCCAGGACGTCGAGGCCTACCTCGCCCGTCGGCGGGTCGACCGTGCAGAACTCCAAGCGGAAGTGGAGGCGAGGTTTCCGGATTCCGGCATCAGGGAAGAGTTGCTAGCGCGGATCAAGCGATGACGATCCGCCCGCGGCTTGATCCAGTTCCTCGGCCAGGCCCTCGGAGACGCGGGCTCGCAGGCGCGTGCCGGTCCCCTCGTAGGTCTGGCTCAGAATCTCGCCCTGGCGATGGGCCCGCGAGACCAGGTCGCCGCGCGTGAACGGCACCACAAGGTCGACCTCGACGGGAGGGGTGGGAAGGGAACGCTCGAGAGCGGCCCTCAAGTCATCCAGACCGGCGCCGGTACGCGAGGACACGGCCACCGAGCCGGGGTAAGCGGACAACAAGGTGCGCAACTCGGCCGGGTCGGCGGCATCGGACTTGGTGAAGACGATGAGCTCGCGGCCAGCCGGCGACGGGCCGCCGATCTCCGTCAGAGTCTGGCGCACGGCCTCGATCTGGCGCTCGGCATCAGGCGCCGACGCGTCCACGACATGCGCCAGCACGTCCGCCGCGGCGGCCTCCTCGATGGTCGAAGCGAAGGCCTCGACCAGTTGGTGAGGCAAGCGACGCACGAACCCGACCGTGTCGCTGACCGTGTAGACGCGCCCATCGGCGGTCCTCAAAGACCGCACGGTCGGGTCGAGGGTGGCGAAGAGCTGGTTGTCCACCAGGACGTCGGCCCCGGTCAAGGCGTTCAGCAGGGAGGACTTCCCGGCGTTCGTGTAGCCGACGATCCCGACCGCCGGAGTCCCGGACCGCTCGCGCTGGGCTCTGCGCGCCACCCGGCCCGGCGCCATGGCCTTGATGTCGCGGCGCAACTTGGCCATGCGGGTGCGGATGCGGCGCCGGTCGAGTTCGATCTTGGTCTCGCCGGGGCCGCGGGAGCCGATCCCAGCCCCGCCCGCCACCTGGCCACCGGCCTGTCGCGACATCGACTCGCCCCAGCCGCGCAAGCGGGGCAGCAGGTATTCGAGTTGCGCCAACTCGACCTGAGCCCGCCCCTCCCGAGACTTGGCGTGGGAGGCGAAGATGTCAAGGATGACGGCGGTGCGATCGACCACTTTGACTTTGACCACGTCCTCCAACGCGCGTCGCTGCGACGGGGCCAGTTCCGAATCGACCACGACGGTGTCGGCTTCGAGGTCCTTGACCAGCGCCGCCAGCTCCACCGCTTTGCCGGAGCCCAGGTAAGTCGCCGGGTCGGGGTGGTCGCGCGCTTGCAGCATGCCGTCCAGGACCTCCGAGCCGGCGGTCTGGGCCAGGGCCGACAGCTCCCGCAGCGAGTCCCCGGCCCGGGACTTGGACAGGTCGGGACCGTACAGCCCCACCAGCACCACCCGCTCGAGCCGGAGGCGGCGGTATTCGACCTCGCTGACATCCTCGAGCTCGGTCGCCAGCCCCGCCACCCGTCGCAGAGCGGCCCGTTCCTCGCGCTCGAGTTGGTCCCGCTCGAGGCGGTCCCAGGCGCCGTCCGGACCGTCGACGGAATCGAGGGCCGTGCCCTCGCGCGAGTTCAACCAGGATTCAGTCATCGCGCCTCACATTACCCTTTTCCCTGTGCCGCATTACTTTTCACCCGGTCATCCGGTCGAGCTGGACGAGCTCCGCGAGTTCGAGATCGCCCTGCCCGGCGGCGCCGCGAGCGTGGTCAGCGCGCCCGGAGTCTTCTCGGCCCGTCGCCTCGACCTGGGCGCGGCGGTGCTGCTGCGGACGGAGTCCCGGATTGCCGATGCCGTGCCTCGAGCCGGCCACCTCCTCGACTTGGGCTGTGGCTGGGGCCCGCTCGCCTTGGCTTTGGCCCGGTTGGCGCCGGAGGCGACGGTTTGGGCGGTTGACGTCAATCCCCGCGCCCTCGCTTTGACGGCGCTGAACGCCGAGCGCCTCGGTCTGGACAACATCCGGACCGCCTTGCCCGATGCCGTGCCGCCGGGTATCGAGTTCGCCTCGGCTTGGTCGAATCCCCCGATCCGCGTCGGCAAGGACGCGTTGCACCAGATGTTGCGTCGCTGGTTGGATCGCCTGGGACCGGGCGCCCATGCGGACCTGGTGACCCAAAAGCACCTCGGCGCCGATTCCCTGATCCGCTGGCTGGACGGCCAACCCGGCTGGACGGCCCGCAAGCTGGCCAGCGCCAAAGGCTACCGCGTGATCCGGGCCGCCCGCGCGTAGCCGCCCCGATTACGATCGAGAAATGGTACATATTTGTACCAATATTCACTAGTATTGCACTTGTGAAGCTGGAGGAGTCACTATCCCGCTTGGTCGCATGGGACCGGCGCGGGAAATACGTGTACCTGAAGCGCGACCTGGCCAAAGTGTTGGAGGAAACCGGGAACACCCTCAACCAGACCATCAAACGTCTCGCGGCCAAAGGGGTGCTTGAACGCGGCGCGCAAGGCGTCTACGTCTTCGCGCACAGTTCTCGGATTGGGGCAACAACCTTGGAGGACGTGGCGCTCGCCCTGCGGCGGGGCGAATATGTCTTCGAATCCCTGGAATCGGCGCTCTCGCAATGGGGCGCGATCTCGCAGATCCCAGTCGACCGGCTCACATTGATGACCACCGGCGCCAAAGGGACTTTCGTCACCCCTTACGGGGTCATCGAGTTCACCCACACGTCTGCTCCAGCGGCGGAAATCCGAGCCAGCACGCTGGAACGCCCCGACCATCCGATCCCGATTGCCACCAATGACTACGCGACCAAGAACATGCGACGCGCCCACCGGAACCTAGATCTGGTCCATGAAGGAGGAACACATGCCTGACGCCCGGCCCAGCTTCCGGGAACTCGCGCTCTCGCTGGCCAGCCAACAGAACCGGACGACGATTCTGCCAGTCATCGAGAAGGAATTGCTGCACTATGAAATCCTCGACACGATGGATGAAGCAGGCTACCTCGAGCGGCTGGCCTTCCAGGGGGGCACCTGCCTCCGCCTCGCCTACGGCTCCGAACGCTACAGCGAGGACCTGGACTTCTGCGCTGGTCCCACTTTCGCCTCGACGGACTTCGAGGCTCTGGCGGGTTTGCTCACGGCTGCTCTGACCCGCCGTTACGACCTCGAAGTCGAGGTCGATTCACCCGCATCACCCGAA
The DNA here is from genome assembly GCA_031265345.1 of Bifidobacteriaceae bacterium. Next base: position 9,028 of record JAISCU010000250.1, read on the forward strand.
CCCGCGGGCGTCGGTGTGGCCGTCACGACATGGAGGATCAGGGTGGTGACCGCGCCACGACGCCGCGACTTGCCCAAGCAACGGATTTCGATCCAGGTGGCCAACGCGCCAGCCCACTCCCGGGTCGTGAACGCCCTGCGGACGCGCCATCCCGGGCTGCCATCGTCCTACGCCGACGTCTTGTTGATCTGTGAATCGCTGGAGGAGATCTGCGCTGACAAGCTCAAGGCGTTCGTAACGTCAAGGTTCATCCGCTATCGCGATCTGTGGGACTTGCGTTGGATCTCGACTCGACCTGGCTTCGACGCCGGTCAATTGCCGATGCTTCTTCATCACAAGATTTTGGATTACGACGCCGCTCGGCTCTTCGAGGACAATCAAGGCCGGCTCCAGCGACTGGCGGAAATAGTCGAAGAGCCCGCCTTTGTGGACCAGTTGACTCGTTTCCTGCCCGCGCAAACGGTCACCCAGACCATCGGCCGCCCAGTTTTCCGAGCGCACATCGCAGAGCGGGTCCGCGCGCTGTATGACCAGGCAGGCGTGCGATCGAATGGCGGCCTCCCCGGACCTGGCGCCGAGCCGCCGGGATAGGCGGCGGCCGCCGGACGGCATCGTGCGCCAAGTGCGAGAATCTGGTGACGAACCGTGCGCGAGGACCCGGCCCGAACGCCGGTCAGGCCTTCACTGGAGCGACAAGCACGGCTCGGGCCAGTTCGCGGCCGCCCGCGCCGGGCGTGATCGTGTAGCCCTCGGTCCAGCCGCCAGCCTCGATCAACGCGCCAGTGGTCATGAGGAACGCCCGCGCCCAACCAGCTATCGCCCGAACGTCCGGACCCTTCAACGGCTCGCCGCTGGACAAGCGCCAGCCGATCCCGCCCGCCCATTCGGCGATCGCGTCCCAGAACTCGTCCTCGTCCCACTCGTCTGCGAACGCCAAGCCCAGCGCGACCAGAGCCGTTAAGACCTGGTCGATTCGCTCGGGTCCTTTGTTGGCCAGGCGGCGGATCATGAAGCGGAGCAACACCACCGGGTCGCTGGCCGCCTTGGCCGCGTCGCGGGTGACGTGCAGCACACCGCGCGTCTTGCGCAGCAGCCCCAATTCCTGGGCTGACATGCGGAGCGCGGCCACTGGCCCCGAGTCGCCCTCGCGGACCTGACGGCCCTCAAGAAGCTCCTCGTTGAAGCCGAGCTCGACGTAGGCTTCACGAACCACGGCTGGCGGCAGATAGCCCGCCTTCGTCAAAGCCAGGCCGTTGTCGCCTATCCGTCCCAGCAACCACCGGTAATGGCGCGTCATCCGGTCGAGCACGTCCGGCGCGATGTCCCCCAGATTATCAACCTGACCAGGGTCGGCGCAGGACAAGAAGGCGGGGTCGATCTCGAATTGCCGCGCCAACCACATCCGCTGCCCCCAGGCCAGTGGCTGCATCAGCTTGTCGAACAAGGTGGGCGCCTCGGCCCGGTTCTCGAACTCGCGCTGGTAGGCGTCCAGAGCGCCAGCCTGCGCCAATCTCTTGCTCGCAGCTTCCCGGTCGAACCGCTCGGGATGGATAAGTCCGTCCGGGCTGATTGATCCGGCGGCCCACATCTTCAGGCGGACACGATCCGGGTTGGCCGGGTCGGCCACCGCGTCGACCAGCTGGCACCAACCGGGCAAGCCGCCGGAGTCCTCCTGCGGGCACAGGCCGCCGCCTTCGACGATCTCCCCGATCCACCCCGGCCCCGGTTCCGCCGCGCCATCCGCGACCCATTCGACGGCATGGACCCAGCCGTCGCCAAAGTCGTACTCGTAGTAGAGGGGCGGGCTTCCTTCCCGCAACAGCTCCCCCACCGAGGTCGCGTCCTCGTCGTCCGGCTCGTCGCCCTCGGACCAGGCGAAGCCGGGGATCGTCAGGTCCTCCCAGCGGCGCGCATCGTCGGCTCGCGGCCAGGCATACGGCTCAGCGGTGGTGAAAGCGTGCAGGTGCGAGTCGGTCCAGCCCATCACGCACTGCAAGACCCGGTGCAGCTGGCCCAGCCTGGCGGACCGCGGCACTTCGAACAATCGCCAGACCTCGGGATCGCTGCCAATCAAGCGGACACGAAGACGGACCTTCCGGGCGACCCGGCTGGGAGATTCAGGCACCGTCCAAGCCTGCCACGTCCGAATGGCCGCGCGTGCCAGACGGTCGCCTCACGCGCGCTCCGCCAGTGTCTCGCCCCGCGCGACCAACGCCGCCGGTCCCGTCAACTCCACCACGTCATCGGCCATGCGGACCTTGAGCGTGCCGCCCGGCAACCGAACGGACCAGGTGGTGGGACCGGCCGCGCCCGCCCAGGCCCAGGCCGCCAGGGCCGCCGCCGCCGCGCCGGTGCCACAGGACAGCGTCTCCCCGGAGCCGCGCTCGTAGACGCGCATCCGGATGACGCCGGCCTCGCGGTCCACCAGCGCGAATTCGACGTTGGCGCCCTCGGGCGGCGCCGGCACCAGCCGGGGGGCCTTGGTCAGGTCCACCGCCTCCAGTTCGGCCTCGCTGACGGAGGCCACGACATGCGGATTGCCCACATCGACCGAGAGGCCGCCGAGCGGTCGCTCCAGCCCCTCCACGAACACCTGCGCGTCGCAGCCCCTCCGGACGGCCCCCTGACCGCCGCAGAACCGCCAGACGCCGAGGTCCACCACGTAGTCCTGGTCCTCGAGCCGCACGGTCACCGCTCCGGCACGGGTGCCGATCTGGATGTCCTGGCCGTCCGACAGGTCGGCCAGCCCTTGGTCGAGCAGGAAGGCCACGAACACCCGGATGCCGTTGCCGCACATCTCGGCCAGCGAGCCGTCCGCGTTGCGGTAGTCCATGAACCACTCGGCGCCCTCAGCGAGCGCGGCCGCGCCGTCTTCGAGCGCGGCCGCCCGGACCGCTCGAATGACGCCGTCGCCGCCAATGCCGAAATGCCGGTCCGCCAGCGCCACCGCCAGGTCCTTGGTCAGTGGGCGCTCGCCAGCCGGGTCGGCGTACAACACGAAATCATTGCCGGTGCCTTGGCCCTTTGTGAAGGCCAACCCCTCCGGCAAGGGGGTCATGTCAATAGGCACCCGGTCAGCATAAGCGAAAGAGCCCGACTTTTCCTCATTCGAGCGCGGCCAGCGCTTGAGTGGTCAGGTCCGGCGCCCCGGCGTCGAGCCAGCGGATCCTCGGGTCGCGCCGGAACCACTTGAGCTGTCGCCGGGCCAAGCGCCTGGTCGCGAGCGCGATCTGGGCTTCGGCCTGGTCCAGGGTCAGCTTGCCGTCCAGCACATCGAGGCCCTCCCGGTAGCCGATCGCCCGCGACGCCGTGCGTCCCCGCCTCAGCCCCTGGGATTCCAGTTGACGGACCTCGTCGATCAGCCCCGCGCGCATCATCGCGGCCACCCGCGACTCGATGGCGCGGTCGAGTTCCGCCAGCCCGCGAGTCAGGCCGATCATCCGCAACGGTCGCCAGGCGGTCGGCTCGGGCAGGCGCGCAGCGAACGGACGGCCCGTCAGTTCGATTACTTCCAGCGCCCGGACCAAGCGGCGCAGATTGCCTGGATTGATCGCTTGGGCGGCCGCCGGGTCGCGTTCCGCCAGTTCCTGGTGCAGGTGCGCCGCCCCGCGCTCAGCCCCGACCGCTTCCCATTTGGCACGGATGGCGGGGTCTTGGCCGGGGAACTCGATCCGGTCCGTGACGGCCCTGATGTACAGTCCCGAGCCGCCCACCAGCAACGGCTGGCGCCCGCGCTCCCAGACGCCGCGGATGTCCGCGCGCGCGTCGCGTTGGTAGGCCGCCACCGACGCTTCGGCCGTCACGTCGAGCACGTCGAGTTGGTGATGCACAATGCCGCGCCGCCGGTCGGGCGGTGTCCGCGCGGTCCCGATCTCCATGCCCCGGTACAGGGCCATCGCGTCGCCGTTGACGATCTCCCCGCCCAGGCGTTCGGCCAGGTCCAACGCCAGTTCGGACTTGCCGGTGGCGGTCGGCCCGACGATCACGAACAATTCGGTGCCGCCCAAGTCAACGTCCCGATTCGACCGGTGCCGAGTCCGACGATATTTGTCTTTTGCCGAGGCACCGTTTGCGCGACTCCGACGGAATTCGTCTTTGTCCGAGTATGCCGTCCGAGGGCAGGGTCGTGACCTGCGGATCTATGGCCCGCGATTGCGTTGATACTCGTGGAAAGACAAACAACGTGGGTCTCGCGAACAACCGATCCTGGCAAAAGACAAGAACCGTCGGACTCGCGGCGGACAGCCAGGGACACATCCCTTGTGCGACTACCGCGAACCGGCGCTTATGCCGCATTGCCCGAATGTTCGTCTAGAAGCTGGGCCAAATGCACGCCGGTCCGTCCGGCCAGGTCGGCGGCCTGGGTGCGGCAGGAGAATCCGTCGGCCAGGAAGATCGCCTCCGGAGACTCCGCCAGAGCGGGCAGCAGCGAGCGCTGGGCGACTTTGACCGAGGTCTCGTAATGGCCCTTGACCATGCCAAAGTCACCGGCCATGCCGCAGCATCCTGCCAGGCGTTTGACCTTGGCGCCGAGGCCGGTCAACAACTCGAAATCAGCGTCCCAACCCATGACGGAATGCTGGTGGCAATGCGGTTGGGCGACCAGTTCGAGACCTTGGAGCGAGGGCGCTTCCCAGTGGCCCTCGGCCAGGTCGCGGGCAAGCTGCTCACCGAGCGTGCGGACCGATTTCGCGACCGCCAGGGCGCGCGGGTCGCCCGGCAGCAGATCGACCAGGTCGCCGCGCAGGACGGCGGTGCAGCTCGGCTCCACCCCGATGATCGGCACGCCGTTGACCGCGAACGGCCCCAGGACGTTCAGCAAGGACCTCAGGCGTCGCTTGGCGCCGCTCAATTGCCCGGTGGTGATCCAGGTCAGGCCGCAGCAGGCGGCGGGCGGCACCACGTAGACGGTGTGCCCGGCGGCGACCAGGACCCGGACGGCGGCCCGGTCGATCCCCGGGTCGAGCGCGGCGCTGAACGAATCGGCCCACAGCAGGACCGGCCGGTCGCCTTTGACCTGGGCGGTGTCCGAGGCCATGACCGGGCCGGCCGGACCGGAACCGAACGCCTGGGGAGCGAAGCGCGGCAGCGACCGGCGCGTGTCCATCCCGCCCAGGCGCAACAGGGCTTTGCCGAGGATCGGCGCGTGCAGGACGAAATTGGCCAGGGCCGGCATTCGACTGGCCAAGCGCGTCCAACGAGGCAACCAGCCGAGCAGGTAATGGACCAGCGGGCGCGGACGTCCCGCATAGCGCCGGAACAAGGACTCGGACTTGAGCCGCGCCATGTCCACCGCCGCCGGGCAGTCCCGCGAGCAGGCCTTGCAGGCCAGGCACAGGTCGAGGACCTCCGCCAGCTCCGGGGAGTCGAAACCGGGGCCGATCAGCGAGCCGTTGGCGATCTCTTGGAGCACGCGGGCGCGGCCCCGCGTCGAG
>JAISCU010000243.1 GCA_031265345.1 Bifidobacteriaceae bacterium
ATCCTGGGTAGTACGACGATAGACTCAAACTAAGCGACTTTTGAGAGGCTCTCAAAGTTTGATGATTTGTAGAACTATACAAATCTATCATTTCTGTACATTTCCGGAGGCTAAGACTAGGGATAGTAATAATTGCTCGGTACGACGCGGCTTTTCCCAGAGTTTCAACTTGGTATAATTCGCAAAACTGTCTAGGGGTTTCCCTTTCAGTATTTTTTTCGAAAAGTTGTTTTTCATGTCACAATTCCGTCTGATGAATTGGCGATCGGCGAGGGCAAATGAGCCGCCTCATGCGCATCACGCTTCGGCATATCTGCCCAGTTACGACCACCAATTTTCTTCAAGGTATTTTCTATTAACCCGTACTGGCGCCCTGAATCGCGGCCCGAGATGTCGCCATGCTTAAGATTGTGATCGCGAAATCCGATTCTTAGTCGCCCGAAATGACTTGACTTACTCAACCCAATACTCCACAACTCACCCAATACCTCCACGACACCACCTGGGGCCTCCTCGTGCTTAGCTCGTAGGCGGCAGCGGCGGCCATCATCGCCGCGCGCTCCTGCACATCGCCTGCGAGCTCCACGACCACAGGCTCTTCCACGCGTTCTGCCGCCTGAACCACGCGCGGGCACTGGCCGGCCTCCCACCGCTGATCGACTTCAACACGCAGCGCGGCGGGATGGTCCCGCTCTGGATCCTCATCGAGCGCGCGCTGGGACAGGCTCCGGTTCGCGCTCGCCGCCACTCACGGGAACCCGGGCGCGCTGGAGACCCTGCTCGAGCTGGGTGCCGACGAAGGCCACGCTTTTCCACACGATGTCGACGTAGCACGCGAGGGCGGGATCGCCCGCCGACGAGACGCTGCGCGGTCCGATGACGCGAGCATTGATACGAGTGAGGTGACCAAATGGTCACGTGCATAATCTACAAGCCAACGTCGCATTGTGTGTGACCGGTGAGGAGGCCGCGGAGGGCGCGACGCAAGACGCACGTCGCCCTCGGGTGCGTCACGCCACGCCGTCATGGGAGCGAGCGCGTACCGCCGGAACGTACTGTTCTTGTGCCCGCTCGTCGCGCTGTTCCACGAGCAGTACGGCGTGCTGTGCGACTACCTCCGCGCGGCAAAACGAACACGGGCGCAGCATCGTGGCCCAGGGCGACCAGCCCATGCTGCGCCTCTTCCTCGTCGTCTTCGACGGTCCACTACCGGGCGGGCGACCGCGGCCAGGTCGTGAGCGTGGCCATCGGGCTGTGCAGGCGCGCGGGTATCCCAGTCCTCATGATGAGCGGGACGACGCAAGTGGTCGTCGCGCGGAGACTGCGCGACGTCTACGGCGGGGACCTGCTCGAGCCCTCGAACGAAGCCGCCATGCGCGCCGAGATCGCCAGCGGGCGTGACCAGGGCGGGCGGACCGGCCGAGCAGCCGAAAGACCCACGGCGCAGCGGGCGGGGCCACCGGGTCAGCGCCATAGCGAAAGTGGGGAAGCGGCTGGCGGACGAGCTGCGCACTCCGTGGGTCGAGTGGGGCCTCCAGCCGCCTACAACTGGCGCGACCTGGCTCCGTGGTACGCGACGCAGTCGTTGGACATGCTCGCTCGCGGCGACGTGCCTCTCATCCTGACGACGAGCACGCTCGCGTCAATATCGAAGGCGTGAACCGCGTCGCCGTCTGGTTGACCGACGTCGCCGCGTCCGCCGGGGCCCCGATGATTGGCCGCACCGGCTCGGCTTCGCGGCCTCGACCGACCGACGACGTCCTGCACTCCATCACCCCGCCCATGCCGACCGCTGATCGCGACGTCTTACTCTGGTGCCTGCTGCGGCTGACGCCGTCCACCCATCTGTCCGACGACGCGAACGCGCACCGCATCGCCCTCGTGCTGCGTGACTGGATCCAGCTCATGTGCCTGATGCCATGACCGACGGTCGCGGCGTGCGCGGACTGGGACGATTTCATCGCCGTGTACATGCAGCTGGGCCTGGCCGATGAGGGCGAGGCGGACTCGTGCGTGTGGACAACGGCGCCGGACGCCATCGTGCAGGTGTGCCAGGACCACAGCGAGCTGGCGTTGACGATGGCGCGACTGGTGGGGGGCATGCGGCTCGACGCGCCGCTCGAGTCGTGCCCCACGGTGCTCCACTTGGTGAACTGCCTCCTGTACTGGGTCGCGCAACGGGCTGGCCAGCCTGCATGGGGGGCGCTCCATTCGAGGCGAGTAACGTCGCGACTGCTGCTCGGGCCGCACTGCGTGGGCACCGGTGTCCGCGTGCGTGCCGCGGTTGGATGATCCAGCTGATGACGCACGTCGCCCGGGATGATGCGCACTGGGCGCGGCCGGACGACGCGACCCTGGACCGCAGCATGGACTTTGCCGTCGCGACGGCGTGGAGCGCCTTCGCCTACGTCACCAACTGGTCTGTCTGCGTCGCTGCGTCGGACAGCGGGCGCGAGGCGGTCCCCAACGCCGGCTTCATCATGCGCAGCCGCGCGTACCTGCCAGCCGCGGCGCGGCTGGGCAGCGTCCTCGACACGCTCGGCATGATCGCCGGCGCGGTCTGACCGGTCGTGCCCGTCATCGGCCGCGTCGTCAAGACGCTCCTCGGCGAGCACGGGCCCATCCACGCGACGGTCCGCGGCCTGAACGACGGCGACTCACTGAAGGTCGCCGCGTGGTGCACGGCACTCACGCCGGCGCGGCTGCGCCCCGCGGGCACCGCGGCGGAGCCCGCAGGCTTCCTCGGGACGTCCAAGAGATGGGGAGGCCGAACTACGACCAGGCGCACACGTGGATGCCCGGCTCGCTCGGCACCATCAAGAGGCAGGTCCCGCCCGAGTCGAGGGCCGTGTACCTAGAGTTCGCGACGGCGCTGCGGAACAGCGCGCTCGTCGGAGACATGCGCGCGTACTGCCAGTACATGCGACCGCCGCGCAGCCGGGCACGGCCGGCGGGTGGCAGGCGACCCCTCGGTGACCCTCGACTGCCCGATGACGTCGCTCGACGGGCACGTGGACCTGACGATCGTGCACAACCTGGACTCGTCCGCGGACGGGGAGCCGCGACACGCGGGCCGACACCGCCCCGATCCCAGTCGTGAGTGAGCAGTTCGCGAGGCCGCCGATGCGCCTGGAGGCGACCGATGTGAGCCCGCGCGCCGCCGGGGACGAGCCGGACGGCGCCGCAATCCCGCTCGGCGCACTCACCGTCGCCGACCAGACGTCCGTGGGGAGCAGGAACCTCGCCGCCCGTGCCCCGAGGGCTGCTACGACCGCACGGGCGCGTACCACCCGTACGCGCCCGGCGAGCGCACCGCGTTCGGCGCGCAGCTGACCTGGCACTTCGCACTCGAGCCCAAGTAGAATATCCGGCGCATCACGTGCCCGCTCAGACGGTCCAGTCAAGCCACGCCGCATCGTCATCGGGCGGTCGCGGTCGCGGTTCCTGTATTTTCCGGGCATCGCGGCCAACTCGCGCCTCTTCGACCCGCGGCCCGCCGGCGCGACGGCCTTCGTCGAGCTCAAGGACACGCGCCCCGTGCTCAGCGACGTAACCATCACCGGCACCGCCCCAACCGACTGCGCCTGCGTCAGGATCACCGCTGTCAGCTCCGCGGTCGGGAACATCGACCCGCCCGCCGCAGCTGGCTCCGCCTACACAGCCACCTGACATAACAATGCTTTCCACTGGTCGTTGACTCGCGAATGATGCGCCGCTCCGTGGACCGGCAAGGGGGACCTCCAGGTCACCTTCCTCAGCGCCCGCAAGCTCGGGTTCGGCGTCAGCAACGTCGACCCTGGGCAGAGCTCACAGAAGTCCGAAACAGCCGACTCGCCCATTATGGCCTATTGGATCACGGATCGATGTTTCGAGCGGTGGTTCGTGCGTCTCAAATGAGGACTGTGCACGGTCGGCGACTCCCGCGGGCACACAGCGCGCGCGGCATACCTCGGCTTCGGCGCTCCGGGGCGCGAAGCTCGAATGGCGACAGGAACTCGTGCGGCCCGATCACCACGCGCACCTCCCTGATGAGATCCACGACGGTGCCCGCCCGTGACTCCGCGTCTACGTGACGAAGTGCCACACCGTCCAGGTGCCACGGGAAGTCCGCCGTCAGGGGCAGCAGCTGGGGCACGGCATCGCGGATGGTCCTCCACATGTATTCGAAGCAAGAGCGCTCCGCCCGCACGCCAACGACGTCCGCCGACATTATGAGAGGGCCGAAATGCAGGTGGGGTCGTATGGTTTACTGCAGGCCGGGGCGCAGCGTCTGTGCCCACTTGCGCTGCCACCCCGGGTGGCGCCGCTGTTTCCCCGCCAGTCTCTCATCCATTGGAACAGACCGCGACCACAGCGGGACGAGCGCGTCAGGCGTGAACGATGCGTCCCGCCGGTCGACCGCGTCCGGGAGCGGCGCGGGGACCCGCCCGTCGTCGCTGAGCATCACGATCCGGCGACGCACGACCCACGCGTGTCCGAGCCCGGGGGCAGGATCGACAAGCTGCACTTCACATCGCCGGTCCCCGGGAGCCAGGCCAGGGTCTGGCGCAAGAGCACGTTCTCCTGGCGCCCTATCGCGGCGGGCGCGAAGTCGAGCGTGCCGAGTGCCAGGACATCGGCGCCGACGTCCGTGCTCGAGTCGCAGAGCCCGGCGACGTGCGCGTGCCGACCCTCGTCGACTGCAAGGTCGCCCCGGACCACCGCCACGAGGGCGTGCCACCAATACGACATCAGCAGTCGCAACTTGGCGGGCACGTCCCCGAACGCGACGCCAAACACGTTGAACATTCACGCGCTCACTGCGCCCAGCCCGGCGAGGGTCCACACCGGGTCCTCGACGGCCACGGGTGGGAGGATCGCGATCGGGGACGCGATGGCGACGCGCATCCCCTCCAGTGCAGCCCCTGCCGCCCGCAGTGCCTCCCGCGCCGAACTGCGTTCCGCCGCGCTGCTCCCTGGCGTCGCCGCCGCGCCCGTGGGACCGTGCTAGCGGTGCGCAGCCATCGTTATGGCCCGCGCCCAGCTGATGCAGTCCGCCCCGGGGGGGCCGGGTCCGGGTCGCCCCGGCCGAGGATCGACAGAGCCCGATCGCGCAGGGCTAGCGCGTCCTCGCCGCGTCCCCGTGCGCCACATAGCCTGGTAATTGTCGGACACGCGACCTCGACGACATAGTGCTCGCGATAAGGGCGGTCCGCGACGCTCGTCACGGCGTACGCCACGCACAGCTCGGTGCGGACGGTGACGGGCAGCCAGTAGGCGAGGCCGGGCGCTATGTAGTCGATCCTTCCAAACGAGGCCGTGCGCACGGCGCCTGTCTGCTCAGACGGTCGCAGCGGGCCGCCGCGGGCGCTGCCGGCGAAGCGGTGCAGGCGCCTTGGCGCCAGCTCGTCCAATACGGCGCAGAGCTCGGCCATCGGCGCGTACTGGTAGTCGGGCGGCGCGGCGGCCGTCGGATCTGATGCCACGCGACGGACCCGAGGAAGCGCAGCTGCTCGGCCGCGTCGCCGAAGGCGAGGCGCGCCACGGTGCACAGCCACGGCTCACCGCGCACGTCCAGGCGGACTGGCCCGCCGGAGCCCGTCACGGTGTCCGGCGGGAACTCGTGCGCGGGTGAGGAGCGCCGAGGCGATGTCCGACAGGTCGTGCGCGACGCTCTCGGCGACGGTGGGCGGGCGCACGACCGGCATCGCGGCCGGCCGGTTGGTCAGGGCGGGAGCTGCGAGGTGGCGCGGACGCCCGCCCTGGACGAGCGCGCACGGCTCCGCGCGACCGCCCGCAATGCGAACTCGGTCATGTTGCGGGCGGCGCGGAGAAGCGCGGACCGACGGGCCACCAGCGCCGTCGGTGGCGCCAAGACACACCGAGCCCGGCGCCGGGGCCACGCCCCTGCGGGATGACGACCCCGACCCGGCCGCAGGTCAGAATCGGCATCATTCCGCCTTTTTCAGGTGTTCTTTACGTTTCCTCGACTTTCTCAATGGATTTTCAGAATGGCTCATTTTCGGTTTACATGCCGCTTTTGAGAAGCGGATCCAGGGCTCTGCTGTACTTCTCGCCGTCTATTTCACGAATTCATCCCCGCTCTTTTCGATCTTCAGTCGGATGGCATGTTGGATTGAATCTGTGACAATTGCGTAACGGTTTCGATCGATGATCTTTCGCTGCAGCCTGTCGGATTTTCGACTTTCCTTGAACGCGCAACCGAATCGATCAATTCGCGGAATACGGGCGACGCACGGTTCGGTTTTCCTGACCGAAACATCTTGATCGTTGGCCTGGTCGTCAAGCTTCCTGCGCTGCGCGTCGCTCTTTTGTCGATTCGTGACCGTCTGGGGAATTTGCTTGTTGTTGGATCATGCGTCCGTTCAGCGCGGTTTCGGACTGGCGTGATCCTCGTCCCAGGCAGGACCAACACAGATTACGATTCGTTGTTTCTGACATCGATCCGATGGTAGCAATCAGACAAGATGCAGCGCCACCGAACCCGAAATTCGCCGCTAGGTACTCTTCCTGGCGGGAACCGCCGCACGCACCTCCTTTGGACAGACCCGGGACGCCACGCCTTTCCCCAAGTCACGATTCTGGGGGGTATGTGATGGCTTCCACTTCCCGGTCGGCACATTTGGCAGGTAATCGTTGCTCGGACGCCGTGCATTCACCACTTGGTGATTGCGCGACCTTGCACCGGCACTCTGGAACTACTGGGGTTGAACCCGACGAACTCTGAACAATGCCGACAACTTTCCGTGATGAGACCACTCGACGCAATTCGATCGGCAAGATTGATCACTGATGATTCGTGATATCGGGAGTGTCACGATCTCCATTGTGTAAAGCTTTGCATTCAGTCTTAGTAGGTGCTTGATCGGGTATTCTCTGATCCGGCCCTCATTCGAGGGAATCCAGGGAATCCGAGGTCTCCTCCCGCCGGGAATCGGAAGTCATAAATACTGTGAAAGGGCTTTCGATTTGCTCTCCATGGGTCAGTGCAGGCGTCAAAAAAGAACGATTAATTCCCGAGGGGACACCTTTTCCGACAAATCGCGCACGGTCGCGTAAATGTCCTATCACGCCTCGAAGCTCTTTCCGGCGCGAGACACGTCCAAACGCCGAGCATCCGAAAGTCAGATGAGCCAAATCAGGTCGGTAAGGCGGGTGAAGGGGGAGGCACAGGACGTACTTTTCATCGCGAAACGCACTCGTTCATTGTGACGTTGATCACTGGGCTTCCGGCTCTTTGCGTGTCCATCTCTCGATCTACCATCTGTTGCGAATCGCAAGAGTCGTCACGCCGTACTTCATGATATCCAGCAGGTGAAAGCCATGGGACTGTCCCATGAATCCTCGTATGACCGAAAAGGACAACATTGCGTCATCTGTCGACACAGATCCAGCTTCCCTGGTCCAAGGTTTCGAAACCATTGACCATTTATCGCATGGCGGGAAAGCAATGCCCCGCTCAACTAGGTGAAGATCCGGTTGAGCACGAGGCCCGCTGATCAATAGACCGGAGAGAAGCTATCACTTATGTGACGTTTCCTATCATTTGTTCTTCGGACTCGCAAGAGGGCTCTTTCACGTAACGCAACCGCACCTAAAACCTCAAAAAGTCAATTTGCCCGTTTACGAAAATGGATGGCAAATGGTGCGCAATCGACGGCGCCGTACCCAGGGCCAAACAGATGAAATGCCGTACAGCCAACACTTGACACCCGCTTAATACAAGCGTTTTCCCCTGCTTGAATTGGCCAACCTGTCGGACCGGGTCTTTTTGGCGGAGGTTTTCGTCCGGCGACAACGATTCTACGCCAGAAAAGCCGGAAATTGACGTTTTCCTGTCGATATATCAGGCTTGCGCGGCCTGAATCATCCGCGCGAGTGGCCGATCGTCCGAACCCCCCCAGCCGCACTGATCGTCGGGCCAAGCCCGGTCGCGAATAGAATCCTTGAGCTGAATTCCCGTGCCAGACGGAAAACCCGGCCCGGCGCGCAGAGTGTAGGGGGATTTGGACGAAAAGGCGGGCGGACGGAGCCGCTTGACGACCATCAAGCCCATTGAGCCCCTTTGACGCGGATGTGATGGGAAATGGGCGCGGCCATTTGGGGTTGGAGCAGCATCAGGCCATGGCTCAGAGGTACATGTCGCAAATTGTCCAGCCTAGAATCCAGGTCATTGAGCTGAGGTAAAGATTGGGTGCTCCTGTGACTCACATTGCGAGTCCTCGGGTGTGAGAGAAATGGCCAGGTTCCCTGGCTTGGCCTGAGCCTCAGGGACCACCCCTCAGGGCGATCGTTCTAGTCTAGATCTACGCTGGTGATATTAATATTAGTGTAAAATATATACGTGTGTTTGGCAGCATAGTTCCAACATCGGTCTGACGAAATCTGAGATATTCCCGCGAGAACTCTGGTGACTCCTTTCAATTTTTGACGGGCACCGATCAGTGCACCATAATATCTCAGACTTTTTCCGACGGGGCTTGGTTGATCGAGACAATTCTGAGCTCAGAGTGTGAGCTCTTGTGAACACTGGAGTGTCATGTAAAGTTTGTAATAATTACAATGTAATTCAACATAATATCTCGCCAGTTTGTAATTCTCTCAAACATTCTGAGCTCAGAGTGTGAGCTCTTGTGAACACTGGGGTGTCATGTAAAGTTCAGACTTTAGCCCTCGTTGCTCAGAAATATGTCTCAGAAATTTCCCTGCTATTGTAAGTCCTATCGTGCGACGCAAAGTTCGGTTCACCTGGCGAACGAGGAACTCCGTCCATTGAAACGCCACTCCATTATTATACGTAATTCCAGGTGTGAGACTGTCTCCTTCGGATCTCAGGCTATGGCACCAACATTTAATGATATATCGCTCGGGAGCGCCGCCCCGATTCCCGATCATCGCCCTCAAATTTTGAGACTTTAACGGAGCTGATCACTTCATTCATCCAATGATCGCAGTCCCGAGCGGGGCCGTTCCCTTCAATCCCTCGACGTTCCTTTCACTCTACATACCCTACGAGCAGAACGGGAAGACGAAACTTGATTGCGTCTTCCATCCCAAAGGCAAAGTCCAAAGAGATGAACTTACCCATTGGATAAATATCCTTCCTCCAGACTATGAGGCTCGTGCCTCCAAGTGCAGTATGTCGGGCTACACACACCAGCTGCACATTTACCGTCGTCTGGGTCGAAACGCGGTCGTCGGCCTCTTCCACGTGCGCTACAACGCCAAAACTCTCGCCAATGTGTCGATTCAAACCTGGACCGATCTAGATAAGGACAATCTTGTCGACCCTATCTGGACGCGCCTCTACCTCCAGGCAGCGAACTACGCCGCCCGCTGTGACTTCTCATTCGCCGGCCCGCCGTCCCGTGATCCTCAACATCCAATGCACGTCTTCGCCGAGACTATACTACAGCCAGGGGCTCCGGCGCTGGTCCCCGGAATCATCCGCCTCCTCCTGGACGAAGACCTGGCTCGCCGTTACGCGGATGTCGCGGGGGATGGCACGAAGCGGAAACAGTTCTCGGAATTGTTGGCCTCGATCACTTGCGGGTCGGTACGCACGTGGCTCAGCGACACCAAACGAAGTGAACACATGGAAGCGGTTGACGACCAATATCTTTTCGGGCTCACGTGCGTGTTCGCGTTTGCAGTCGATCTTTTGATGAAGCGCCCGAAATGCGTGATGACCGATACGACATTCAAATCCGTTAAGCCATATACGTTGGCCATTCTGCACGCGATTTTCGGTAATGAGTCGATACCGATCGCTTTCGCCATCTGGCCGTCGGAAACCAGCCAGTCGTACGGTCAGTTGTACAACCACATCCTCAGCCTCCTCACGACGTGCGCCATCCACGCTAGGAACCAGACGCAGCCGCGCGCACCCCTCCGCGCGCCGGTGGGACCATTCCTCTGGCCCGAGCAGGTTCCCGGCGAAGACCAAGATTTGGACGAGTTACCGGTCGCCGCCGGTGAATTGCATTCGGACGAGTTGCCGGATCCGATCGCGGCCGAGGAGCAAGATTCGTGTGAAGTTGGACAAATCGATGCGGACAACGCGATCGATCCGGATATCGCGTGCGAAGAAGAACATTGGGAAGAGCTCTCGCCCGCGGAGATGGCAGCAGCCATGGGCGGCTCAGAGCGTTCTGAAGCTTACGAGAAGCTACGTCTGAACACCGACCCTGACGTCTGGAAATGGCACGAATTGTTGCTCGGTCTTCCCATCGTAACCGATCAAGGAAAAGCTCTACAAAGCTTTGTTGACGCATTCGGTCTCGTTTGGAAGCTTTGTCACAGGCA
>JAISCU010000103.1 GCA_031265345.1 Bifidobacteriaceae bacterium
GACCAGGGCGGCGTGGCGTATGGGAACACGTTCCTCGAGGCGACCACTGACGCAGGGTGCGTGGCCCAGGCCAAGCTGGCCGGCGCTGTGAAGGAAGCCGGCGGCCAGACGCCGACAGACGCCGCGAGCCAGAACCCGACCTCCGGCGCGGTCGCGGCCTCGGGTGGCCCGGGAACTCCGGGAACTTCTCCCGCCAGTGCTTTGGAGCGCACTGGCGCGTCCAGTGCGCCGGTCGCTGGTTTCGGCATGGTGCTGGTCGCAGCGGGATTCGCCTTGTGCGCGCGTCGCGCGCGCGGGCGTCTGGGCAGGCGCACCGGACAGCATGCACGGGTAACCGGGGCGTGACTTCTGATGGATTGTTCGGCGGTTGATGCGCTGCTTCGCGGGTGGCTGGGGTCGGCTGTCGGCCGCCTGGCACGTTGGTTTGGGCCCGGCCGAACTGCTCGAGCTTTCGACTCGGGCGGCTCCCTGGTCGCGTGGGGTCTTGCGGGCTCGGAGACCGGGTTGACAGATTGGGTGTTGTGGGACACCGATCAGGGGGCGACCGCTGGCAAAGCCCGCGACTCCGACGGGCACGAGCGACCCGACTGGGAGAACCGTGATGCTAGCTGCCCCGGGCATGATGGCGGGTCTTACGACCTCGATGGTTCGGGGCGACGACCGGGCACGGGACTCAGGCTAGTCTCCCTGATTGTTGGTGTGCCGGCTACCCTGGCAGCCGCGTTCCTTGTCTTCTCCCTCTGGGTTCTTTCGTCACTCCCGCCGTCCGCGTCTGATGCCTCAAGCGCGCTGATAGAACTCATACCGGCCGCAGGCGTCTTGTTTGTAGCGTTCAACCTGGCGATCGCACAAGTCGCTCCCGCGTGGGTGATCGTGGTCTACGCCTTCGCCGCCGCCACCGCAGTGAATCTGCCGTTTCTGTCGCCAATGGTCCACCATGGAGGCGAAGGGTTCCTCGTCTGGTCCTGGGTGTCGGGGATTGTTGGGCTCCTCGGGACCGCTTTCGGGGTGCGCCCGCTTCGCAGACCGGAGCCCAAGCAGGATGAGGGCTGCCCGGGGCCGGCGCCGCCAATGAACACGGGCGAGTAGGCAGAAGGCGTCATATGGATACCAGGTTGCCGGCGGCCGGGGATAAGCCTGAGGACGTTGCGGGTGTTGGCAAGGCCGCTGGCCGCGCTGGCGGCCCGGAGCAGAAGACGGGCGATCTGGGCCACTCCGACGATTCGGAGCGGCGGCCAGATCCGGGGTTTAGGTTCTTGTACCTGCTTGTCGGGGTGCCGGCTATCCTGGTCGCGGGCCTTCTTGTCGTGCTCCTCGTGGCTTACTCGTCGTTCGTGACCAGTGGCAGGGCGGTAGAACTCACGCTGATCTTGGGCGTCTTGTTTGTGGTGTTCAACCTGCCGATCGCGCAACTCACCCCTGTGTGGGTGATTGTGGTGTATGCCGTTGCCGCCAGCACCGCCGTCAATCTGCCGCTCTTTTCCCTATTGGTCCGCCATGGTGGTGCTGGCACCGTTGTGTGGTCCTGGGCGTTGGGGATTGTCGGGTTGGCGGGCACAGCCCTCGGGATGCGCTCGTTTCACGCACCGGGAGCCAAGTCGCGCAAGGGCCAGCCCGACCCGCTGCCGCCGACGAGCACGGACGAATAGAACGGCGCAGGCCATGGACACGGACGACGCCAGCCCTAGCCCGACCGGTGGCGCCTCGGGCGCTTCGGACCGATCGTCGACCGTCGGCGCGGGCGGCTCATCCGGCCGGCCGTCTCGCATTGACGCTTTGGAGCGCACTGGGGTGTCTAGTGCGCCGATGGCTGGTTTGAGCTTCATCCTCGTGGTGGCGGGATTGGCGCTCTGTGCGCGCCACGGGCGTGGACGGCTCACAAGGCGGGTCGGGCAGCACGCGCGGAGCGGCTGGGTAGCGACAGAGGCATCGGATCGCCCGGGCGACGGTTGACGCGTGATGGATGACTGGTGGGAAGTGCTGGTGCGCGGCAAGCCGACGTGCTGGCTCCGGCACGGCCGGACTGTTCTGGCGGCCTCAGGGGTGATGTTCGCGGCTTTGACGGTGGGGGTCGAGGCCGCCGGGCGGCGTGGACACGCCTTTCCGTTGTGGCTGGCGCTCATCGGATGGCTGGTTGTGGCGGCCTTGGCGGCAGCAGGGACGGTCCTGTGGTGGGTCAATGGACGCCTGCCAGATGTGAGCCGGGAAGCGGCGCGGCGGGCCGGGGAGGTCGATCGGATTGCTTCGCGGGTCGTGTGGGGCCTGATGGGTGCGGCGGCGTACCCGCTGTTCGTGGTCGGGGTGTTCGGTGCCGCTGGAGGGCCGTGCGCCTCAGCGCGGGAGGCCTCGGGCGACGCTTGTGTCTTCGTCGGCGGAGCCGGGGCGGTGGCCGTGGTTGTAGGGCTGGTGGCAGCCTTCGCGCTGGCGCGTCGAGCGGCCGCTTGGGCGGGGGTCGTGTATGGGGCCGGTGCCGCTTGCACGGTTTGGTACGTGGTCGACTCTGCGGGCTATTTTGACTCGCGCTACCCGTCCGGAGGCTCGTTGTCTTTGCTGGCCACCGGGGTCGTCGGCGCCGCGGGGATGACGCTGGCGGTCAAGCGCGGGCCGGGACCGGCCCGCGCGGCCGACGATGAACTCTCGCCGCGCCGGGGCACGTCTTTGATGGCGCGGGGATGCTGGGTCGTCGGCATATCGGTCGTGGCGGCCGCTGTCATGGCGGTGGCGGGTGCGGTGTGGCCGGTGACCTGGTTGGGGATCGTAGCGGGCGTCGTAGTGGTGCTAGCAGGCTGGTCTCTCGGGGACACCAATCAAGAGGCAGGGGATGGGCGACACGGCAGGGCCGGTGGTTCGAGAGGTCGGGCTGTGACGCGAAGGATCGCCTCCCTGGTCGTCGGGGTCCCAGCCACCTTGACCGCCGGTTTCCTTATCGTGCTCCTCGTGGCTTCCGCGTCGTTCGAGACTAGTGGCAGCGCGTTGGAACTCACGCCGGTCGTGGGCGCTTTGTTGGTGGTGCTTAACGTGGTGATTGCCCGTGTCGCTCCTGTCTGGGGGATCGTGGTCTACGCCATTGCCGCCGCTACCGCCGTCACCCTTCCGCATCTTTCGCCAGGCAGGGACATCGTCTATTGGGCCTGGGCGTTGGGAGTTGTCGGGTTGCTCGGGACCGCTCTCGGGGTGCGCCCGCTTCGCGCACCGGAACCCAAGGGGCGAGAGGGCGGCTCGGAGTGGCTGCCGTCGACGAACCCGGACGAATAGACAGGGTGCGGAACATGGACACTGGGCCACAGTCGCCTAATGGAGTACTCTTCCCCGACCGAGGCACGCATTGGATGTCGCGGGTTTGGGCCTCGTATTGTGATGGTGGCCGGATTGGCGCCGGGTGGTGACGGCGGATGTTTGACAGGCGATGACCAGCGATCTCAGGCAGTTCGCGACGCGCGGGCCAGCCTGCTGGCTTCGGCGTGGCCGGACCATTTTGGCGGCCGCGGGGGCGGTGTTCGCGGTTTTGATGGCGGCGATTGGGGTGGCCGGGAGCCGTGAACGGGATCTTCCGTTGGGGTTTGCGGTCATTGGATGGCTGGTTGCGCTGGGCTTGGCGACGCTTGGGGCGGGGCTGTTGTGGGTCGGCGCACGTGCGCCCAGCGTGGATAGCGGGGCGGTCGCCGGGAGAGCAGAGGCACTGGACTGGCGTGCGTCGCGGGCTCTGTGGGGCATGGTCGGTGTGGCGGCTTACATCGTGTTCGTGATCGCTTTGTTCACGGCCGCCGGGGGGCCGTGCGCATCTCCACGCGAGGCCTCGAGCGACGCTTGCGTCTTCGCGGGCGGAAACGGGTTGTGGGTCATAGTGGTGGGGCAAGTCGCGGTCATGGTCCTGGCGCGCCGGGCAGGTGGCTTGGCGGGTGTGGCCTATGGGGCCGGCATTGCCTACACGGTTTGGTCTGTGATCGCCTCTGCGGGTTTTCTTGATTCGCGTTACGCGCACCGTGGTTCTTGGCCGTTGCTGGCCCTGGGGATCGTCGGTGCGGCGGGAATGGGGCTGGCGGTCAAGGTCCGGCCTGGACGGACGCGACATTCCGGTGGGGAACCCCCGCCGCGCCATGGCCCCTCCCTGATGGCGCGGGGGGCCTGGGTTGCGAGCGTGTCGGCTGTCGCGGGCGCTGTCTTATGGGCGGCGGGTCCCGTGTGGCTGGTAACCTCGTTCGGAATCGTTGCGGGCGTGGTGATGGTGCTGGCTGGCTCGGCGCTCAGGGGCACCGATCAATCGGCGACCACCGGCGCGGCTGGCGGAGCTGATGAGACCGATGAGACTGAACGAGATCGTTGTGGGAACGGTGGTGCCGATAGCATTGGGCGCGATGGGGCAAACGGCAACCCCGATGGTCGGGAGCGGCAGCGGGCCGTGATACTCAGAATCGTTTCCCTAGCCGTCGGTGTTCCGGCCACCATCGTCGCAGGCTTCTTTGTTCTCGTCTTTTGGGTTTATTCGGATTTGCTTGGGTCCGGTGGTGGCGTCTCCGGTTGGTTGCAAGAAGCCGCGGTGCCGGTGGGCTGGCTGCTGGTGGCGTTGAACTTGGTTGTGGGCCGGGTCGCTCGAACCCGGGTGATCGTGGTCTATGCGGTCGCCGTCGTTTCGGCCGTCTTTCTACCGTACTTGTCGTCGAGCGCAGTTGACGTGCTCGACGTCTTCTGGCCCTGGGCGTTGGGTGTGGTCGGGCTGATCGGTACCGCCTTCGGGGTCCGTCCGCTTCGCCCGCCGGGAGCCGAGCAGGGCGCAGGCCGTTTGGGGTCGGAGCCGCCGCCGAGTGCGGATGAATAGGGCCGGGAGCATATGGATATCGAGTCGCAGACGATCGGCGAAGAGCCCGACGACGTCGGGGGCGCCGCGCACGCCGCGGGGACAGGTAGGGAACGAGGGCCCGGACAGTCCCGGCAGAAGGCGGGTGATGCCGGTGCCTCGGGGCCCGCTGGACACGGCGACGGGTCTGGGCACCCTCTGCGGGATAAGGGTGATGCCGATGACGCCGGGAAGGGTGGAGACGCTCGTGATCCTCGCCAGGGGCGCACTGAGGGGTTCAGGTTTGTTGCTCTGTGTGTCGGTGTGTCAGCGACCCTGGTAGCTGGTTGGTTCGTCTTCCTCCTCTGGGCTCTTTCGGGTTGGCTTGGATTCGAGGGCGGCGTCTCCGGCTGGTTGCAACAAGCTGCGCCGCCGGTCGGCATCCTATTGGCGTTGCTGAACCTAGCCATCGCTCGTGTCGCTCCCGCGTGGCTGGTCGTGGTCTACGCGGTCGCGACGGCGACCGCCGTGACTTTACCGTACCTGTCGCCAGGGGGAGACATTGTCTACCGGGCCTGGGCTCTTGGGCTGATTGGCATGCTGGGGACTGCCTTCGGCCTCCGCCCACTCCAGTCGCCCGGCGCCAAGCAAGATGAGGACTATCCGGAGCCGCTGCCGCCGGCGTCGGCGAACGCGGACGAAGAGTAAGGAAGCGACGCATGGACACCGGATCGGGTGCGGGCAGCGAGGGGGCCGATGGCGCTGACCGGCCTCAGCCACGTCGGCCGCAGGCCTTGGCAATCAGGATGGCGTTCATAGCAGCGGGCTTGTTGGCGGTCACGATCTCCGGATGTTTGATCGTCCTGATCATGATTGACGCGTCCGGATCGCTTTGGGGCACGGGATACTTGACCGGAGCGCAGCAGGCCATGCCGGTTGTGGGGATCTTGCTGGTGGTCTTCAATGTGATTATCGCCCAGGTCGCTCGTGTGTGGGTGCTCGCCGTTTATTCGGTTGCCGCCGCCACTGCGGTCAACCTGCCGTACCTCGAGGCGGCCGAACGTCATGGGATGGTTGGACTCATAGCGTGTTCCTGGGTCCTGGGCATGGCTGGCATGCTTGGAACCGCTTTTGGGATTCGCTCTTTCCGCCCGTGGGACGCCAGACCGCCGAAGGACGGTCACGATCCGCAGCCACCGACGGACGCGCACGAATAGGCGGGAGCGCCGAGGCGAAGTCACGCGCCCTGCTCCAGCCGAACCACAATTGGGGCCCGTCACCAAATTGTGGTTTGCCGGGGCCGGCGGGGTCCCGCGCCAACGCGGCCCAGCCCGGAGCGCCAGAGACGACCAAGCGGCATCGTCCAAGTGATGCCGTAATAGGCTGGTCCGGTGGTGGATGTGATGGCGACGCTGGGGCGCCTGGTGATGGGGCGGCCGACGCGCGAGTTCGCGCCGCGGGCCAAACCCCAGCCGCTGCGCATCCGCTACGCGCTGCCGCTGCTGGCGCCGGACGCGCTCAGCTCGGTGGCCTACGCGCCGGACGAGATCCTGCTGACCCTGGCCGCCGCCGGGCTGGTGGGCGTCAACCTGTCGCCGTGGGTCGGGCTGGCCATCGCGGCGGTCATGGCGGTGGTGATCGCTTCCTACCGCCAGACCATCAAGGAGTACCCGGAGGGAGGCGGCGACTACGCCGTGGCCAGGGAGAACCTCGGCTCGCTGGCCGGAGGGCTGGTCGGGGGAGCCGCGATGGTCGATTCGCTGCTGACGGTGGCCGTGTCGGTGTCATGCGGGGCGCAATACCTGGCGGCGATCGTCCCCGCGGTAGAGGCGCACACCCAGGCGGTCGCGGTGGGCCTGGTCGCGATCATCACGGTGGCCTCGTTGCGCGGGCTCAAGATTCTCGACACCACCGTGGTCGTGGCGGTCTACGCGTTCATTGCGGCCCTCGGCGTGACGGCGCTGGTGGGCGGCATCGAGTCGCTCGCGGGGACGTTGGGGCCGTCCCCGACCGAAGGCCTGGAACTGGTCCCGGCCACGGGCTTCCAACATGGAGCGACCTCCCTGGCCGTGGCCTTCCTGGCCCTCCGGGCCTTCTCTTCCGGAGCGGTCGCCCTGACCGGGGTGCAGACCATCTCGACCGGGGTGCGCCGGTTCCGCGACCCGAAGCCCCGCAACGCCGCCAGGTCGTTGTCCTTCCTGGGACTCGCTTGCGCGGCGCTGCTGATAGGCACCCTGGTGCTGGCCGATCGGGTCGGAGCGGTTTTCGTGGCCGATCCAGCCGACGAACTGCGCTACGCCTTCTCCGGCCAGCCGGTGCCGGAGGACTTCCACCTCGACCCCGTCTGGGCACAGATCGCCCAGACCGTCTTCGCTGGCGCGCGGCCCGTGTATGTGCTGGTCATAGCACTGGTCGGGCTGCTGTTGATCCTGGCCGCCTCGAGCGCGTTCCGGTGGGTGCCGGCCCTCATGTCGATGCTGGCCCGCGACGAGTTCCTGCCCAAGCAGTTCTACCGGCGGTCGGACCGGAGGGTGGCGGCGCACGGGATCGTGACCCTGGGGATCGGCTCAGCGGCGTTGATCCTAGTCATGGGGGCGTCGGTGACGCGCCTGGTCCAGTTGTACATTGTGGGCGTCTTCTTGTCCTTCACCATCTCGCAGTTGGGCATGTTGCGGCACTGGAACGGGAAGCTGCCCCTCGCCAAGACCGCGTTGGAGCGCCGCCGTATCCTCGGGTCCCGGGCGGTCAACGCGGTCGGGCTGGCGCTGACCGCCGTCGCGCTGGTGATAGTGGTCATCACCAAGTTCACGCACGGCGCCTGGATCTCGCTCGGCCTGGTGGCGGGCGCGTTCTGGGCGATGGTTTCGATCCGCCGCCACTACCGTCGGGTCGCGGCCGAGCTGAAGCTCCCGGTCGGGGACCGCACCGACCTCGGCCTGCCCAGCCGCGTCCATGTGATTGTGCTGGTCAGCGCCATGAACCGGGCGACCGCTCGGGCATTGGCGTACGCCCGTGCGACCCGGCCCGCCAGTCTCGAGGCGCTCAGCGTGGCGGTCGACATGGCTTCTGTCTGGGAACTGCGGAGGGGCTGGGACCGGGCGAACGTGCCGGTCACGCTCCGCATCCTCGATTCACCCAGCCGCGAGATCACCCGGCCCCTGATCGACCACGTCACGGCCCTGCGCCGCCGCGCGCCGCGCGACATGGTGGTGCTGTACATCCCCGAGAAGGTGGTCCGCCACTGGTGGGAGCGCTGGCTCCACAACCGTTCCGCCGCCCGCCTGACCTCGCGGCTGCGGCACCTGCCGGGCGTCGTGGTGGCGACGGTGCCTTGGCAGTTGGACCCCTCGGACGATGCCGCGCGCACGGTCCGCCCCGCCGGTCGTCCCAGCGCCGGTGGGGCTGGCAGCCCGAGTGAGCCTGGCCACCCCGGTGGGACTGCCCGCCCCGGCGCGGGTAACCTTGGTAGCCCTAATCACGTCAGCGACAGTACGGAGTGAGCGCCCAGATGATCGAATTGGTGGCCGGCCCTTGGGGCAACGGCGGCATTTGCGCCTGCCGCCGCGACGATGGCCCGGTGGTGCTCCTGAGCGGAGCGCTGCCGGGGGAGCGGGTCGTGGCCGAGGTCACGACCACGGCCAAGTCCTTCTGGCGCGCGCGGGTGGACCAGGTGTTGGAGCCCTCGCCCGACCGGGTCCCGCCGCCCTGGCCGCAGGGCTTGGAGCTCGGCGCCGCCGACTGGTTGCACGTCGCGCCGAAAGCGGCGCGGGCGGCCAAAGCCGACGTGGTGCTCGGATTGCTGGAGCATGCCACGGGGCTGAGGCCCTCGCTGGGGGTCGCGCCCCTGGGCGGCGGCGGCCCGCTGGGCTGGCGCACCAAGGTCGAGTTGGCAGTCAGCGAGGCTGGCCGTGCGGGCATGGTCCGCGTCGGCACGCACCAGTTCGAGCCTTTGGTCGCCATGCCCCTGGCGGTGGACGCCATCAGCGAGTTGGGCCTGTTCGACCGACGCTGGCCGCCGGGGTCGCGCCTCACCGCCGTCGCGCCGTCCGCCGGTCGGGCTTTCTGGTTGGACGATGCCGCGCGCCAGGGCCGCCGCCGCCGCGAAGTTGTCCGCGTGGCTGGCCGGGCGTACCACTACGAACTGGACGCTTTGGGCTTTTGGCAAATCCACCGGGCGGCGCCGGAGGCGCTGGCCGAGGCGGTGCTGACTGCGCTGCGCCCGCAGGCTGGCGACGCGATCTGGGACCTGTACGCCGGGGCCGGGCTGTTCACTTTGCCGTTGGCGGCGGCGGGCGCGCGGGTCAGCGCCGTGGAGGGCTCGCGCCGGGCGGTCGCGGATCTGAGGGCCAACATCAAGCGGGCCGGACTGGAGCTGGCGCGGGCCGATTCGGCGTCCGTGGCGAGGGCCTTGCGCGGCCCGTTGGGGCGGACGCGCCCCGGCGCGGTGCTGCTAGACCCGCCCCGATCCGGCGCGGGCCGGGCGGTCATGTCAGCCGTGGCCGCTGCCCGACCGTCCCGGATCGCGTACCTGTCCTGCGAGCCCGCCGCCCTCGCCCGCGACCTGGCCGCCCTGACGGAGGCCGGGTACCAGCTGACGGGTCTGAAGGGCTTCGACCTGTTCCCCGGCACCCACCACGTCGAGATCCTGGCGCTGGTCGAGCGCCACAACCCCAAAGACGTGGTAACGTAGTCCCAACGCCGCCCCCTGGTTGAGTCGTGAGACAGTATTCATCTGCGGACCCTTCGGGTTCGCCCTGATGGCCATGACGCGGGGGAAGTATGGCACCAACGATCTGGGAGCGGTTCGTTCGTCTTCGGATAGCTTCAAGACGCTCGCGTTCGATCGAGCAGGATGGGAACGTCCACCGGACTTTGCGTCGGTCGATGCGCTCGGCTGAAGGCAGG
>JAISCU010000036.1 GCA_031265345.1 Bifidobacteriaceae bacterium
TTGGCCATCGAGGTGTTCCTCCTGATCGCGGCATTCCTTCCATACGCGCCGCCGCCTCCGGGCGTGGTGATATTCGGCGGCGGCCCGATGGGTCCGTTCCTGACCGTCTGCTACTTTCCCCTGTTCCTGGCGTGGCAGATCTGTGCGGTCGGAGCCGCCCGCTTCATAGCGAGGGTGGGCCAAGCGGCCGCTGCCGAGGCCCAGGTCCGGTAGACGCGGCCCTTTCATTCAGCTTTCTTGGTCCATCGGTGGGCCGCCCTCGTCCGGGCTTCAACCAGGCATTGACTTGGCAGGTTTCCGGCTGAGCTCTCGCCATCTGGTGTCTAACGATATGCACGATGCCGCGAAGCCGCCTTGACCGTCCGGGTGGGCCTGAGCCCGTCCCCGGCGGAGCGCCTCCGCTGACGCGGCCAGTCCGTCGTTTTTCGCGACGTGCCGCGTCGACCACGCGGGCTTGCATGCCCCGGCACGTCGAGTCCGGGGAATCGCGCGCCGTTTGTCGTCGAGTCCGCTGATTTGCGTGCCTGTCGTCATCGACTCCGCTGTTCTCCATGGTCCTTGGCGACGAGTCCGGGGTTTTGCGCGTTCTTCGGCGCACGTCCAACGCGCTGACCAGCCAGAACGCGAAATGGCCCGGCGCAGAACAGCGGACTCGATGAACATTTGCATGGGAAACAGCGGACTCGACAGATCGGAGCGCGCGTGATAGCGGACTCGATCAGCATCGGCGTGGAAAACAGCGGACTCGGCGCAGCGTCAATCAGAAAGTCCCCCGGGAGCTTATTGGCTGACCGACAACGGTCTGGGGAGCTTTGGATCTGGATGTCTGCATCGAGTGCCTGCTTTTGCACCATCCAACTCGTCGAGTGCCTACTTTTGCATGGGGGTGTTCTGCAAACGCGCAGGTCAGCGGATTGACTCGACGCCAAGCGGTGTGCATTCTTGGGCACTGGATGTTCATGGGCGTGCATTTCCAGGCACTCGATCAATCTGACCGCCAAATGCGGGAGTGGATGCGCCGCCCGCACGGATTCGTGAGTATCGTGGCGGCATGGGCTTGAGCATCAAGGACGCGGAGACCATCGCGTTGGTGCGCGAGTTGGCGGATCGCACCGGCACCAGCCAGACCGCCGCCATCGCGGACGCTGTGCGGCATCGACTGGATCACCTGGCCGCCGCAGACCAGGATTCGATTGAGGTGCGCCGCGAGCGGGCGAACGGAATCCTGCAGGAGATCTGGGACAGCAGGGACCTCGAAACGGAGCGGGCTCGCATGCAAGCCAACCTAGACGACTTGTATGACGAGTTGGGGCTGCCCAAGTAACCGTGCCTGCTGGCCGTCCGAGGGCGATCAGGTACCTGTGGCGTACTATCAAGGTACCACGGGTGTAGCCTGGTCGGCATGAGCCTAAATCTCAAGAACCCCGAGACCATTGCCTTGGTGCGCGAGTTGGCAGATCGCACGGGTACCAGCCAGACCGCTGCTATCACGGACGCTGTGCGGCGCCGACTTGACGACCTGGCGAGCGCGGACCCGGATTCCGCCGATGAGCGCAGCGCGCGAGTCGATCAGATCCTGAACGAAATATGGAATTCGGAGAACTGGCCACAATGGGCGGCGCAAATCAAAGCCAACACGGACGATCTCTACGACGAGACGGGGTTGCCTAAGTGATCGTGGACACTTCGGCAATCGTTGCCATTTTGCGGCGTGAGCCCGAGGCGGGTCCTTTGTCGAACGCGTTGAAGGCGGACGGGTCCCCGAAAATGTCGGCGGCCACCTTCGTGGAGTTACGGGTAGTAACTGGTGCCAAAGCGTCACCCGAAGAGGCACGGCGAGTCAAACCAATGCTGGACGCCTACAACATCGAGATCGTCCCGTTCACGCCATCGGAAGCGATCCTCGCGGGTGACGCCTACCGGGATTTCGGCAAAGGCAGCGGCCACAGAGCGCATCTGAACATGGGCGACTGCTTCAGCTACGCTCTCGCCAGCGAGACTCGCGAGCCGTTGCTGTTCGTGGGCAATGACTTCACCTGGACCGACGTCACGCCGGCCGTGAAGCCCGCGCCCAGGGTGTCCTGACTAAACGCGATCGCCGGCCGCGATGACGCGGCGAAGGCGACCGTCAGGCGAGACGCGGGGGCGACCACGCGGCATCGGCCAATAGAATCTGGATATGAGCGAAGTCGACGCCAACGTCACCCAAGCCGTTGAAGACATAGCCCGCCGGGCGCGCCTGGCCGGGCGCCAACTCGCCCAAGCCAACCGCGCGCAAAAGGACCAAGCCCTCCTGGCGATGGCGGACGGGCTGTTGGAGGCCGCGGATGTGATCCTGGCGAGGAACCGGATCGATCTGGAGCTGGGCGCGCAAAACGGCCTGGCCAAGGGGCTACTGGACCGGCTCGGCCTGACGCCGGAGCGGATCGTCGGCATAGTCGAGGCGCTCAGAGAACTGGCCAACCTGGCCGACCCGGTCGGCGAGGTGGTGCGCGGCTCGACCCTCCCGAACGGCCTCAAACTGAGGCAGGTGAGGGTGCCGATGGGCGTGGTCGGCATGATCTACGAGGCCCGGCCCAACGTCACGGTCGATGCCGCCGGGCTGGGGCTGAAGTCCGGCAACGCCGTGATCTTGCGTGGGGGGAGCGCGGCCGAGCGGACCAACGCGGCCATCATCGCCGTCCTGCGCGAAGCGGTCGCCGCCACCGGCCTGCCCGAGGATTCGATCCAGACCATCGACCAGCACGGGCGCGAGGGGGTGCGGGCGCTGATGCGAGCGCGCGGGCTGGTCGACCTGCTGGTTCCCAGGGGCGGCGCCGGGCTGATCCAGACGGTGGTGCGCGAGGCCCAGGTGCCGGTGATCGAGACCGGGGTCGGCAATTGCCATGTCTACGTGGACGGCGCCGCCGACCAGGACAAAGCCGTCAGGATCGTGGTCAACTCCAAGATCCAGCGCCCGTCGGTGTGCAACGCCGCCGAGACCTTGTTGGTGGACGCCGCCATCGCCGACCAGTTCCTGCCGCGGGTGTTGAAACAGTTGCACGATGCCGCCGTCCGGCTCCACTTGGACGCCCGGGCCGCCGCGTTCGCCCCGCCCGGCGCCGAATGGGGCCCGGCCACCGAATCGGACTGGGCGACCGAGTACCTCGACCTGGAGATGGCTGTGGGCGTGGTGGACGGCTTGGACCAGGCCATGGAGCACATCCGCCGCTACAGTTCCGGCCACACCGAGGCGATCTGCACCGAGGACCTGGGACGGGCGCAGACGTTCGCGGACGGACTCGATTCCGCCTCCATCATGATCAACGCCTCGACCCGTTTCACCGACGGCGGGCAGTTCGGGCTGGGGGCGGAGATCGGCATCTCGACCCAGAAGCTCCATGCCCGCGGGCCGATGGGCCTGCCGGAGCTGACTTCGACCAAGTGGATCTGCTTGGGCGACGGGCAGGTGCGCGACTGACGCATGGATTCCCCCGAGACCCGCCAGGAGCCTGAGACCCCACCGGCGCGCGGGGCGCGTGAGCCCGCCGAAATGGCTGAAATGGCCGACGCGCCCGTGCCTGGCCCTAAAATAAGGGGCCTCCTACGTGTCCCTGCACCAATCGAGGGCCGTTTGATGAGACACTTAGGGCAGTGTGAGCTAAATCACTCGGTCACAGGAGGTTCCGTGTCAGCAGGGCCGCGCCATTCCCGCGTTGGCGTAATGGGTGGCACCTTCGACCCGGTCCACCATGGGCACTTGGTCGCCGCCAGCGAGGCCGCGGCGGTCTTCGACTTGGACGAGGTGGTCTTTGTGCCGACCGGCCAGCCGGTGTTCAAACAGGGCCTGAGTGTCACGCGGGCCGAGCATCGCTACCTCATGACTGTGATCGCGACGGCCTCCAATCCGAGGTTCTCCGTCTCGCGCGTGGACATCGACCGCGACGGCCCGACCTACACCATCGACACGTTGCGGGACCTGCGTTCCGACCGGCCCCAGGCCGAGTTCTACTTCATCACCGGGGCGGACGCCATGGACGAGATCCTGGCCTGGAAGGACGCCGCGAAACTGTTCGAGTTGGCGCATTTCGTGGGCGTCACCCGGCCGGGCCACACGCTCCACGCGCGCGGCCTGCCGCGGGCGGACGTGTCGTTGTTGGAGGTGCCGGCCCTGTCGATCTCCTCGACCGATGTCCGCCGCCGGGTAGTGGCGGGCGATCCGATCTGGTACCTGGTGCCGGACGGCGTGGTCCAGTACATCGCCAAGCACGGCCTCTACCGGGAGGGCAGCCAGTGACCGAAGTGCCCGAACACTCGCCCGCGGCGCCCGTCCCGCCTCGCCCGCCCAGCCAGGGGTCGCCGCGCGGGGGAGGGCCGCTGACGCCAGGATCGGCCTCGGCCGCTTGGGCAGCGGAGATGGCTCGTCTCGAATCGTCGCCCTGGTACGTCGTCAGCCAGGATTCGGACGAGGATCGGGTTCGCCCGGAGGCGTCTGCCAGGGTGCCCGATGCCGACCGGTTGCCGACGATCCCACCCCCGGCTGCGACTCGGCCCGGCTCGGGCACCCGTGCGGAGGCCGCTCAGTCGGCTTCGCCGCCGGCTCGGCCGGAAGGTCCGCGCGGCATATCGGTCTGGCCGGTCGAGCGGATGGGGCCGCCTCCAGCGTCCCCGGGGCGACATCAGGTAACTGAGAACAGGGCCGGCGCCGGGGCGGCGCGGGCATCGGACGCGGTGCCGCAAGGCGGTCCGGTCGAGATCGTGAGCAGGCCCGACGCGACGGCCAGATCCTTGCGTCGGCGCGATCTTTATCCGGCGTCGCGGTCGGGAGCGGTGGCCGCGCCATCGGCCCAAAGGCAGCCCCGCGGCGGACGCGAGCTGGCGGACGCTTTTCCAGTGTCGCGCGGCAGCGCGGCCATTGGTCGGCGCGCCGTGGCACCCGTCCCACGGCCGAGTCCGGCCCCCGGCTCGGCGGCGGCCCCGGCTCGCGGCCCAGCGCGGGGCTCGGCCCCTGGTTCGCCCCTCGGCTCGGCATCTGTCCAGGCCCCTGACGCGGCGCCTGGCTCGGCACCGGCCTCGATCCCCGGCCCGTCCCCCAGCCCAGACCCCGGCTCGGCGTCAGGCTCGGCGCCGGGCCCGGCTCATGGCCCAGTGCGACGCCCGGCGTCAGGCTCGATGTCGAGCCCAGCGGCGCGACCCCGGGAGCGCCCGCTGCCCGCAGCGGATGCGGCGGCGGGTCCCCTGGAGGCCAGTGCTCCTCGCGCGCAGGGGGCGCCCAGCCGCCCCGGCCGGGTCGTGACCCCAGGGGAAGCTGGCGCGCAACCTGTGCAGGACGGTTCGGTCAGGCGCACGGCTGGCCCAGGCCTGGCGGGACCGCCCGGTTCGGCGTCGATGCCGGTGGTGCCGCTGACGGGGTCGGCCGACGGTTGGCAGGCGGGTCGACCGGTCGAGCCGGGGCCGGTGCCGACACCGGCCGGTTCGCCCCAAGCGCGTTACCCGTCCTCTCGTTCGTTGGCTGGCGCCCACCCGTCCAGCCGCACGCAGGTCCGGCTGGCTCGTGAGCAGGCGCGGGCCGCGGCCATCGGCGCGGCCGTGTCGAGTCCTCCAGCGAGCGAACGCCCACCGGCCAGTCGCCCCGGA
This sequence comes from Bifidobacteriaceae bacterium, assembly GCA_031265345.1. The sequence continues at coordinate 5,617 of JAISCU010000036.1, forward strand.
AGAATCGTCGCGCCGGAATCGCCTCCAGGCGCCGCTGCTCCGGCCCGAAGCGCGCCTGGCGGCCAACACCGCTCGGTGACCGTCCATCCGCCGGCGGCCGCGCAGGCCAAAGTCGACATCACTGGCACCCTGGGCGCCATCGCTCCCGTCGAGGTGCCGATAGCGCTGCCCAGCTTCGCACCCGGATCGGGCGGTGGGCGAACCCAAGCGGCGGTCGGCGGGGTCGGGGACGGCCAAGGACCTGGTCGGAACGCCACGGTGGACGCGGGGCGCGTGGTCCCGGAGGGCGCCCCCGGAGCTGGCGACGCGCCAGGAAGGATGTCGGCCGAGGGCCCGCAAGACCGCGTCGGCCCGCCTCCGGCGCTGGTTCGACCGGCGGGGCCGAACCGCCGGTCGATCGTCGAAGCCGTCGGGCAGGCGCCCGAGGCGGAAGCCCCGCCGCCAGTCGCGCCGAGCGTGCCCGAGGCTCGTCTGGTGCCGATTCCGCCACCTCGGCCGAGCAAGGGTGGCCAGGCGAGCGGGACAGGTTTCCTCGACATCACCTCCCGGCACGACGAATCGGAGGATCGAGCGGAGGACTTCGAGGACTAGGGCTTCTACCAGGCGGTTCCCACGGCCGGGGTCTCGCAGGTGTCGTTCGCCGACCTGGCGCCGCTGGTGCGGGGCCGTCGCCAGCCCATGTCCTACCTCGATGCCGATCAGGCGTCTTGGCCGGAACTGGCCGCTCCTGCTCCAGCGCCATCCGGCTCCGCCTCGCCATCCGGCTCCGCCTCGCCATCCGGCTCGGCTCAGCCGCCCGCTCCGGGCCGGGGAGATTCGACCGGCGCGGCTCCTGGTGCGCCGACAGCGCCGGGGGCCGCTCAACCAGCGCCGCCAATCCGGTGGGCGGACGGTCAAGGCGGCGCCCCCGAAGGTCCGTCGCAACCAGCCGAGGAGGGCGCGCGCCAGCTGGCCTCGCCGATGCCGCCGTCTTTCTCCGAACCGCCACCGATCACCGGGTCGCCACCCGTTCTGGAACCGGCCCCAGGTGTCCCAACGGATCGAACGGCGGCCGCCCTGGCACCGGACGAGTTGATGCCAGGGGAGTTGGCGCCTTCATGGATACCCGTCCCGCGCGGGGGCGGATCGACTGACGACGGATCGGTGGTGCCCGAGCGGTCCGGCGTTTCGATGCCAGGCCAGGCCACCTTCGTCGGCGCCGCCGAGGCTGAGGGACCGCTGCCGGGGCCTGACTCGGGTGGACCCGAGTCATTCGCTGACCAGCCCGAGCCCGCATTCGACCAGCAGGCGGGCGGAGTCGGGCCGGAACTCGCGTTTGACCAGGCGATGGATACCCAGGCTGGCGAGCCGCAGGTCTCCGTCGGGGCCGAACCGCTCGTGCCCGGCGATGATCCGGAAGCCTATTGGGACGTGCCGGTCGATGT
>JAISCU010000096.1 GCA_031265345.1 Bifidobacteriaceae bacterium
CGCTGTTTCCCATGCCATTGTTCATCGAGTCCGCTGTTTTGGATCCGGCCCGTTTCCGTTTTGCCTGGTCAGCGCGTCGGGTGCGGGTCGGTTGCGCGCAAAACCCCGGACTCGATACCCAGGACAATGGAGAACAGCGGACTCGCCGAAGCCGGCCGCGCAAAACCCCGGACTCGAAGCACGGGACCATGGAGAACGGCGGACTCGGCGGAATCGGCCCCGCAAAACCCCGGACTCGACGCGGGGGCCCCGCGTGGCGGGCACCGACCGTGAACCCAGCACCGACATGGACAGTCCGGCGGGGTAGCAGAGTGGAAGCGGTTCCACTAGCATTGACCGTGGCAAACGCCCCCGACAACCCTGAGGAATCTCATGAAAATGTTCACCCTGCCCGGCACCGATCTGCGGGTCTCCAACGTGATCGCCGGAATGATGCGAATCCCCGACAAGACCGACCAGGAAATCCGCGACTTGGTCCGCACCGCTCGCGATTCCGGCATCAACTTCTTTGACCACGCCGACGTCTACGGCGGCGAACTGCACAAATGCGAGCGCCGGTTCGCCGAGGCGCTGCGTTGGAGCTCCGCCGAACGCGAGGAAGTGATCCTGCAGACCAAGGCCGGGATAGTGCCGACCGGAGAAGGCTGGGCCTATTTCGACTTCTCGGCCGCGCACATCGTCGAGGCCGCCGAAGCGTCGCTGCGCGCGCTGGCGACCGACCACATCGACATCCTGCTGCTCCACCGCCCCGATGCGCTGGTCGAACCCGAGGAGGTGGCCCAGGCGTTCAACCAATTGGAGTCCGGGGGCAAGGTGCGGTACTTCGGCGTCTCCAACTTCTCGCCCAATCAAATCGAGTTGGTCAAGACAGCCGTGCGCCAGCCTCTGGTCGCCAACCAACTCCAGCTGTCCATCACTCACGCGCCACTGGTGGCACAGGGCCTGTCGGTCAACATGGAAGAACTCGACCAGTCGATCATGCGCGATGGCGGACTGCTCGACTATTGCCGCGTCCACAACATCACCGTCCAGGCTTGGTCGCCCTTCCAGCGAAAGTTCTTCGATGGGACTTTCCTAGGCGACCGCGAGCGCGAGCCGAAACTCAACGATGTGATCGACCGGCTGGCCGAAAAGTATCAGGTCGAGGCGATCTCCATCGCCGTCGCCTGGATCACGCGCCACCCGGCCAACATGCAGGTGGTGCTCGGGACCACCACGCCCGCACGGGTCGCGGCGGCCGCCCTGGGCTCCGAGGTGCCGCTGACCAAGAAGGAATGGTACGAACTCACCCTGGCCGCTGGCTACATCACTCCCTGAGAGGCTCGCAGGATGCCTGCTGACCGGGCGGACGGATTCCCGCCAGACTTCATCTGGGGAGCGGCCACCGCTTCCTACCAAATCGAAGGCGCCGTGGCCCAGGACGGCCGCGGCACCTCGATCTGGGACACCTTCAGCCACACCGCTGGAAAGACTTTCAATGGTGACACCGGCGATGTGGCGTGCGACCACTACAACCGTTGGGAAGAGGACCTGGACAACCTGAAAGAGTTGGGCGTCCAGGCCTACCGGTTCTCGATCGCCTGGCCGCGGGTCCAGCCGGATGGCTCGGGTCCCGTCAACCGGCGTGGACTCGACTTCTACAGCCGCTTGGTGGACGGGTTGCTGGATCGCGACATCAGGCCGGTCGCCACCCTGTACCACTGGGACTTGCCCCAGGCGTTGGAGGACCGCGGCGGCTGGCCCTCGCGCGACACGGCCTACCGGTTCGCGGACTACGCGGCCATGGCGACCGAGGCGCTGGGCAACCGGGTCGACCTCTACACGACCCTCAACGAGCCCTGGTGCGCGGCCTTCCTCGGTTACGCCTCGGGTGTCCACGCGCCTGGCGTGTCCGATGCCGCCGCCGCGATCGCCGCCGCCCACCATCTCAACTTGGGGCACGGCCTGGCAGCCCAAGCGGTGCGGGCGGCGGTCGCAGGCGCGCGGGTCTCGCTGACATTGAACCTGCATGTGATCCGCGCCGCTTCGGATTCGGAAGCCGATCAGGACGCCGCCCGGCAGATCCGAGCCGTCGGGAACGAGGTCTTCCTGGGACCGGCCCTGGACGGTGATTACCCCGCCGACCTGCGATCCGACCTTGCGGCGATCACCGACTTCGGATTCGTCCGCGACGGCGATCTGGCCCAGATCCGCCAGCCGCTCGACTGCCTGGGCGTGAACTACTACTCCTCGTCGGTGGTGCGGCGACGTTCGCCCGGAGCCTCTTCGGATGGCCGCGACCCCGGCAGCGGGAACGGCGGTCACGGAGGCGGCAACCCCTGGGTCGGCGCCCACGACGTGGAGTTCCTCCCGCCGACCGGACCGCTCACCGCGATGGGTTGGAACATCGATCCGCCTGCGCTGACCGAGTTGCTGGTCGGGATCGCGGAGCGCTATCCCGGTCTGGACCTGATGGTGACGGAGAACGGGTCCGCCTTCCGGGACACGCTAGGGGTCGACGGCAGGGTCCACGACCCACAGCGGATCGCGTATCTGGATCAGCATGTCGAGGCCGTGGCGCAGGCGATCCGCCAGGGCGCACCGGTTCGCGGCTACTTCGCCTGGTCGCTCATGGACAACTTCGAGTGGGCCTGCGGCTACGACCGCCGTTTCGGCCTGCTCCACGTCGATTACGCGAACGGCCTCGAGCGTCGCTGGAAAGACTCCGCTCACCGGTTCCAGAGCCTGGTCGCCGGGAACCCCTGAGACGCGGGCGACGTGGCCGGACCCGGCCCGGCGGCATCGTCGACTCGTCCCCGAACCAGAGGTCAGGGCCTGCGCCCGGCCGCGGACGCGACAGGAACACGGGTTGGCGTCTGACGCCAACCCGTGTTCCTGCGGACGGACCGCCCCCGGGGGTCGGGTGGTCGGCAGGAATGGGGACTGTCCCCAATACGGCTGAGGCGGGCGCGGTTTCCAAAGCCTGGCGCCCGCTCCGCGCTCAGCTGAGGTCGGCCCATCCCTGGTGCGGCGCCGACCGCATGACCGGCGGCGACCCAGAACAGGCGTTTGACTCCTGCTCTGGGTCCCCGCCGACTTCGGAACTCACCTGCCGTGCCTGCCGACTGCGGCCAGCCGCCGACGCGCCGCCGTGGCGCAGACCACGAGCAATAGGCCGCCCACGATCAAGGCCAGGGCGGGGCCGCCCAACCAGGCCAAGGCGTCCGAGCCGGTGAACGGCAGGGCGCTGCCGCTGGCGGACGGCGTGGCGCCGGTGGGTGTGGCCGGCGCGGAGCTGGCGGGCGCGCTCGGGCTGATCGTGACCGAGTACCCCAGCGTGGCGCACTGAGCCAGGTCGTCGCAGACCGTGACGCCGAAGGTGGCCTTGCCCCTCCAACCGGCCTGCGGCGTGTAGCTCACAGCCGAGCCGTTGAGCGTCGCAGTGCCGTGGTCCGGCGCGGTCACCGACCCTGGGGCCAGGGGTTGCAACTCGGTGCCCGTCACGTCATCGAGGACCTCGAAGACCACCACGGTCCGGTCGTCGTCGATCTCGACGTCGCGGCCGGTCCCCTGCGGCGGCGCCTGGACCAACGGGATGTACCGCACGGTCGTGGACTGGCCCAGGTCGTCGATGTAGCGCACGTCGAACGGATGCTCGCCGGGCGCCGCGCCAGTGGCGTCGTAGTGGACCGAGCCGAGGGTCGCCACACCCTGGTCCGGCGCCGCCACGATCACCCGCTCGGCGATCCAGCCGTAGGTCGAGGTCACCGACTCGGTGAAGCTCAACTGCCCGTTCAGCCGCACCTTCGCGCGCACCACGTCGGCAGCCGCTCGGGGCGGCCCTTGAACGGTGACCGTGAACACGGCATCGGCGGTGGAACCGTTCGAATCGGTGTACCGGACTGTGAACTCGTAGACGCCGGCGGGCAGCGCCTGAGCCTCGAACCGGACCGCTCCCTCCAGGCCCGGCGTGATAGCGGCGCTGGCCACCCACGCGGCGTCGGTGACCACTTCGGCCGAGACGATGGTGGCTCCGCCGGCGCTGTCGGGGCTCACAGTCCCCGCGAGCTCGGCCACGCCGCCCAACGGTATGACCGCGCTGTCGCCCTCCGCGACGGGCGCCAACACTGGCAACCGGACGACCGGGATCGTGAAGCTGTACTGCAGCACAGTGCATTGGCCCAGGTCGTCGCAGACCGTCACCTCGAACGGGACCTCGCCCGCCCAGCCGACCTCGGGCGTGTACACCAGGACCGGGCCGTCCAGCTCGATGACGCCATGAGCCGGGGTGGTGAACGATGCGTCCGTCAACGGCTGCAGGTTCGTGCCGGTCGTGTCCAGCAGCGGCGTGGCGTACCCAGTGGTCAGATCGTCAGCCAACTCGAAGTCCTGGCCCGTGCCAGTGGGCGGGGCCTGCACCGTGACGACGAACTCGACCGGCTCCGACGTCTGGCCCAACTCGTCGGTGTAGACCACCGAGAAGTGGTACTCGCCGGGCGGCAGCGACCCCGAGTCGAAATCGACCTGGCCGTCAGGCGTCGCGGTCACCGTGGCGCCGCTGGGCACGTCGATCTCCTCAGCGCCGACAATCGGGACGTCGCCGGTCACGGTCAGGTCGAACGAGGTCTCGCCTCCCACTGGTATCCGGTCGGTGGTGTCGCCCGCGGCGGACGGCAGCCCGGCAACGGTCACCTTGAAGTGCGCCCTGGCGGTCAGATCATTCGAGTCGGTGTATTCGACCGTGAACTGATACGAGCCGCGAGGCAAGGTCCGGGCCTCGAAATGAACTGTCCCGTCGGTTTGCGGAGCGATCAACGCTTGAGCGATCCACGTCTCGGTGGTCGTGACCACGGCCGAGACGATTGCCGCCCCATTGGCCGAATCCGCCAGCGCGGTGCCGGCGAGGTCCGCCACTCCGGCCGTCCCGACCGTGACGTCGACGCCCACCGCTTCCGGCCCCCGCGCCCACCGGGCGGTGAGTTCCAGTTGCCCGGCCGTGCCGGACAGGACCACGCCGTTCGCCTCGGTCAGCCTGAAGGTGGTGAAGTCCCACTGCGTTCCGGCGGCGTTGTACCAGCCCAGGAAGGCGTGGTCGGTCTTGGCTGGGGCCGTGGGCGCGGCCACCAGGCCGTCGTAGTGGCCGGTGACAGTGCCCGGCTCCGGGGAGCCGCCCGCTGCGTCGAACACGACCGCGACATCGTTGGCGTTGTAGTACAACCCCAAGACCAGCCCGTCGTCCGAGGTGATGGTGCCCTGGTAGGTCGATGCTCCCGCGTCATGGACGTAGCCGGCGTACTCGTTCGGCTCGGCGGGGGGCGTGAGCGTCCCGATCCGGCCCTGATAGGACTCCCGGTCCGCTTCCACCTCGCTAACCGTCCCGCCTGCCACCTTATGGTGCCTGACCTGGTAGAACGCGTTCTCCAGCTCCGCCCAGCAGGCGTGCAACGTCACCGTCCGCGAGCCCGGCACCACCAAGTCCCCGACCGGCTGGGTGCACCCCGCGTCGAACGCCCAACCCGTGAACCGGTAACTCGCCCGCTGCGGAACCGTCGAATAGGAAGCCGCCGAGGAGACCGGACGATCCATCCGCACCTGATCCGGCCCAAGGCTGGCCGGGGTGACCGGATACTCGGTCGAGCCGTGCAGCTCGTACCCGACCTCGGCCCAGGCCCAGGCCCAGCCGCCGTACAGTGTCACCTTGTCGCCCGGTGCCGAGACCACGACATCCTCGGCGAAGTCCCAAGCCGCGGCCGGGTCCGCGCCGACCGCCTGGGCCGACGTGTACCAGCCGACGAAGTCGAACGACACCAGCGCCGGGACCGCCGTCGTCGGCGCCGCGACCAGCCCGCCGATCACGGCCGAACCCGGAACCGACACCGGCCAGCCCGCGAACGGACCCGTGCCCGATGGCTCGTTCAACACGAACTCGACGTCCAGGCCCTTCTTCACGAACCAAGCTTTCACCGTCACGTCGCCGCCCGGCATCGTGAGGGTCGTCTCAGCCGAACCCGGAGCCGCCAGCAAACTGATCGAACCACCCGATTCGACCGTCCAACGGTCGAACCTGTAGTAGTCGCTCGGCTCCGCCTCCAGGCCAGCCAATGCGCCCTGAGGGTAGGTGGCAGCGGGTGACCCCGCCGAGCCGCCCTCGGATGCCAACACCGTCAAGCCCCACACCGGACCAACGGTGATCGCGATCGGCTCGGCGCTACGCACCCCATAAGCGTTCTCCCCGACCACATACACCACCCGGGCGCCGTTCGAATCGAGGTCCGCCGCGCCCAGGATGATCGTGTTGCCGATCACCGCCGCACCTAGGACGCCTGAGCGGCCACCAGCGACCACTTGGTCCGCTGACGGCGCCGGAGTCCCCAGCAGTTGCACGGCGAAGTAGTAGGTGCCGACTTGGTCCGACGTGAAGGTGGCGGTGCCTGAGGTGAGGTCTATCCGTCTTCCTTCGACAGGGGTCAACACAGGACCGGGTGGCGGCGCCCATTTGGCGGTGAGTTCCAGTCGCCCGGCCCCGCTGGACAAGACCACGCCGTTCGCCTCGGTGAGCCTGGTGACGCCGAAGTCCCACTCTTCTCCGGCGGCGTTGTACCAGCCCAGGAAGGTGTGGTCAGTCTTGCCTGGGACCGTGGGCGCGGCCACCAAGCCGTCATAGTGGTAGCCGATGATAGTGCCCGGCTCGGGGACCCCGCCGTCCGCGTCGAACACGACCGCGATGTCCTTGGCGTTGTAGTACAGCGCCAGGACCAGGCCGCCGTCCGAGGTGATGGTGCCCTGGTAGGTCGACGCCGCCACGTCATGGACGTAGCCGACGTACTCGTTCGGCTGGGCCGCGGGCGTGAGCGTTCCGATCCGGCCCTGGCCCGGCTCCCGGTCCTGCTCGACCTCCGTCGCCACGCCGCCGGCAACCTTGTAATGCCTGATCGAATAGGCCGCGTCACCATTCGTCAGCCAGCGGGCGTGGAGCGTGATCGCCGGGCTGTCGACAGTCGACGTCGCCGTGACCGGCTGGGTGCGCGCGGCATCGAAGAACCACCCTCCGAAGGTGTAGCCCGCACGCGTGAGCGTCTGGTTGTAGGACGGCGCCGCGCTGATCAGCGAACCCATCGCCACGTCGATGTCCGGTCCCAAGATGGCGGGCGCGACCGGCTCCTCGATGGTGGCGTGAAGGTCATAGGTGATGGTGCTGAAAGCGGAGGCCCAGGCGCCGTACAGAGTAACAGTGTCGTTCGTTATCATCCCCGGTTGCACGATGCCGCTCGTGAAGTTCCACGCATCCGCCGGATTGGCGGTGTCAACGGCCTGGGAGCCCAAGTACCAGCCCACGAAAGTGAACCTGGCCAGGCTGGGCGGCGTCGGCTGTCCGGTGATCTGCTCACCGATCTTGGCCGAGCCCTCGGCCGGCCAACCGGCCGGGTTCTCCGTCGCTGCCGGTGGCTTGTTCAACTCGAAGTTGACCTTCAAGTTCTTCTTGACGAAGTTGGCCTTCACGGTGACGTCGTTACCGGGCATGGTCAGGGTGGTCGTGGCATCGGCCGCACCGGCCAGTATCGCCTCGGTGCCGCCAGCCTCCACCGTCCAGTGATCGAACTCGTAGTAGTCGGCCGGGGTCGCGGTCAGGGTCGCTTCGGCCCCTTCCGGGTAGGTTGAGGCGGTCGCCTCGGCCGAGCCGCCCGCTCCGGCCTGGACGGACAGGTTCCACATCGGGCCGACCATTATGGTGATCGGTTCGATGGTGCGGTTATGGAAAGTGTTCTCCGCGACCACATAGACGACCCGTCCGTCATTGGAGTCGAAGCCCGTGAGGCTGATCGTGTTGTCGCCCACCGTCATGGGAATCGGGTTGCCCTGGAACACCTCCGCCGCAGACGGTGGCGGGTCGCCCGGCAGGGTGACAGCGAAGTAATACTCGCCCGCCTGGTCCGACGCGAAAGTGGCGCTGCCGGAACTGAAATCGATCCGCACCCCTTCGACCGGGGTCAAAGCCGGAAACAGCGCTTTGTGGACCGGCACTTGTTTTGGAAGACCGGTGAGGGTGTACAGCGCGAAGGCGCTCGGAAGCGCGACCTGGGTCAAGGCGACCGTGCCCTCCGCCGAGACCGAGGTCAGCGGCATCGTCCATGTGATGCCGTCGGTGCTCGACAACCCGGCGGGGTCCGTGACGACCGAAGCGGTGCCTGGCTCGACAGTGATGCCCGCGCCTGCGAGGCCGGGGACCTCCTGGTCGAAGGTGATCGCCAATTCAGTCGAAGTGAGGGCGTTGGCCACGCCATTGGCAGTCGCGCTGTCAACACTCACCACCAAACGACGCAGCACATTGAGCTTCAAATCCGGCCCATACTGACCCACCGGGTCGGCCGCCGTGTCTGTTATGTCAGCAGCGAACCCTATGGTGCTCTCCAGAGTCTTGCTCTTGAAATAGCTCTCGGGCGCCCACAGAGTCGCGGCCAGCTTGTCAGCGTCCGAAATGGTACCGGACATGTCTGGCAGTGGGTACCAGGTCTGAGCAGGGCCCAGGGCAGCGATCCAATCGCGCTGTACTTGCGTGATGGTGTTCTGGCCATACGGGAACGGGTCCGCCGTCAAAGCGAGGCCGGTGAAATCGACGCCGCCCTCGTAGGCGGGAATGTAGAGCGGGAAGACACGGACGCCATCGGCGTTCACCGGATCCTGGACCCCCGACGAACCTCTCCCAACTGGGCTCGTGAAGACCGAACCGCCGCTTATGACAACGCCGCCAGTAACCGAACCGATCGCATAACGAGTGTTCATCGTGGCACTACTCGCCGCAGCGATGAAACCACCCGTGATCTCGACCGACCCCAGGATCTCCGAGCCCGCGCCCTGAGGTCCGCCGCCGATACCGCCGTTGGCACCGTGCGCGACCACCAGGGGGGAACCCGTGATCCGGACAAAGTCGGTGGGCTGAGCGCCGTAACTGCCCGCGCCACCGATCGCGCTCGCAGCGACCGTCGAACGCGCAAAGATCCAAGGTTCGCCGCTGATTGTGATCTGACCCATGCCGCCGTGGTAACCGCTGCCGATACCGCCGCCGTTATCTCCGCCCACGGCGACCACTTTGGCCGTGTCGGTGATCACTATGGCGCCACCCGCGACACCCATTCCCCCGCCGATCCCGGCCGCTTGGAATCCCCCTTGCGCGTTGACTGCCGCCGAGCCACTGATCGTTATGGACCCAGAGTTGTCCCCCCCGTTGACTGTGGCCGCGCCGATCCCAGCTCCACCGTTGCCGCCGGTCGCGTTGACCACCGCCGAATCAGTGATCGTGATGGCTGTGAAGCCTTGAGCGCGACCGCCGCCAATTCCGGCGGCTCCGTCTCCGCTCAGAGCTCCCGCGCCCTGGCCGCCGGTCGCGGTGACGATGGCGTTGCCGCCGATCACGATTGTCCCCGCGGCTTCCGCGAACTGGCCGCCGATTCCGGCACTGGCGTGGTTGCCCGTCGCCGTGAGCGCGCCTCCGGTCTGAGAAGTGACCGTGATTTGGCTCCCGGCTGGAGCCCGCAGCCCAGCGACGCTCGGCTGTGGGTCCGAACTCACGGCCGCGGTCAAGGTCGAGGAGCCGGTCAGCGTCAAGTAGACGTTGGAAACGGAGTTCAATCCGAATGGCGCGCCGCTAGCTGGCTTGTCGATCGTCACGGTGTCGAACTCGACTTGCAACGGGGCTGGCATTGAAGTCATCGCGGCGACAGCGATCCCCACCGGGAACGCTCCTTCGAACGTCAAGCGATAGTCGGCCACTGACAGGCCTGCGTAGTCGGCGTAGGTGGGCTGAAGACCTTGCACGGTGAACACTTGCGAGGCGGCGGCGCCAGTGACCGCTATGGTCACCTGCGACGCGCCCGGATCCAGCATGGCCGCGGTGATCACCTTCTCATTGGGCGCGGTCGGGGGCGCGGCCGTCGACAGGTTCACAACCACCGGAACCGCCATGGCCCCGGCGACCAGTCCAGCGATCAGACCTCTTCTGACCCGCGCCCATTCGCGCGGGGACTCGCTCCGTTGGTGGTGACGACCGCTTCGATTGCGGTTGACGTGGGCCTGTGACTTGAACTTCCACTGTGCCAATGAGGGCATGACAACTCCTTGGTGAATACAAACTGCGCATAATCACCGGAGGGTCTCTGCAGAGACGATATCACCCGTTTCAGCCCAATTCCCAAGCCCAAAATCAGCTATGAAGACGCGAAGTGATCTACGTCACTCGCCATCCCATTAGCCACTGGACCGGCCTTCGCTGTTGACGTCGGCTCTATTGGGGATAGGCAATTCCCTGATCGACTGCAGCTAGCCAATCGGCCAGGACCCGCCGCGTCTGGCTGGTCGTTCAGACGCCAAGGCCGAACTGGTGCCTCGACTGCATACGTGCTGCTCAAACGAGTGCGCGCGCATGGATCACGCTCCGATTCCGGCTCCTCGCAACCATCGCCAGAGCCGTCGCCCAGACTCCAGGTGAACGTCTCGGAGCGCCCCGAACTCCATTCCGATGGCCTGGCCCACGTTCCCTGGCACTAAGCGACGAATAACCATTCACAGAGGAACCGGGACAAATTAGGCGTTTCTACCTAATTCGATCGAGCGGCACAAATTGGGCGTTTCTACCTAATCGGCTGTGCGGCGGCTGCGACCTTAGCCATTCACAACCGCGCCCGTTCGATCTCACTCCTGTGAAACCCGAGGGCGCGAACACGGGTTGGCGTCTGACGCCAACCCGTGCTCCCCCCCGGGGTCAGAGGGCTTTGATGATGTCTTCGACGCGGTCTTTGGCGTCGCCGAAGAGCATGGCGGTGTTCTGGTTGAAGAACAGGGGGTTCTGCACCCCGGCGTACCCGGTGGCCATGGACCGTTTGAACACGACCACCTCGCCCGCCTCCCACACATGCAACACCGGCATCCCGGCTATGGGCGAGCTGGGGTCGTCGAGGGCGGCCGGGTTGACGGTGTCGTTCGCGCCGATCACCAGCACCACATCAGTCGCCGGGAAGTCGTCGTTGACCTCGTCCATCTCCAACACTATGTCGTAGGGCACCTTCGCCTCCGCCAGCAGCACGTTCATGTGCCCCGGCAACCGGCCCGCGACCGGGTGGATCGCGAACCGCACCTCGACACCCCTGGCGCGCAGCTTCGCCGTCAGGTCAGCCACGGCGCCCTGCGCCTGGGCGACGGCCATCCCGTAGCCCGGCGCGATGATCACCGACGAGGAGTCCTTCAACAGCTCCGCGACCTCCGGGGCGGTGGTCTCCCGGTGGGCGCCGTAGTCCTTCGCCTCGCCGACCACGGCCCCGTCGGACCCGAACCCGCCCGCGATCACCGAAATGAACGACCGGTTCATCGCCTTGCACATGATGTACGACAGGTACGCGCCGGACGAGCCGACCAGCGCGCCGGTGATGATCAGCAGGTCGTTGCCGAGCGTGAACCCGGCCGCGGCGGCCGCCCACCCCGAGTACGAGTTCAGCATCGACACGACCACCGGCATGTCCCCGCCGCCGATGGCGGCCACCAGGTGCAGCCCCAGCAGCAACGCGACCAAGGTCATCACCGACAGCAGGATCACACCGATGGCGCCGCCCTGCCCGACGTGGTCGCGGGCGGGCAGGGCCACGAACCAGACCGTCAGCCCCACGAACGCGACCAGCGCGGCCAGGTTGAGCACGTTGTGGTGCGGCAGCGCCAACGGCGCGGACTTCATCCTCGCGGACAGCTTCAGATACGCGATGATCGACCCGGTGAAGGTGACCGCGCCGATGAACACCCCTACGAACAGCTCCCCGTAGTGCAGGCCCGCGTTCTCGGCCGGGGCGCCCTCCAAGTACGACACCCAGCCGACCAGGACCGCCGCCAAGCCGACGAACGAGTGGAACAGGGCGATCAGTTCCGGCATGCCGGTCATCTCCACCCGCAAAGCCCGGAACACCCCTATCGCTGCCCCGACCAGCACCGGGGCCATGACGGCCGCCACACCCCAGCCGGGCAGGCCCCGCTCGACCGTGACGCCCCCCTGCTCGGTGCCGACCAGGGTCGCCAGGACAGTGACGACCAGGGCGACCCCCATACCCACGCACCCCAACACGTTCCCGCGTTTCGAGGTCTCGTGCTTCGACAACCCCGCCAAAGCCAGGATGAACAACAGCCCCGCGATGATGAACGCGCCTTGCTGCAACGATATGGACACCTTCATCAGCCTTTCTTGAACATCTTCAGCATCCGTTGGGTCACCGTGAACCCGCCGAACACGTTGATCGAGGCCAACAGGATCCCCGCCACGGACAACACCAGGATCGCGGTGTCCGTCCGCCCGTCATGCTGCGACTGGGTCAACCCGGCCAGGGAACCGACCACGATGATCCCCGAGATCGCGTTCGTCACGGACATCAACGGGGTGTGCAACGAATGGCTGACGTTCCCGATCACGTAGTAACCGACCACGACCGCCAACATGAACACCATGAAATGCCCCAACAACCCCGCCGGCGACACCCAGAACAGGGCCAGCAGCGCGACCCCGCAAACACCCAGCACCGACCAGGCCGCCCGCGGGTCGCGGGGCTTCTTCTCCTCAGGTTTCGGGGGCGGGGTCTCGGCCGCCGCCGGGGCCGGCGCCGCCGACACGCTCACCGGCGGAGGCGGCCAGGTGACGTCTCCGTCCAGGACCACCGTCATCCCCCGGATCACCTCGTCGTCCTGGTTCAACACGACCTGCCCGTCCTTGCCGGGCGTGACCAGCTTGAACAGATTCACGATGTTCTGGGCGAACAACGTGGACGCCTGGGCCGGCATCCGGCCCGCCAGATCCGTGTACCCGACGATCCTCACACCGTTGCCCGTCGTGACCAACTCGTCCGCCACGGACCCGGCGACGTTCCCGCCGGACCCGGCGGCCATGTCCACGACCACCGACCCCGGCCGCATCGACGCGACCATCTCCTCGGTGATCAACCTCGGCGCGGGCCTGCCCGGGATCAGCGCCGTCGTGATGACGATGTCCACATCCTTGACCTGCTCCGCGTACATCCTCGCGGCCGCGGCCGCGTAATCCTCCGACGCCTCACGCGCGTACCCGTCAGCCGACTCCTGAGACTCCGCGGCGACCGCCACGAACTCGGCCCCCATCGACTCGACCTGCTCCGCCGCCGCCGCCCGGATATCGGTCGCCCGCACAACAGCCCCCAAAGCCCTGGCTGTGCCGATCGCCGCCAACCCCGCCACCCCGGCACCGGACACGAACACCTTCGCCGGAGGCACCTTCCCCGCCGCGGTGATCTGGCCCGTGAAGAACGACCCGAACACCTCTGCCGCCTCGATCACCGCCCGATACCCCGCGATGTTCGCCATCGAACTGACCACATCCAACGCCTGCGCCCGCGAGATCCGGGGCACCGAATCCATTCCCAACACCGACACACCGGCCCGAGCCAGCTTCTTCAACAACTCCGGGCTGCGCGGCGCCGCGATCAACGACACCAACACGGCGCCCTTCGCCAGCAAACCGATCTCCTTGTCCGTCGGCGCCTCGATCTTCGTGACGATGTCCGCCGCCCAGGCCGCCTCCCTCGACACGACCTCAGCGCCCGCCTCCACGTACTGCGAGTCCGGGAATGAGGCGGCCTCGCCAGCCCCGGCCTCCACCGCCACCGCGTACCCCAGCTTGGTCAACTGGGCCACCGACTTGGGCGTCGCCGCCACCCGCGACTCACCCACCGCCGACTCCCTCGGCACACCAATCAGCATCTCGATTCCTCCCTTGTGAACTGCTCCGACTCGATTCGCCTGACCCGCGCCTCCAACCGGCGCGTCACCGCCCGCAACTCCCTCTCCGCGTCCAACCCCGCCGCGTCCGCCTCCTGGGCCAACGCCGCCAACCGCTCGCCCAAGTCATTCCCATCCGCCGATGCCGCCGACCCCGCCGCCGCCACGGTCGCCGCGCCAGCCTGGCCAGCCGAGGAGCCCATGGACGCGCCAGCGGACGGAGCCGACCCGGCGGCATCGTCCAACCCCGACCCCCACCACGAAGCCAAGTCAACACCGCCCCGCCGGGCCCGGCCGAAGACCTTCTGCGCCCTGGCCAGAGGCGACTGGGCGGCCGGGATGCCGTCCAAGACCGAGGCGCGGGACTTCTCATCCGCTTTGATCCTGTCCCAGCGCTTGTATGACTCCTCGGCGGACATGCGTTCGGCCTCGTCGGTGGCGAAGACGTGGGGATGGCGGCGGACCAGCTTGTCAGCCACGCCGCGAGCCAGGTCATCGATGTCGAACGGATCGTCCGGGTCCTCGGTGGCGATGGCGGCGTGGAAGACCACCTGCAACAGGACATCGCCCAGCTCTTCGCGCAGGTCGTCGCGGTCGCCGTGCTCAATGGCATCGACCGCCTCGTAGGCTTCCTCGAGCAAGTACTGGACCAGGGAGTCGTGGGTCTGCTGGGCGTCCCAAGGGCAGCCGCCGGGGGCGCGCAGGCGAGCCATGGTCTGGGTCAGATAGGCGATTCCCGGCCAGTCCTCGCTCACTGGCCGGATTCCGGGACGACTTCGGAGGCGGCGTCCTCAGCGGCCAGGTCGGCACGGGAGATCAGCCAGGGATAGCTGACCGCCTGGAACGTGGGCGAGCCGTTCTCATCGACCGCGAACTCGCCGAAGCGCGGGTTGACTTTCACGGCGTTGATCGCGTCCACATAATCCTCCAACGCGATGGTGCCCGCGTCGATGGCCGCCCCCATCGCCTGGAAACGCGTTCCGTACAGCACGTCCCAGGACTCGAGGGTAATCTCCTTGAACCGCGCCACTGTCGCCTCGTCCGCCGCGCCGGCCTCCGTCAAGTACTGGGCGTTGGCTTCGACGTCCTCAGTCGTGTAGTAGCTGACGGAATCGATCAGGGCTTGGTCGCCGTGGGCTTCGAGGACCTCGGCGGCGACTTTGTCCAAGATGGCGAGTTGGAACGCCACGGAGGGATCCTGGGGGGGAGACCCCTGCTGGAGGGTGTACACGAAGTCGAAATCCGCCGTCACGGAGCTCATCTGGTCCTGCGTGATGATCACGTCGCCGACCACGGCCGCCGCCTTCGGCTGGTCGCAGGCCGCCAGACCCGGCGCCACCAACGCCGCGACCGCCACGACCGCCGCGGTCAGGGCAGCGCGCCTGGTCAAGTGCTTCGAAGCCACGTCGATTTCCCTCCTCGGGTGGTTGAATTCGCCGCCGAGCGGCCGCATTCCGACCCCATCTTACGCGACCGCATGGGCTGTGTCCGCTCCCGCCGTCCCGGTCGACGATGCCGCCTGCCCGTCCGCCCGCGCCGCGCCTGGCACGCGCGCCACGAGGTCCGCGATCAGGGCGCTCAACCACCGGACCAGGTCCACGCCGGCCATGGCCGGATCGCCCAGCCGGTTGCTCGCGCGCGGGGCGGGCACCAGGACCGTCCGGGTCGCCGGTTTGATGACCGTTCCATGGGCGGTGCGCTGCAGCCACAGTTGCTGCGATTCGGCCAGCGCGCACGGCGCCAGGCGGATGAACTTGCCTTGCGACGCGATCTGGGTGAGCCCGGCCGCGCGCGCCTGGAGCCGCAGTTCGGCGACCTCGAACAAGGCCTCGACCGGCTCGGGAATGGGTCCGTAACGGTCGGTGAGCTCGTCCGCCACGGCCTGCAAGTCCTTGGACGATGCCGCTTGCGAGAGTTTCGCGTAAGCCTCCAGCCGCAACCGGTCCCCGTCCACGTAGGAATCGGGAATGTGGGCGTTGACCGGGAGCTCGATCTGCACTTCGGTGAGCGCTTGGTCCTCGACCCCTTTGGCGGCGGCCACAGCCTCCGCCATCATGCGCAGGTAGAGGTCGAAGCCGACACCGGCGATGTGGCCCGATTGCTCGCCGCCGAGCAGGTTCCCGGCGCCCCTGATCTCCAGGTCCTTCAACGCCACCTGCATCCCGGCGCCGAGCTCGGATTGCGCGGCGATGGTCGACAGGCGGTCATGCGCGGTCTCGGTCAGGGTCTTCCCGCGGTCGTAGAAGAAGTAGGCGTAAGCCCGCTCTTTGCCCCGGCCCACTCTTCCGCGCAACTGGTGCAGTTGCGCCAGGCCGAACTTGTCCGCGCTGTCCACGATCAAGGTGTTGGCGTTGGCGATGTCCAGGCCGGTCTCCACGATGGTGGTGCACACCAGGATGTCGTACTGCTTCTCCCAGAAATCGACCATGACCTTCTCGAGCTGGTTCTCCCGCATCTGCCCGTGGGCTATGGCGATCCTGGCCTCCGGCACCAACTGGGCGAGCCCGGCCGCCACCCGGTTGATCGATTGGACCCGGTTGTGGACGTAGAAGACCTGGCCCTCGCGGAGCAATTCACGCCTGATGGCGGCGGTGATCTGACCCGGCGTGCTCGGCCCCACGTAGGTCAGCACCGGATGGCGTTCCTCCGGCGGCGTGGTCAACGTGGACATCTGGCGGATGCCGCTGACGGCCATCTCCATGGTCCTGGGGATGGGCGTGGCGGACATCGCCAACACATCGACCTCCGGGCGCTGCGCCTTCAGGGTCTCTTTGTGCTCGACGCCGAAACGCTGCTCCTCGTCGATGATCACCAGCCCCAGGTCCTTGAAGCGCACGTCTCCGGTGATCAGCGAGTGCGTGCCGATCACCACGTCCACTTTCCCCTGTGCCAGGTCTTCCTTGGTCGCCCGGGCCTCCTTCGGTTTCTGGAACCGCGACAGCGCCCTGACCTCGACCGGGAACGGGGCGTAGCGGTCGGTGAAGGTCTCCATGTGCTGACGCACCAACAGCGTGGTGGGCGCCAGCATGGCCACCTGCTTGCCGTCCTGGACGGCTTTGAAGGCGGCCCTGACCGCGATCTCGGTCTTGCCGTAGCCAACGTCGCCGCAGATCAGGCGGTCCATTGGCGGCGTCTGTTCCATGTCGCCCTTGACCTCGTCGATGGTGGTCAGCTGGTCCGGCGTCTCGACGTAGGCGAAGGCGTCCTCCAGTTCGCGCTGCCACGGCGTGTCCGGGCCGAAGGCGAAGCCCTTGGTGGCCATGCGGGCGGCGTACAGGCGGATCAATTCCTCCGCCAGATGGGACACGGCCTGGCGGGCGCGGGCCTTGGTCTTCGCCCAGTCGGAGCCGCCGAGTTTGGACAGGGCCGGGTTCTCCCCGCCCACATACCGCGTCACCTGGTCCAGCGAGTCGGTCGGCACGTAAAGCTGGTCGCCCGGCTGGCCGCGCTTCGACGGGCCGTACTCGATCAGCAGGTATTCACGGGTGGACGCGTTCTCACCCGTGCCGATGGTCCGGTTGACCAACTCCACGAACCGGCCCACGCCGTGCTGCTCGTGGACCACCAGATCCCCGGCCGCCAGCTGCAGCGGGTCCACGGCGGCTTTGCGCCGCGAGGGCATCCGGCGCATGTCGCGCGTCGAGGCGCCCGACCGCCCGGTCAGGTCCTTCTGGCCGACCACCGCGAGTTTCAGCTCAGGCACGGCGAAACCGCTGCCCGATGCCGTGGTGACGAGCACGATCCCACCGCTCGGCGCCGCTTCGTCAAAGTCCGCGACGAACCTGGCGGGGGCACCCTCGCCGCTGAGGCGTTCCGCCAGGCGCTTGGCCGGGCCGGCGCCCTCGGTTGTCAGCAGCACCCGCCAGCCGTCCTTGATCCAGGTCCGCAGTTGCTTGATGGCCGCCGAGACTTGGCCGTGGTAGTTGGTCAGCTCGCGGGCGCCGAGCGCGATCCTGACGGTGCGGTCGGGGTGCGCCGCTGGTTCCTTCACCGTTCCGGGCGCTCGGTCCTCGCCCGGATCGGCCGGGGCGTCCGGATCGACCGGGGCGCCCGGATCGTCCGGCAGGCCCATGGTCGAGGCGTTCCACCAGCCGCAGCCGATGGCCCGCGCTTCCTCATGCAACTGGTCCAGGGTCAGGAACGAGCCCTTGGCCAGATCGACCGGCGAATCCGCGCCGATCGCGGCCGCCTCCCAGGCGGCCTCCAAGAACTCGTCGGCGGTCGAGATCAAGTCCTCCGCCCGGCGCCGCAGCCGCTCGGGGTCGAGGAACAGCATCAACGACCCGCGCGGGGCCAGGTTCAGCACCGGCGTGAGCGAATCGGCCAAGACTGGGATCAGTGACTCCATGCCTTCGACGGCGATCCCCTGGCCCAGTTGATCGAGCATGTCGGTCAGTCCAGGCAGCACGCCCACCAGCGACCGCGCGCGGGCTTTGACCGCTGGGGTGAGCAGCAACTCGCCGCAGGCCGGGGCCCATAGGCCGTCCTCGACCAGATCCGACGACCGTTGGTCCAGGACCGCGAAATAACGGATCTCATCGACCTCGTCGCCCCAGAAATCGACCCGGACGGCATGGTCCTCGGTCGGCGGGAACACGTCCAGGATGCCACCGCGAACAGCGAACTCGCCTCGGCGCGTGACCATGTCGACCCGGCTGTAGGCGAGCGCGGCCAAGCGGTCCGAGACAGCGGTCAGGTCGGCCTGGTCGCCGGTCCGCAGTCTGACCGGCTCAAGTTCTCCGAGCCCCGTCACCACCGGCTGGAGGACTGATCGCAGCGGCGTGATCAACAGTTCGATCGGTCCACGCCGACCGGCCGGTTCGGGATGCGCCAGACGCCGGAACACCGCCGTGCGCCTGCCCAGGGTGTCCGCCCGCGGCGACAAGCGCTCATGCGGCAATGTCTCCCAGGCCGGGAGCACGGCGATGGAGTCTTGGTCCATCATCGCGCCGGCCGCCTGGGCCAGTTCCTCGGCGGCGCTGGTCGAAGCCGTGATGACCACCACCGGCGGATGCGGGCCGGGCCGCTTGTGCGTCTTGCGGCGGACCTGCGCCATGGTTCGGGCTATCGCCACGACCAGGGCCGGGCGCACACCTTCGACCGCCGCGATGTCGACGTGATCGGTCTGGGCGGCCTCCAGACCGGCCCGTTCCTTGACCCGCTCTAGCACCTGGGCCAGGCCCGCGTCCCGTGCCAGCAGCTGCGGCAAGTGGCTCAGCGTCATCGGGACTCGTCCGTCCCCTCGGCGTCAGCGCCACCAGCGCCCTTGCCGGTCGCGCCCGCTGCACCGGCTTCCGCGTTCCCGGACGCCTTCGGACGGGTGTGGAAAGCCAACTGGGCGGCGTCTAGACCTTCGAGGACGACTCGTTCGACGGCATCGGCCGCCTTGTCCACCAACAACGCGACATCCGGGCGCTGCGAGGCCGGGAAATCATGCAAGACGTAGGTGACCGCTTCCTGACGACCGGGCGGGCGGCCCACCCCGCAGCGGACCCGGATGTAGTCCTTGGAGCCGAGCGCCTTCGAGATGTCCCGCAGCCCGTTGTGGCCGCCCTCTCCGCCGCCGCGCTTGAGGCGGATGTCCCAGGCGGGCAGGTCGATGTCGTCATGGACCACTATCAGCCGGTCCAATTCGACCCCGAAATAGTCGGCGAGTTCAGCGGTGGGGCCGCCGGACAAGTTCATGAACGCCTGCGGCTTGGCCAGGACGGCGCGAGGGCCGGGGACGCCACCCGGCAACACGCCGATGCGGGCGGCAGCGGCCTGGGCGCGCCCCTGCGCCCGCGTGGCGAAAGACGCCCCGGCCCGCGCGGCCAGGACGTCCACCGCCATGAAACCGAGGTTGTGACGGTTGCGGGCATAGTCCGGCCCCGGATTCCCCAGGCCGATCACCAACCAGACGTCGCTCACAGTCCAACCACGGTACGCCGGATCACTCCTCTTCGAGAGCCTCCGTGACCTCTGTCTCCTCGCTGACCGGCTCCTCGCTGCGCGGCGAGGTGACCGTGACCAGGTTCGTGGTCGGGTCGCCGACGGCCTCGACGCCCTCCGGCAGGTCCAGATTCGCGATCTTGATGGTGTCGCCGTCGTTCAGCCCCTCGACCGAGATCGAGATGACCTCCGGCACGTTGGTCGCCTCCGCGCGCACCAGCAGCTCCTGCGAGTCGAGGATCGCCAAACCGCTGGTCGGCTCGCCTTCGATGTGCAGGGGCACGGTCGCTTCGATCTTCTCGCCCCGCTGGACGATCTGCAGGTCGACGTGCTCGATCACATCGGTGAGAGGGTTGCGCTGGATCTCGCGCGCGATGGTCAGCGTTTGCTTTTCCTCCAAGTCGATCGTCAGCACGGCGTTGGCGTGCCTCAGCGCCAAGTAGGTCTCATGGCCCGGCAGCGAGATGTGGATCGGGGTGTCGCCGTGGGAATGCATGACCGCCGGGACCATTCCCGCCCGCCTTGTTCGCCGCGCGGCGCCCTTGCCGAACTCGGTTCGGGCTTGGACCTTCAGGATTGTTTCGGCCATGTTGGGCTCCTTTGTCATTCGATCAGGGCCCTGGCGTGCAAGTCGATCACGGAGGTCTTCGCCCTCCCTCGCCAAGGCAACCGTGCCATGATAGCCGATCACCGGAGGTGGCGCCTGGCCCCAGTACTTCGAGCGGCCTCCGGGGGACAGTTGTCGCGCGTCTTGCAGACGAGGGGGTCAGCACAAAGGAACGTCAAGCCGACCGTTGTCGAGGTCCGGCTAGACCCCGGTTTCGGCCGAATCCGGTGTGGCGGACGCGGCGCGCAGGTTCTCC
>JAISCU010000107.1 GCA_031265345.1 Bifidobacteriaceae bacterium
CCGGTAACCGTTGTATGCCGTGCTCGCGACTGCCGCCGCCGCGCTCACTACTCCACACACACCAGCGGTGGCAACCACGCAGGCGGCCGCGGCGACCACGCCCACCGCTGCCACGGCCCGTTTGATCCACTTGCGCCAAGCGAACATGCCAGTGAGGTCGCTGGTGCCGATGGGGTCTTGGGGGTAGGCGTAGACAGTGGTGTTGCCGCCGGGGACCGGGTCGGGCGAGGTGAACAGGCCAGTCACCGGGTTGTACAGCCTCGCTCCCATCAGCAGCAGGCCGACCTTCGTGACCGCCCGCTGCTTGGCGCCCAGCCAGCCGTAGCCCAAGGCGGACGTCACCGCGAACCGGCCGGTCTCCGGGTTGCCTTACTCGTCCCAGGTCGCGTACGAATCGATGCCCTCGGGGGCGGCCCCGTTGGCGGGGATCGTGACAGTCGAGACCACGTCGCCGTGCGGGTCCGCCAGGGTCAGCCTCGCGGGTTGGCCGGTAGTGGCCTCCACTCCCAGGTCCCCGCCGATCGAAGTCTCGTACCGCGTCACTGTGGTGGTGCCCCCAGACGCGGTCTCGACCCAGTCGGGATTGTCCGAGCCGTCGGTGTAGTGTCGTTTCACAACGGTCTTCTGCGCGGCCGAGCCCGCCCCGGACCAAGCCTTCCCCACCGCCGTCTCGACCGAACGCCGCCCTGCCGGATCGAGCGTGTACTCCGCCGTTGTGCCGCCTTGGACCAGGGCGCGGGCAGAATCGTCCGCGTAATAGCTGATCGCCAGGTTCCCGGCCGCGGCTCCGCCAGGAGTGTCGATACCAGGAATCGCCGTTTGGCGACCCAAGCCGTCGTACACATAGGCCCCTTGCCCGCCCGTGCCGGTCTGCACCCGGTCGGCCGAATCGTGAGTCCAAGTCTTCGACACGGTGCCGCCTTGCCCGCACACCTGGCCGCCTGCGCCTTGATTGGTCACCTGCCCGGTGCGGTTCCCATTCGCGTCGAAACTGTACGCCACGCGTCGGCAGGTGGCCTTCCCGGCCTCCTCAACGCCCGCGACGTCGACGCCGGACAGACGACCAGCGCGGTCGTACCGATAAGTCCGGGCGTGGGTCGACTTGGCCGGTAGAACCCCGGCCGCCTGATCCGAGACTCCGGTCATTCTCCCGGTCGCGTCGCGGGCCATGTCCCAGCCCAGCAGCGGCTTGGAGTTCGATCCCCCGTCCGGTAGCCGAGCCCTTTCAGGTGTCCCGTCTCGTCGTACTGATTGGACTGCGTCAACCCGCCCGGCATGGTCTGCGACACGAGGTTAGCGGCCGCGTCGTAGGCGGCCGTGAAGGTCCCCACGCCCGAGATGGCCACCGACGTGGGCAGGCCCCTGCGCTCGGTGGACGAGTCGTAGGTCGTGGTGACGGTCGACTTGGGCGAGACGGTCTTGGACACCCGTCCGGCGGCATCGTACTCGGTGGTTGTTTTGGCGCCATCCGAGTTGGTGTAGGACGCGACGCGGCCCCAGGCGTCGTAACCCGTGGACACGCGGCCAGTCTCTTTGCCGTCCACCAACGCGACTGTGGCGGTCTGCAGCCAGGTGGCTGAGTCGTAGACGTTCTTCTTCACCGGAATCGCCGCCGAATTCGCCAGGCCAACGGTCGCGGTCGCCACCGTGCCAACCGCGCCGTCGGCCAAGAAGGTAGTGCTGACAGTTCTGGCGGCACCGTTCGCGCCGGTCTCGACCACTTTGGCCGGCACTCCCCAGACCGAATACTCCGAGGTGGTAGTGCTGACCCAGGCCTCGCCCGACTTGGCCGGACCGGCCGGGTAGAGGGCGCAGACTTGGCCCGCCCTTTGGGCATCCCCCGATGCATCCTTCGCTCCTTTGAGAATATTGTGGCCATCGTCCTGGAGCGAACTGCAATCACTTTGCCTGACGGGTCCGCCAATTCCAAACCCGCAGGTCAACAGTTGCACGATGCCGCGCGCGGGCTCCGGCACGCACGGCGGCCAGCACTCGGGCCGCCTTCGCCGCTCCCATGTCTTCTCAGGGACTAAAGTCCTCATGACGCCCGCATGTGAGGAAGCTCACAGCATTCACTGGAACTCCACTCGGCCGGGCCGTATGCGGTTCCCGGTGCGCGGGAGCATGCGCGCATCAGGGACCACAGACCTAGGCGGTGCGCTGCCCACACGCGACGGCGGTGACTCTGATCGCGTGGCCGACCGAGCGGCATCGTGCATATGCGGCCGAGGCCCGGCCAGCCGCTACCCCACCGCGGCCAATCCGACCACCGGGGCCGCCTCACACTCAGGATCGCCATCCGGGGCACCAACCGAATCGCGCCCCAAGTCCACCGTCACGTCCGCGCGCGCCGCCAAGTCGGGGTCGTGGGTGGCGACGACCACCGTGCAGCCCGCCGCCGCCTGCCCTTCCAGCAGATCGATCACCATCCGTTGGTTGGCCGCGTCGAGCGATGCCGTGGGCTCGTCCGCGAACAGCACCGAGGCGTTCTTGTACATGGCCCGCGCCACCCCGAGGCGCTGCTTCTCGCCGCCCGACAGCTGCGCGGCCAGGTCGGTGTCGCGCCCGGACAGCCCCACGGCATCGAGCGCGCAGGCGGCCTTGCGCCGGTCGCCGCCGGCCCTGCGACCCAGCAGCCCCAGCGCCATCGTGACGTTGAAGGCGACCGACTCCTCCTCCACTATCCCGTGGTCCTGCAATATGAACGCTGCCTGGTCGCGCCAAAAGCCCCTGCGCCGCCGCAGCATCCAGCCTTGCGCGGGCTGCCCGTCGAGCCGGACCTCGCCGCCGGTCGGGCGCACCAGCAGGCCCAGCACCTGCAGCAACGTCGTCTTGCCGCAGCCGGACGGCCCGACTAGGGCGGTCATCGTCCCCGGCGCGCACGTCAAGGTCGCCGCTTCCAGCACCGGCCGCCGGCCGATCATCACCGATATGTCCAGGGCGTCGATTCGCATGTCTGGTTCCCTTCCTCTGAATCCTTTGCACGATGCCGCCTGGCCAGGCAGGCAGCCCCCTCCAGGGCGCGGACGGCCCGGCACCGCGCCAGGTCCGTCATGGTTTGGGTGGTCGCTGTCGGGCCGGTCATGGTCAGGCCCGCCTCGAGTTGACGGCACCGAAGACCGCGCGTGCCGCCCGTACGTGGGCCGCCCAGCCGACGCCCACCGCGACCGCCGCCACCAGGCAGGTCACCGCCAGGCCAGCCGCGACCAGCCCGCCGCCGTCCCGGTCGGGGCGTCCCAGGCCGGTCCGGCCGCTGTAGGCCAACCACACGCAGACCAAGGCGACGAACGCGACCCGCGACCACAGCTCGGACAAGGCCCGGCCGCGAGTGATCCGCGACCATGACCAGCCGCTCAACGCCAGGCCGTGATCACGACGAGCGTGCCGGGTCGCGGCAATGAAAGCGCTGGTCGCGGCCGCGACAGCGAGCGCCGCGACCATCGCGGCGAAAGCCGCGCCCATCATCCAGGCGAAGACGGCGGCGTAGCGGGCGGACAGGATTCCGGATTCGGCCATGCGCTGGGGGTAGACCTGGTCGGCCAGGCCGTTGGCATTGATCAAGGCGCGAGTGGCGTCGAGGCCGCTGAATGTCAGGCTGGACTGCGACGCCAGCGAGGCCAGGCTGAAACCTCTGATCTGGGTCAGGTCTTCAATCACGACCAACACGGCGCTGGACACGAAACGCATGTCGGCCGTGCCGCCCTGGCGGACCATCGGGAGCTCGTCGGCCCCGGAATAGACCCACAGTTCGACCCGGTCCAGCAGGTCGCCGCCGGGCTCGCCAGTGCCGGGCTGGCCGCCGCCGGGCTGGCCGCCGCCAACCGGCTCACCTCCGGCCAGCTCGCCCCCAGGCGACGCGTCGCTGGACGGATTGGGTCCGGGTTCGTTCATCAATAGGTCGAGTTCGCCACCGATGTCCTCGACGAGCAGCGGATGCAATTCGCTCGGCTGGACTCGCCTCATGCCCTCGCGCGCCTCGCCGTTGGCCGTGAACCCGGCCAGTTCCATCCAGACGGGGTTGACGAATCCCAGGCCGTCGGCACCGCCGAGCACCTTCTCGGCGGGCTCCTCCAGCAGGGGCCGGGCCCAGGAGAACAGTTCCGTGTCCTGGAACATCGACAGCGCCGCCGCGCCCGCGGGCTGCGCTTCCGCCACCAGTTGGGCGACCGCCGCGTCCACCGCGGTCGAATCCCCGATCAAGGAATGACCCGTGAACACCAACTCCGTCTGGTCCGCGAACCGGTTCCAGGCCCCTTGCGTGGTCGCGGAATCCCGCGATTGCGCCAACGCGCCCCAAGCGGGCGAGGCCACTCCCACCACCAGCGCGAACGCCGCGAACGCGACCACTTTGGCGGGCCGCGCCAAAGCCCTCGCGGCCGGGACGCGGTTGGCGATCATGTCCACCGACGGCCGGGCCGCAAGGGCCACCAAGGCTCCCGCCAGGGCCGCACCGACCAGCACCAGGGCGCCCAACACCGCCAGGGCCGTCGAATAGAACCCCCAGAACGCCCAGCCCCAGACGATTCCCACGGCGACCCCCGTGACCGCCCAGACCGCGAGGGCGCCGGCCGCGACCGGTGCCAGGAAACCGGCCATGTCCTCCCGGTCCACCCGCCTCGCCGAGGCGCCGTTCAACGTCCGGATCGCCCTGGACCGGGCCCGCGCCGTGAACCAGGCCAAGGCCGCAGCCGCCATCAGGATGATCGCCGCCGCCACCACCGCCAGCACCGCGGGCTTCAACACGAGCGGCGCCAGAGTCCTCAACGACGGCTTGAACCAGTCCTGGCCGATCCCTTCAGCGTCCAACCAGCCCCGGAAGTCCTCCAGATCGGGGGCGTCACCGGTCACGAAGTAGCCGCCCGAGGGTGGCGATTCCTCCAGGTGGTCCAGGTCCGCGCGGCGCGAGTCGGCCTGGACTCCGAAGCGGGGCAGGACCTCCGGCAGGTCACTCGCCACATCCAACGGCACGATCAGTTGGCCTCCCGCGCTGGCTGCCCGACCGCCCTTCTCTCCACCGCCAGCACCGCCTTGGTCGCTCGCACCGTCGCCTTCGCCGCCCGCTCCCGCGCCGCCATCCAGGTCCGGCACCACTTTGACCAGACCCAGCGCGAATCGCTGGTTGGCCTCCACCAAGTCCCGCAGTTGTTGGCGCCCGTCCCCGGTGCCAGGGTCGAACGTCAGCCAAGCCTGCTCGCTGGCCCGCAAGGCCACTGGGGACCGCTCATCGGTCAGCGAGGTCACCATCCCGGCCAGCAGCGCCATCAGCGCGAACACCACCGCTGACATTCCCGCAACTATCCGTCGCGACATCGAAACCCCCGATTCGTATGATCCCGGCCAGCCCAGTGAGCACCCAAGTGCCCGGCTCGACCGGTCCTATGCACAGCCTATGAGCCCCAGGCCCGCGAGTCGTCCTGCCCCGGTACGAACCTCCGACGGCCGCCATCCTTCGCAAGCAGTACCCGCCGCCCCGCCCGGTCGTCCCGCCATCGAGCCGCGGTCGGGTCAGCCCCGACTCCGGTCCCGTCAGGGCGTTCAGTCCATATGCCCGATGCCGTTCGGTCGGGTCCCGGCGCCACGACAGCAACGTCTCTCCCCGAGTTCGAGGCGGATCCTTCCCCCCTCGGGTCCCGCGCGTCCGGAGAGCGGCCGCCGCACGCATGTGGCGAAGCCCAGCGGGACTCGGGATGCCGGGCGTAGGAACACGGGTTAGCGTCTGACGCCAACCCGTGTTCCGACGCTTCCACGATCGGGGCAGTCGGCGGCTCCTGGGGGGCCGGACGGCGGTGCCGAATGTGGCTGCGGCGGGGCACTCAGCCGGGACGGCTCCGGGGGCCGACAGCGGGGGGGGAACACGGGTTTACGTCTGACGCCAACCCGTGTTCCTGGGGCGGTCAGTCGGTGTGGCCGGGGGTGCCGGGGCGGGTTGCGGCGCGGCGGCGGCGGGTGGTTAGAAGCAGGAGCCAGCCGGTCGTCAGCAGGGCCGCCGCCAGCACCGCCAGGCGGGACGCCGCGCCGGAGCCGGTGAAGGGCAAGCCGCCGTCGCCGCCCTGGCCCGATCCGCCCGCGCCGTTGCCGCCAGGGGCGGTCGATTGGCTCGGTGTTGGCCCAACCGGCCCAGTTGCCGATGGCGTGGGGCTCGGGGCAGGTTTGACGCTCGCCACGGTCACCTCGTAGGTGAGCTCGACGCATTGGCCGAGGTCGTCGCACACCGTCACCGAGAACGAGGTGGTCCCCTTCCAACCGGCCTCCGGGGTGTACCGCACACCGGAGCCCTCCAACGCCACGACCCCATGGTCCGGCTGCCCGATCGACCCGGCCGTCAAAGGACGCAGATCAT
>JAISCU010000178.1 GCA_031265345.1 Bifidobacteriaceae bacterium
GAGTTCGACGGCCTCGCGGAGGCGTTCAACCAGATGGGGTCGGCGTTGCAGGGCTCGCAGCAGTTGCGCGACCGGTTGCTCGGGGACGTGGCCCACGAGCTCCGCACACCTGTCGCAACTATCACTGGTTATTTGGAGGCCCTGGAGGACGGGATCGCTGAACTCGACCCCGCGACGGTGGCGATCCTGCGGGCCCAGGGCGAGCGCCTGACACGCTTGGCCTCCGACCTGGCTGCCGTGGCCCGTGCGCAGGACCCGTTGGCCGGGCTCTCGCTGGAGGTCGTGTCCGCCGCCTCGGTGTTGGATGAGGCCGCCCGCTCGGCCGGGCCCGGTTTCGCGGCCAAGTCCGTCGCGTTGGAGGTGGACGCCGATGCCGCCGTCCGGGTTCGCGTGGACCGTCCGCGGTTCGCGCAAGTGTTGGCGAACTTGCTGGAGAACGCTCTGCGGCACACGCCTGCCGGCGGTGTTGTCCGGCTGACGGCCGCTCTGGTTGAAGGCAGTGCTGGTGGTGCTGGCGGTGCGGTGGAAGGCGGAGTGGATGGCGGTGCTGGCGACCGTGCGGACGGGGAGGCGGGTGACGGAACGGACGGCCAAGCTGACGGGGGCGCCGATGACGGGAGGGACGGTGCGTCGGCCAGCCGGGTGGACGGCGAGCGGCACTTGGCGGACGGCAGGGCGGCCCTGGAGGATGGCGGAACGGACGGTGCGGCCGACCTCGCGGATGGCGGAGCGGTCGATGCGGGGGGCGGCGGGCCGGGCGGCGTGGTGCGGATCATCGTGGCGGACTCGGGGGACGGCATCGGACAAGAGCATTTGGCCAATGTGTTCGAGCGCTTCTATCGCGTTGACCAGGCGCGCGACCGGGCGCACGGCGGCTCGGGAATCGGTCTGGCGATCGCCAAGGCCCTGACCGAGGCGCATGGCGGCCGGATCACCGCTGCGAGCGACGGGCCGGACCGGGGCGCTACTTTCACGCTGGACCTGCCCGCCGTCGAACCATAATTGGGGACAGTCCCCAATTACCCCAATTATGGTTCGGAGTCGGACGGCCTACCGATGTCGCTGCCGGGGCTTGTCGGCGCAGTTCCCGGGGACCCGCGCGCCCCGGCCCATCGAGTCCGCTGGTTTGCGGCCTGGGACTGGTCGAGCCCGCTGTTCCGAAAATCGAGGCGACTTCCCCCCATCACGGAGCCGTGAAGGAGGCTGGGCAGCTATTTCGCATGCCATTGTTCATCGAGTCCGGGGTTTCGCGCGCTCCGGGCCGCCGAGTCCGCTGTTTCCCACGCCATTCTTCATCGAGTCCGCTGTTTTGGATCTGTCCCGTGTCCGTTTTGCCTGGTCAGCGCTTTGCCTGCTGGTAGGGTTGCGCGCAAAACCCCGGACTCGGCGCCCAGGACCATGGAGAACAGCGGACTCGATGACAAAAGCCGCGCGAAACCCCGAACTCGGCGCGGGCGCGCCTCGCGTGGCGGGCACCGACCACGAACCCGGCAATGACCTGGACAGCCCTCTCCATTCGTCAAGTGGCACAATTGATGCGCATTTGAGACACGACTGGAGATCGCGAATGACGGACTATGTGACGGTCAGGGACATGCGGACCAACGCGCGGGCAGTGTGGCGCGCGCTCGAGGCCGAAGGGCAACTCGTGCTGACGAACAACGGACGTCCGGTGGCGATCATGCTGAGCGTCGATGGGTCGACGGTGCATGAGACTCTGGACCAGCTCGCGCAGGTAGCGGCAGTCCGGGCGTTGCAACGCATGCAAGCGTTGTCGGTGGAGTCGGGCAACGCTGACATGACCACGGACCAAATCGACGCTGAGATCGCACTGGCGCGAAAGGAAAGGCGTGACCGGCCCGCCGCAGCTTCCGCCTGAAGAGGGCTGGTGCGAAATTGGGAGTGCGGTCAGGCGGTCGGGAGGGCTACCGTCGCGACCGGCGTGTACAACGAGTGATTGGCCGGGCCGCGACCGAGCTGGGATTCGACGAGCTCGACCTGTTCGACCAGCCAGGACGGCCCTTGGTAGATCGACAATGCACGTAGGGCGTCGCGGACATACGGCCGGTCGGCTGATCTGGTGATGGTGAGATGGGGGTGCGGCGCCCCATGCCCGGTGTCCATCGGCTCCGCCACGCTCGCCGCCGCCCGCATGGTTGCTTTCAGAACACTGGTCGCACCGCCGACCCCGATCCAACCGACCCGGCGCCGGAGAACACCCGCGCCCCGCAGTTCGAGGCTGAACGGCTCGAAGCGCGCCAACTCCCGCTCTAGGGCGTCGCGCCATTCCGGGACCGCGCCATTCGGCACCTCGCCGTAGAAGGCCAGCGTGATGTGCCAGTTGGACTGCGGCGCCAAGGGCGACGAGCGGCCCTCGGGCTGGCCCAGTGTAGCGGCCAGGGCGGCCGCGAGATGGTCCTTGACTTGGGCGGGCGGGCGGATGGCCGCGAAGAGCCTCATGCATCCATCATGGCCCAAGCAGTCGGTCGGCCAGGAAATGCGCCCTGAGCAGGTTCTCGGGTGAAGGGTCGGCTTCGAGGGCGCGCAGCGCCCCGGCCAGGGTGGCGAGCGCCAGGTCGTCGAGCCGTCCGGTGAGGTCGTGGCAACGCGCCGACATCGCGGGGGACAGCCGCAGCCGCCCGGTCGCCGCCAGCGCGACAGTCAGGTCGCGGACATCATCGCGCAGGACGGCAACAGCCCGGCGGGGCGGTGGCGCTGTGCCCGGCTCCTCGGCCCAGCGCTGGGTCAGCAATCTGAGACGCCGCCGCAGCGCCCCCATCAGCGAGCGACGCTCCGGGATCGACTCGAGATCGAGCGCCAGGAGCCGCGGCGACACTCTTCCGACGAACAGCGACACCGGTTGCCAGACCGGTCGCGAGCGCACCAGAACGCGCTCTACCAGTACATAGCGCACGGGCTTATTCCAGTTCTCCAGCGCCGCCAGGTTGTCGATCCGGCAGCGGGCGGCCGCGTTCACAGGTTGGCGCAGAGCGAGTTCGCCGCCCCCGTCCAGCGGCACAGTCCAGACCAGTTGCTGCTCCGACTCGTCCACCGCGAGCCGCCCGAGCCTGTCGAGCGCGAGCAGGGCGGTGGCGCGGTCGGCGATCCCGAAGCCGTCATCCACGATCCCCGGTGACATTTGTCGCACGATGCCGCCCAATATGTCCGCGTCGAACCCGTCGGCTTCCGGAGTGGCGCGAGCACCCGTCGGAGCCAGCCGGCCGTCCTCGCTGAGGCGGGGCCCGTCCAGTCGGAATGACCCGGACAGCAAGGTGGTCAGGGGCACGCCCCAGAAGGCGGTGTTGGCGAGGCTCGGGCCGAAATTCACGTCGAGCCCGAGGGGCCGGGCGGCTGTGACCGCGCGCGGCGCCGAAGCCTCCACGTCCCAAGCGGTCATGGTGATCCCGCGCGCGCCGGTTGCCGTCTCCCACCAACTGGCCCCCAACGGGACCAGCGTCATCCGGTCGGGCGCGTCCTCGGTGGAGTAGACGCGCCGGGCGGTTCCCCGCAGTCGCGGCCACGACTCCGCGTCGGCGTGCTCCAAAGCCCTGGTGAGCGCCCATGCTTGGGCGAAACTGCTGGTCACCTCGGTTTCGGAGAGGTCGTCGCGGCGAGAGGCGATGGCCCCGGCCTGGCCCGCGGCCGTGCCCAACAATCCGGCCAGGAGGGGCAGCCCGCCTGCTCGCGCGTCACTCGCCAGCGCCGCCAGCCGTTCCGACGACTCCGACTGCAAGTGGGACAACCCCGTGCGGACGGCCCGCGACAATTCCGACCGCACCGCCTCCAGGAGGAGCGCTTGATCCGGGGTCGGCCCCGGCCGAGCGGTGTCGGCTGAATTGGGGTCTGTCCCCAATTCTGCCGAGGCGGAGGGGACAGCGATGGCAGCGTCGGTTGAATTGGGGACACTCCCCAATTCGGTCGGGGCGGCGCTGGCTGCGACCGGCACGGCGGCCGGCGCTGGGACAGGAGGGGCCGGGACGGCGGCATCGGGCGCGGCGGGGACGGTGGGCGGCTCCAGCCCGAGGCGCGAGGCCGAGTCGCGGGCGAACATCGCCGCGGCGACCATGTGCGGGCATACGCCGCCAGCGGGGCAGGGGCAACGGGCCGCCGCCAAGCCGCCGCCGTCCAGCCGCACCATGAAGCTGGCCACTCCAACAGTTCCGAACCGGTCCTGCCGTGAAACCCAGTCGATCCCGCCAGCCGCCAACATCTTGGCCGCTCGGCGAACCAGGCCCAGGTTGGCGAGCTGGGCCAACGCCGAATCGGTCAGCCCCGCGTAGGCGCTGAGCCAGGGCTCGGTCGAGCTCATCCCATGACCTCCGCCAGCCACTCGGCCAGATGCTCGGGAGTCAGGGCCGCGATGGCCATGCCGCGTTCGGCCAGCATGGTGCCGACCCGGCGGTCGTAGGCCGGCGCCGCCGATTCGTCCAAGGCCGCGAGGCCCAGCAAGGTCACACCTGCCCCGCGCAGACGCCCCACCGCCGCCAACAACTGCGGGATCGACCCGCCCTCCTCGAAGTCGCTGATCAGCACCAAAACGGTCCGGGCCGGGCGCTTGACCAGGGCCTCCGCGAAGGCGACAGCCCGCGCGATGTCGGTGCCGCCGCCCAGCTGCGCGGTCATCAAGACGTCCACCGGGTCGTGGGCCTGGGCGGTCATGTCCACCACCGAGGTGTCGAACAGCAACAGGCGCACCTCGATCCCCGGCAGCGCCGCCAGGATCGAGGCGCAGACCGCGCTGTAAAGCACCGAACTGGCCATCGAGGCGCTTTGATCGACGCACAGGATGACATCCCAGGCCAGATGCCGCCGGGCGCGGGCCGTGAAACGCGTCTGGTCCACGATCAACCGGCGGTCCACTGGGTCGTAGTTCTTCAGGTTCGCTCGGATGGTGCCGCGCCAGTCGAAATCCTGCGCCCGCGGCACCACCGAACGTCTGAAACGGTCTCGCCGCCCCGTCAATGCGCTGGTGAATGCCGTCTTCAGGCGCGCCACGATGTCAGCGACGACCCGCGCGATGACGGTGCGCACGCCGTCTTTGAGGTCGGCGTCGAGCTTCCCCCGCAGGGCCAGCAGGGCCGCTCCCAACTGGGGGCTCGGGACCAGCGAGGCGGCCGTGGACGGATCGGCCAGCAGGTCGGTCATCCCGTACCGCTCCACCGCCTCGGTCTGCAACCGCTCGAAGGTCTCTTGCGGAAACAGTTTGCGCGTCCGCTCGAGCCATGTGATGGCGGTCAGCGCGGACGGCCCGCTTCCGCCTCCTTGGTCGCGACCTTGTCCGATGCCGTCCGGCCGGTTCAGCAGGTGGCCCCGCTCCGTGTACTGCCTGTCGTACAAGAAGCCGAGCACTTGGTCGAGGTCCAGATCGGCGGCCTCGAGCGCTCCGCCGCGCCCGCCTGACCCGGCCAGCGACCGGTCGGCGTAGCGGCCCAGGATCAGACGCCAGCGACGGCCCTGCTCACGGTCATTCATAGCGCCGCCCTGCCATCAGCCCAGCCGAGCAGGCCATCACGCGCCAGGGAGGCCCGCAACGCTCGTTCCAGTTCCGCGCCCTCAAGCAGGTCGTCGGCAGTCACCGAAGCCTGGGCCGCAGCCAACGAAGGCGCGCTCAGGCCCGTCCGCGCCGCCACCCGCTCGGCCAGCCGTGCCGTCTCGAACGGTTTCAGCCAGCCGAACGACCGCCTCAGGTCGGGCAAGAAGATCAGGAAATCGTTGTCGCTGAGCCGACCGATGGCGGCATCGACCGCCTCGAACAGCTCCGGGATGTGCAGGAACAGGTCCGGCGCGGTCCTCATCAGCCCGTTCAAGAAGCGAACCGCGTGATCAGGATCGGCGCCCGGCGAGAACGCGGCCACCAGCCGGGCGGCCAAAGCCGACTCAGCGGCATCGCCCATCTGGACGCCCAGCGCCAAGACGCAGCCCGACACCCCCGGCGCGGTGTCCGGCCGCGTGCGCAGGCGGGCAAAAGCGTCGCGGACCGCGGACGGATCGACTTCGCCGTCCTCAGCCAACCGGTCCGCCAACTCCCAGGCGGCGAGCAGTTGATTGATCGCCTCGGGCTCGTCCTCGGATTTGACCGATGCCGTCTGGTCGGCCAGGTAGGCCACCTGCGGCAACGTCTGGGCTGCGGCCCGCACCAGGGTGGCCGGTGATTCGAGGTCCAGCATGTCGCGCGAACGCCACAGACCGGTCAAGTAGTGCGCCGACGCCACCACCGAGCCCAGGTCCGGATCGTGCTCGGCCATCCGGTCGACCCTGCGGATCAGACGGGCGACCTCGTCCGGCAACCCGACCAGGGCGGCCTGGGCGACGAGCTTGGCCACCTCGCGCGACGAGCGCCGGGCGGGCGAATCCGCCAATTCGGCCTCGGTCCGCCTGAGACGGGTCCGCGCCGCCTCCGCCAGGGTTGCCCCGTCCGGCGCCAGGGCGATCAGGGCCGCCTCGACCATGGGCGTCCAGGCGTAATCCCATTCCTCCCGGAGGCGTCCCAGGTTCCGGCCGAACACGTAGTCCGGCCCGGTGGCGCTGGTCCCGAAGCCCGTCCTCAGATAGGACATCAGGGCCAGGAAGCGGGCTCTGCGCCTGGCGTTGGCCGAGCGCCGGATGTCGAGGACGGTGTGGTGGCGGGCCGAGTCGGTCAGGTTGAAACGCAGTTTGGCCGCCTGCTCGCGGGCCTCGGCCACGATGGGCGGCGCCGGGGCGTCCTTCGGCACCATGCCCAGCTTCGAGCCGCCGAAGACTTGCCCGATGCCGTCTCGCACGGCTGGCGGTAGGGACTCGCCGCTGGCGAAGCAACTGGTGCAGGCGTCGAGCAGATCGGTGCGGCCCGGCCAGGGATGGCCTCGCAACTCCGCCAGGCGTTCGGCTTGGAGGCAGGCCTCTTTGACCTCGGCCAGGCTGATCCGGTCGGCGGTCTGGGCGGCGTTGGCGTGGCGGGCTATGTCGATCAGGCAGGCGCGCGCGAAGTCCTCGTCCCCCGTCGCGTCCCATTGCCGCTGGTAGTAGCCGGGGGAGCGGATGCCCGCGCCGTAGCCGGAGTGGGCGTCCAGTCTGGTCAAGTCGTAACGG
The DNA here is from genome assembly GCA_031265345.1 of Bifidobacteriaceae bacterium. The sequence goes on from JAISCU010000178.1 coordinate 7,069, forward strand.
ATGAGCCAGTGGCCAGCGCTCTCGGCCGGTGCGGCCGGGACCCCGGCCGCGGTCGCGGGGGCGGTCCTTTCCGGCGTCCCCGCCAATGACTCGGCCAGGGTCTCGACCAAGGCGAGGGTGTGGAAAGCCCCGGTCACCACCACCAGCGGCCCGTCGACCCGGGCGCGCCAAGCCGCCACATGGGCCGCCATCACAGCCTCCCGTGCTGTCGATCCCTCGGCCTCCAGCACTTCCGGCTCGTAGTCGAGCCGGGCCAGCGCCGCCCAATGGAAGACCTCGTCGAAAAACCGCTGCCAGTCACAGGGGAACACGGGTTGGTGCCTGGCACCAACCCGTGTTCGGGGGCCGTGAAGCCTGCGGAGCTCGAATAAGTGTTCCCAGAGCTCATCGTGGTCTCGGCAGTGTTGGTCGCGGGCCAGGGCCGCCAGGGTGCGGCTCTCGGCGTAGTAGCGTTCGCCCATCAGCCCGCGGGTCGCGTCATCCTGGGGAGCCACGCGCGAGCCATGCGGCTGGTCGATGAACGCGATCGAGGCCCCCGCAGAATCCGCCGCTCGCAGCGCGACCCACTCCGGGGAGAAGTCAGCCAGGGGATAGATGGTCGAGACGGTCTCGCCCGGCTGACCGTTCTTCCCGCGCAGGCCTGGGCCTGAGCCCTGGCGGTGCAGCGACAGCACGGCCACAGGCGGCTGGGTCTCGGGCGACAGCAGGATCGGCAGCAGAGCGTCGAACTCACTCGACCCCTCGATCAGGACCGCCGCCGGTTGCACCTCCGCGATCAGTGCCCGGACCGCCCGAGCGCAGGCGGGCGAATGATGACGGACGGGCGCGAAATGGACGGCGGCATCGTCCAACTTCTGGCGCGACCGCCGCGCCCTCGCCAACCTATCCTCGGTCACGGACGGCCCCTATTCCCCGCGCCAACCCATCGCGCCTATTTCCACAACTCGGCCGCCGCGCGCTGGAAAGACTTCCAGGAGCGGCTGGAGCGGGCGCGCTCGCGGACCACCGTGTCGATGTAGAAGCGCAGGCGGGAGGCGTCTTCGGTCGAGTCTTTCAAAGCCACACCGAGGAACTGGTGCGCCAATTCGGCCGGGGTGACGGTGCCGTCGCCCAGGTAGCGGGCCTCGAGCGAGGCGGCGACGGCCACATTGACGGCCTCGGCGGTGGACATGGGCGTCTCCGGGCGTTTGATGACGGTGCCCTCGGCGGTGGACCCGGCCCGCAGTTCGCGGAAGGCTGTGACCAGCAGGTCCACCACGTCGCGGTCCAGCCGGACATCGGCCCGCACCGGACCCAGCTCGGCGTCCACCTGGCGGGACACCAGCTCGACCTCGAACTCGCGGTCCGCGATCGGTTTGACGGTCTCGAAGTTGAAGCGCCGCTTGAGCGCCGCCGACATCTCGTTGACCCCGCGGTCGCGCAGGTTGGCGGTCGCGATCACGTTGAACCCCGGCCGGGCGGCCACCCGCGCGTCCGAGCCGAACTCCGGCACCATCAGCTGCTTCTCCGACAGGATCGAGATCATGGTGTCCTGGATCTCCGGCGCCGCCCGCGTGATCTCCTCGAACCGCGCGACCGCGCCCAGCTGCATCGCGCGGTAGATCGGCGAGGGCACCAACGCTTGCTCGGTCGGCCCCTGGGCCAACAGCAGGGCGTAATTCCACGAGTAGCGGATGTGGTCCTCGACCGTGCCCGCCGTGCCCTGGATGGTCAGGTTCGAGTTGCCGGAGATGGCCGCCGCCAGCAGCTCCGACAGCATCGACTTGGCCGTGCCCGGCTCGCCCACCAGCATCAGGCCCTGCCGCCCCAACAGCGTCACGATGGCGCGGTCCACCAGCGGGTCGTCGCCGTAGAACTTCCTGCTCACGCCCAGTTTTTGATGCCCGATGACGAACGCCCGCACCGCGCGCGGGCTCAGCTTCCAGCCGGGTGGGGTAGGAGCGCCTTCGGACTGGTCCCATTCCCGCAAGCGGGCCAACTCGTCGGCGTGGCGTTGCTCGGCCGGGAGACGTAGGGGCTGGTCTTCAGGTTGGCCCGCGGATTGGTTCTCAGGCGGGTTCTCAAAATGCACTGTGTTTCTCCCATTCTGGGTCGAAGGCGCCGGCTTCGGCGACGAACACGTAATCGGCATAGGACTCCGCCAGCAGGATCGGCGGCACCTCGCCCAAAGGCATGCTCCGATAGTCCTTGGAGTAGAAGGCCAGCTCCGTGACCGCCGCGGCGAGTTGTTCTTCGGGCACATACGAGCCCGTGAAACCGATCTCCACTCGGATGCCAGCTCCCGGCAGCTCCTTGCGGTAGTGGTCGAATCCGGCGCCGTCCTCGGCGGGGCCGCGAATGTAGCCGCGCTTGGTGGCGCGTCCGCGGATGGCGAACGAATCGGACAGCCAGCCCTTGCGGTCCGCGATCACGGTGGCGTCCGGTTGAAACTCGGGCGTGGTGGCCTCGAACTGTCCGAACAGAGGAGTGATCTGGTAGTCCTCCAGACTGGCGCGCCACTGCTCGGCTTCGGCCGGGCTGACGGTGGCCAGGTGCGCCAAGCCGACCCGGGCGTCCTGGCCGATCAGCGCGAGATCGTCGGCGGCATCGAGCAACTCCCCTTCGGCGGTGGGCCTGAACAACTGGTAGCCGCCGTCCGGGCCGGTCGCTTTCCAGACCAGGGTCGAGACCAGCTGGGCCATGACCGGGTGCCCGGCGAAGAACTCCTGCCAGTCGGGGAAAGGCCAGATCCGTTCCAGGCACATGGCCTCGAACAGGCGCGAGGATTGCAGCGCCGCCACCTGCTTCAATTCCTTCTTAGAGGTGGTCAACTGCTTGCGGGCCTCCCGCGCCAGAGCCTCTTCATCCGCAGCGCCGGGCTTGGGCAGGGCCTTGATGGGCTTGCCGTCCGGGTTGGCGAGCGTGATGGCCAGCGCCCCGGTCTTGGGCTGGTGGGCGATCCGTCCGGTGAACTGGCGCGGGCCGTAATCGAGCGTGAGGAGGCCCGAATCGTCGAACCCGGCCGTCTGGATGGTGCGGTCCGCCAGATCGTCCAAGGACCATCCGGACCGTTCCGCGATCTGTTCCGCCAGCGCCTGGGCTTTGAGGCGGACAGTCTCTTGCTTGTGCTTGCGGGCTATCGCCAGGACGAACTGGATGGCCGCCGGGTCCGGGTTGGCGGCGGCTGCTGTGACCAGGGCTTCGATCTGGGCGCGGCGCTCAGGGAAGTCCTTGATGAAACGCTGCCCGGTCGCCAGAACATGATGTCCGGGCGCGCCCGCCGTCAACGCGAGCAGGCCCTTGTCGGCTATGGCCGAGCCCACGAGTTCCGCGGCATGGGCGGCGCGGAGCCGTTCGAAGACTTGGTCCTGGGTCTCGCGGGCACCCCGGATGGCCCATTCCTCCTTGGGGTACCGCTTGGCCCAGTCCTGCGCGCGGCGCCACTCGGCCGGAGCCTCAGCGGCGGCCAATTCACGGGCTTCTTCGTCCGGGCGCCGCAGGGTGTCGTGCGCGATCCAGGCGTCCAGGACGAAGCGCCCCAGTTCCTCCCTGCTGGGTTGGTTCAGCAACGACACGTAGATCGGGATCAGGCCCGCGCCCTGAGGGTCCTTCAGCTTGTCCGCCAGGACCACCCACCATTCGATGATCTGCGGGTCCACTGGGCCGCCGTCCTTGCTTGGGCCGCTCTCGCTCGGGCTGCCGTCTTTCCAGCGGCAAGTGGGCAGAGCGGCCATCGGGAACCACTGGAGGCTGGCCGGACGTTTACCGCGCAGTCCCTTCGCCGCGGTCGCCGCCAGGGCCTCCGGCGTCAAATGCCGCGAGATGTCCTGGCCCAGCGCGGCCAGCGCGGACAGGATTGCGGCCTGGACCGGCTCGCGTTTCTCCTTCGCCAAAGCCTCCTGCAACGGGTCCACGGCAGCGGGGTCCCCGAGCCGGCCGAGCCAGGCCGCGGCGGCGGCGCGCACCTCCTGTTTGGTCGAACCCAGGGCTTGGGCGGCCAGTCCGCACGCCCGCGGATGATGTCCAATCACTTCCTGGGCCGCTCGCCGGGAAGTCTTGGTCTCGGCGGTGGCGAATCCCGCCAGCGCCGCGAGATAACGGTCCGGCAGAACCGGAAACGCTCCCAGGATCTTCAGCGCGGTGGCCAGGTCGTACGGCCGTTGATAATCGGATCGCGTGTTCGGTGCCATCCCCAACGAGCGCTCGAGCCAAGCCGGATTCAGAGCGAAGAAAGGCCAGACATTCTGGGCCGCACGGCCGCGCAGACCCTCGTGGCCGAACACCCATTCGGCAGTCTTCTCGGCCGCTTCGGTCACTCCGGCCTGGGCGGCGACATCCGCGATGGCCCTCAAGTCGTGGTCCGGCCCTGCCAACCGTCGCAGGAGCCAGAAGTCGAACCGCTTCTCGCCGTGACTGCGCGTCACGCAGAGGCGGGCCAGTCCGGCCAGCGGGAATTGGGCCAAAATGGGTATGAATCCGTCCGGCAGGCCGTCCAGTGCGGACGGGACCCGGTCGGTCTTCAGATTGAGCACGTCGACCAAGATGCGGAGCATGGGCCGGTCGAGCCGACGGGCCGCCTCAAGCGAGTTCTTGAACCAGTGGAAGTCCGGATGTTTGAGCAGGTTGGCCTCCATTTTGGCGACCTCGCGGGCCGCCGCGGCCTCCAGCGCGGGCAGGACTTGGTCGGCGCTCGGCCCCGGCTGAACCGTCGGGAGCGGCGGCAGCTCAAGGCCGGTCGGCGCCGCGTCCGTTCCTTGGGCGGCGACCTTGCACGATGCCGCCTGCGCGTGCCAGTTGACCGGGTCGGCGGCATCGTGCGCGGCTTGGTTGTCAGTAGAAGCGGCGTCCAAAAGTTCGAGCGCGGGCCGGATGACCTGGTCATGGCGCTCGTCGCGGCCGAGCGCGTCCGCCAGGACGGGACGGCCCTCGGCGCCCAGGCGGGCGATTCGGTTCACCAGGTTCGGCAGAGTGGCGGCCTTGGCCTGGTCGAGGGCGGACCCCAGGGTTTGCTGGCGCAATGGGGACGGCAACGCCAGGACCAACTCGATGGCCGCGTTCGAGGCCTGCTTCGAGCGAACGGCGGTCAGCTGGGCCAGCGTCGGCGCTAACGGCGGCAGCAATTCCGGGTGCAGAGCCAACCACCTGAGGGAGTTCGCCTGCGCCACTGCGGGGGCTGACGTCAGCGTCGCGGGCACCAGGTCGATGTGGTCGCAGACGTATTCGGTCCAGTACCTCGTCTTGGGCTCGTCGTCCTTCCAACTATTGGCGGTGCCGCGCAGGCCCAGGAACTCCCAGAAGGCCGCGAGCGCGATCCGGGGCTGGTCCGTTGGCGGGACCTCGTCCTCGGCGAGGACGGCCTCGATGAAGACCGGCTCCCAGATCTCCGCCTCGGTGTGGGCCAGCCCGCGGGCCATCTGGATCGCGAGCAGCCAATTCGGGGCCTGGGTCGATTGGGGCTTGGGGAAACCGTAGCTGCTCGCCAGCGCGAGCACACGGCCCAGGCGGACCCACTGGCCAGGGCTGGCGAGGCGGTGGTTCTCAGCCAGAGGCTTGATCGACTGGCGGTGCCAATAGCTCGTGGCCCTTTCCAGGAGGATCATGGCCTGGTCCTCGACCAATGCGGTGATTTCGACGGCCCGCTCGCCCCGGCAGATGTAGTCCGCCAGCAGATTGGCGGTGTCTTGTTGGTTGTCGGACCAGCCCTTGAACAACTTGGCCAGCGGCGACGAGGCCGGTTCCTTGCCTGTGGCGAGTGCCCGCAGTCGGTTCAGCATTCGGTGCCTCACTTTGGGGGTAGGGGACTTGGGGTCGGCGGCCGGGTCCGGTGGCTTGCCGCCGCAGTCGTGACGAGCGTAACGCATCGCGTTGGCTGGGGCGGCTGGCACTCAGTGTGATCCTTGGACGGCCTTGGGGCTGCTCGGGCGGTCCGGGGTCAGTCCTCAGCGAGTGCCGTTCGGTAGGCGGATTCGGCGCCCTGGCCGAAGGCCACCAGCACGACCCGTTCGACTTGCGCGTTTGCCTGCTTGACCGTTTCGACCGCGATTCGAGTGGCGTCTTCGAGCGGCCAGCCGTAGACGCCCGCCGAGATGGTGGGGAAGGCGACGGACCTGGCACCCAGGTGGTCCGCGACCCGCAAGGATTCGCGGTAGCAGGAGGCCAGGGTCGCCGACCTGTCGTCGCTGCTCGAATAGACCGGTCCGACTGTGTGGATGACCCATCTGGCGGGTAATTCTCCGGCTGTGGTGGCGACCGCGTGACCGGCTGGGAGCCCAGCTTGGAGCGTGGTGGCGCGCAGTTCGCGGCATTCCTTGACGATGGCCGGGCCTCCCGCCCGGTGGATCGCGCCGTCCACGCCGCCCCCGCCCAGCAGCGAACTGTTGGCGGCGTTGACCACGGCGTCGACTTCGAGTTCCGTGATGTCGCCGCGCCAGATTTCGATTTCGGTCATCTGGCCAGGTTAGCTTCAATCGCTGCACGATGCCGCTGGCTCGGGTCCAGGCAGCCGGGCAGTCTTGCGAGTTGGTTGGGCCCGGAGCCATTGGTGCCCCTGCCATCGTCCGGCTCGGGGTCCCAGCCAAGAAGAGGGACCGGGCGGAATCGGCCTGCGGTGTCCACAACTGGCTGGAACTGGAGCCGCCGCCCAATTGAAGCCGTTTCTGGACAAAGCCGGAAAGGGGCGGCGATTCCGCCAACGGGCTGACCTGTGTGAACGTCGCGGACCGCCGGGCGGCATCGGGCGCGGGTGTCCACAACTGGCTGGAACTGGTGCCGCCGCCCAATTGAAGCCGTTTCTGGACAAAGCCGGGATCGCTCTGAGATGAATTGGGGACTGTCCCCGATGCTGCCGACATTTCCGGCGGCGCAACCAGCAAGTCGGCTGGCCGCATATCGGTTGACGCGCCCGGACCGGGCTGGCCAGAAATGAACCCGGCACCATTTCTGGCTTGGCCAGGTTGTTGATAGGCCGCGTCGGTTGGTGCGCTTCGATGGTCTCGCGCGGCGGTAGCGGGCAGACCGGTGGTTTCGCCGCCGAGGCCATCCAAAAGCACGGTCGGGAGGATCGGGACCGCCAGACGCAGCGGCGGTCCTGGTCAGACGGCATCGCGCGACTCGTGGGAAGCCGGGAGACCGACGGCCGAGTCCGAATCGTGTCCTAAACGTGCCCGGATCGTTCCCAAACCGTCGCTGAACCGCAACGCGCAGAGCCCCCACAAGCGGCATTCGCCGGGCTACGCTCCGAAGGACGACTTGTTCCGACACGGAGGTGGGAAAGTGAGAAGCGATCTGAAAGGCATGGCACTTGCGGCGACGGCTGGGCTGTTGGTCGCGACGGTGATGACGGGCTGTGGCGCGGGCGGCAGCGACATGGGTTTGAGCACTGCCGACGGCGGCAGCGCGCAGCAAGGCCTCCCCGGCTACCCGGAACCGGTGGACGGCGGCGACGAGTACGCGGACTGGGACGAGCCGATCGAAGGCGAAGCGGCCATCGAGAACGGCTGGGTGAGGGTGGCGGATCAGCCGGTGAGTACTTTCTCGTCCGATGTGGACACGGCTTCTTACACCTTGCTGCGCCACCTGCTCAATAGCGAGCAATGGTATGACGGCATGGAGGACCAGATTCGGATCGAGGAAATGATCAATTACTTCGATTATGATTACCGCGCGCCGAACGCCGGTGCGGCCAGGCCGTTCAACGTGGACGTGAAAGTCGGCGCGGCGCCGTGGGAGCCGAGCCACCAATTGGCACGGATCGGCGTCAAAGCGAAAGAGGCGCGCGAGGCCACGGCGGGGAACAATGTCGTGTTGTTGCTCGACACGTCCGGTTCCATGGGCGAGCCGAACAAGCTGCCATTGCTCGTCGAGTCGTTCAAGCTGTTGGCGCAGAAGTTCGATGACCGGGATCGAGTCAGCATTGTGACGTACGCGGGGTCTTCAGAGGTGCTTCTGGACGGAGTCGAGGGTAACGCCACCAGGCAGATCAGCAAAGCCTTGGATTCGCTCCAATCCGGCGGCTCCACGGCTGGGTCCGACGGCCTCAAACGGGCCTACAATTTGGCCGCGGAGAATTTCATCGAAGACGGCAATAATCGGATTATTCTGGCGACCGACGGCGATTTCAACGTGGGTCCGTCCAGCGTCGATGAATTGGAGACGCAAATCACCATTGCGCGCGAGCGGGGAGTTTTCGTCTCCGTCTTCGGCTTCGGAATGTTCAGCCACGACGACATGATGGAGACCATAGCCGACAACGGCAACGGCAACTATTTCTACATCGACTCGCTGGCGGAAGCCGAGCGGGCGTTGGTCGATCAATTCGATTCGACTATGTTCACCGTGGCCAAAGACCTGAAACTGCAAGTGGCGTTCAATCCGGCCGAGGTCGCCCGGTACCGATTGATCGGCTATGAGAACCGTGTCCTGGCCAATGAGGACTTCGCGGATGACGCGGTGGACGCCGGGGACGTGGGCGCCGGATCGACCGTGACGGCGCTGTACGAGTTGGTCCCCGGCACCGCCGAAGCGGGCGACGGGGATAGCGGCGGCGTGGACTCTGATTACCCCGACGACGGCACCTGGATGACAGTCGCCACTCGCTACAAGGAGCCCACGGGCGACGAGTCTCGGCAGGACGACTTCCAAGTGCCTCGGTCCGGGGCCAGCGTCCAGGCCGACGACGACTGGCGCTTCGCCGCCGCCGTGGCGGAGTTCGGCATGATCCTGCGCCACTCGGAGAACCAGGGCGACGCATCCATCGACCAGGTCAGAAGCCTGGCCACGGGGGCTCTGGGCGACGATCCGTACGGTCTGCGGGCCGAGTTCGTGGAACTGGTCGGCCGCTACGCCGCGTCCCTCAGGTAGGGGCACGCTGGACGATGCCGCTGGGTTGGGGGAGCGGCATCGTCCAGGTCGATCGGGGACGGGTCGCAGGCGAACGGGGTGACCGCCGAGCGGGAGCGACACCAGATGGGACCTCCGTCCTTGATCGGACAAAGAACCGTCCCCTGTTTGCAGCCCACGCGGAAGACGGCTGAGTGGGACCTATATCCTTAGCCGGACGCGGAACCGCCCCGTGTCGATGTGGTGTTGGTCACATTCCAGCGGCGGGAAGCCGGGCCGAGGCGCGCCCCAACTCGTTCGACGTGAAGCTGTGCGGCGGCATCGTGCAGCGTGAAAGCCCAGGTGAGAGGCCTGAACCGCAACGCGGACCGGTGCGGAGTATACCCAAAGGCGTCCGACAGGACGACTAGACGGTCAGCGGCCGGCCGAGGCGGGCGAAAGCGCTGGTCAAGGCCCCGCCGAGGGCGTGCTTATTATAGTGAAATGTCAACGAAGTCAAGGGTCTTAATGACCAGTTTCACAGCCTTTGCCGTATCCGCCATGCTCGTCGCGTGCGGCTCCGACTCCAAGCCTTCGGGGTCCGGCAGCGACACCCAAGAATTGGACCGCTCGAAGGTCTTCGCGACCGTGCTCACCGGGCCGACCAGCGGCGTCTACTATCCCGTGGGCGGGGCCTTCTCGACGGTGCTCGAGGGGGCGGGCTACAAAACCTCCGTCACCGCGACCGGCGCGACTGCCGAGAACGTCAAGGCGATCCTGGCGGGCGACGGCGAGATAGCCATCGCCATGGCGGACGCCGCTATCCAGGCCTACAACGGCACTGATGCCTTCGACGGGCAGGAGCCAGCCGAGGACCTGCGCGTCATGATGGGCTTATGGCCAAACGTGTGCCAGATCGTGACGACCGAGAAATCGGGCATCAAATCCTTCGAGGACCTCAAGGGCAAGCACGTCGCGGTCGGGGCGCCGAACTCCGGCGTGGAGGTCAACGCCCGGATGATCTTCGCCGCGCACGGCATGAGCTACGACGACGCCAAGAAGGTCGACTACCTCGACTACGGCCAGGCCATCGACCAGATCAAGAACGGCCAGATGGACGCGGCCTTCGTGACCTCGGCGCTGGGCAACGCCACGATCAAGGAACTCGCGGTCAGCGACGCGGTGGTGTTCGTGCCGGTCGAGGGCGAGGCCCTGGCCAAGCTGACCGCCGAGAACCCGTACTACATCGAGACCGTCATCCCGGCCGACGCGTACGGCACGGGCGCCGACACCACCACCGCGGCGGTCATGAACGTGATGCTGGTCCACGCCGACCTGCCGGACGAGGTCGTCAGGGACATGTTGACGCTGTTCTACGGCGAGGGGCTGGACACCATCGCCGGGTCGCACGCCACCGCCAAGGAGCACATCGCTCTCGACACCGCGCTGCGCGGCATCACCGGGATCGACGTGCCGCTGCATCCGGGCGCCGAGGCCTTCTACGCCGACAAGAACCTGACCGCCAAGTAGGTCCGATGACGGGCTCACGACCAGGCGCGGCTCGGGGTCGCGCGGGCGGTCGCTGGTCCGGCTCCGCGTCGGTGGCCGTCTTGGCGGCGACCGCGGTGGTTCTGGCGGCGTTGGGCTGGCTGGGCGGTTTGTTCGCGGCCTGGGCGCGCCAACCGATCCTGCGGATAGAGCAGTTGTCCGATGCCGCCGTCCTGGTCTCCGCACCGGTTCGGACCGGCGACGAGTTCTCTTTCGGGTGGGAGCACTCGCTGGAGAAGATTCCCTGGGACGAGTTCTACCATGTGGGCGACTGCGGCGATCTGGTGCTCGACACGATCCGGTTCCCGGCATTCGGGGCGGGCATCCCGGAGGCCAAGGGCGACCGGACCTGGATCGACGACGGCATGATCCACATGGGCGGGATCGGCCAGGCCTTCCCGGAGATCACCTGGCTCAACTCCGTCACGGCCACCAAGGACCTGAAGCTCAACGGCGAACTGATCACGCGGGGACAGGACCTGCCCGCGTCGGCCCGGCTGCGGCTCACGATCGGGCCGCGCTGGCCGGGTCCGGACTAACTGAATCAAGGCTGACCAGATCAAGGGAGTAAATCAGGTGGAGTCAAGAACGAGCACCGCCGATCCGGGCTTCGAGACCGTGTCGGAGGAACAAGTCCAGCAGGTGCTGGAGAGCGTCGACCGGGAGTCCGCCACCAGGCGTTTCAGATCCCAGGCGGTCGGTTGGGCCTTCTACGGGCTGTGCGTGGCGGTGTCCGTCTACCACCTGTGGACGGCGATAGCCGGGCAGCCGCCCGCGCATGAGCACCGCAGCCTCCATGTCGGGATGATGCTGGCATTGGGGTTCTTCTTGTACCCGATGCTGAAACGGTCCTCGCGCCAGACGGTGCCGTGGTACGACTGGTTGTTCATCGCCCTCTCGGCGGCCGTGCCGGTGTATTTCTTGGCCGATTACGCGGGCATCATCGATCGCTTCGGTAGTCCCTCGACCATGGACACTGTGGTCGCGACCGTGCTGGTGGTGCTCGTCATCGAAGGAGCGCGGCGCCTGACCGGCTGGGCGCTGCCGATCCTCTGCCTGGTCTTCATCGCCTACGGCCTGTTCGGACGCGACCTGCCCGGGGTCTTCGCACATCGCGGCTACACCTGGGAGGGCCTCGCCAACGTCTTCATAAACACCGAGGGGATCTTCGGCACCGCCGTGTCCGTCTCCGCCTCCTACATCTTCCTGTTCATACTCTTTGGCGCCGTCATGGCGAAGTCCGGAATGGGCCAGTTCTTCAACGACCTGGCGATGGCGGTGGCCGGATCGGCTCGCGGCGGTCCGGCCAAAGTCGCGGTGATCGCCTCCGGCCTGCTCGGCTCGATCAACGGCTCGGCTGTCGCCAACGTGGTGACCACGGGCGCGTTCACTATTCCGCTCATGAAGAAATGCGGCTACCCGAAGACCTTCGCGGGAGCCGTGGAGGCGTCATCGTCCGTGGGAGGCCAGTTGTTGCCGCCCATCATGGGCGCGGCGGCCTTCATCATGGCCGAGACCATCGGCGTGCCCTACTCCCAAGTCGTGATCTGGGCGGTCATACCGGCCCTGCTGTACTACTTGGGCGTCATCACCCAGGTGCACCTGCGGGCTTCGAAACTCGGGCTGGAGGGAGTGCCGCGCGACCGCCTCCCCGCCATCCGCGCGGTCATGGCGGAACGCGGCCACCTGTTGATCCCGATCCTGTTCCTGCTCTACATGCTGTTCTTCTCCGGCGCGACCGTCATCTTCTCGGCGGTGTGCACCATCGGGCTGACCGTCGTGGTGGCGGAATGCCGCAAGTCCACCCGCATGTCGTTCAAGGACATCCTGGACGCCCTGGCCGACGGCGCCCGCCAAACCGTGCCGGTGGCCGTGGCGTGCGCGGCGGTCGGGATCATTGTGGGCGTGTTCGCGAAGACCGGCTTCGCTTTGAACTTGTCGCGCGTGATCATCGCGATGGGCGACACCTCGGTCCTGGCCACCCTGGCCCTGGCCATGGTGACGTGCATGGTCCTGGGCATGGGCGTGCCGTCGATCCCCGCCTACATAGTCACCGCCACGATGGCGGCTCCCGCCTTGGCCGCCCTTGGCATCCCGGTGATCGCCGCCCACATGTTCGCCTTCTATTTCGCCATGTTCGCCAACATCACGCCGCCCGTGGCCCTGGCCTCCTTCGCCGCCGCCGGGCTCTCCGGGGGAGACCCCATGAGGACAGGAGTGGCCTCCTTCAAGCTGTCGCTGGCCGGCTTCATAGTGCCGTACATGTTCGTGTTCTCGCCAGCCCTGATGCTGATCGACACCAACTGGGCCGAAGGCATCCGGGTCACCGCCACGGCCTGCCTGGGTGTGGTCTTGATCGGCGTCGCGGTCGAGGGATACCTGTTCGCCCGCGTGCCGGTGTTGCTGCGGCTGGCGGGCGGGGCCGCCGCGCTGGGTCTGTTGGACGCCAGCCTGTGGACCGATCTGGCCGGATTGGCGGTCGGCGCCGGGCTGTTCGCGTACCAGAAGTACGCGGGTGGCCGCGCGGCTGATGCTGGTGCCGGTGCCGGTCGTGGCGCGGGTGGCGGTGGTCGCGCTGGTGACGACCCACCTGCCGGTTCGGTTTCGACGGCCGCCTTGCCGGGCGACGCGGCGTCAGACGGTGCGGCTGGCTCCGACACGGCACGGGGCACGGACGCCGGGCCTGGGAAGAGCTGAGTCGTCGACCAGAAAGTTGCAAACCGTGGCACTCGTCATCGACAGCCACGGATTGCAGCTTTTTCAGGGGCGATCCGAGATCGAGTGTCACGGGATGCAGGTTTTCCTGGTTGCCCCAATGGTCGCCCAGCGGTAAAGCCGCAGGTCGGCGAGGCGCGCCGAAAACGGCACCGGGCACAAAAGCTGCAAACCGTGACACTCGCTGAACCAGGCCCGGCAGAAAAGTTGCAAACCGTGGCAGTCGTCATCGACAGCCAGGGATTGCATCTTTGTCCGGGGCGTCGGTGGCTGGTCGGCGCCGGACGAGGCCAAGATTGACCTATGGTGCGGAAGCGAAAAGGCGCGGGAAAGGAACCCGGCATCAAGACTGCTGTTCTCGACTGGCTGGCCGGGCTGTCCGTCGATGAGTTGCGGGACCTGGTCACAGAGGCGGCCGAGAAGTCGAAGTGGCTCGATCAATGGCTGATCGACAAGGCCGCGCCGTTCATCGACCAGGGCCTGGTGGACCGGGACAAGATGGCCAAGCTGGCTGGCCGCGTCGCCGCCGACCTGGTCGAATCGGTCGATCCCTACGACAACCAGGGCGACTACCGTTACGACTATTACGACGAGCCGGAGGACGCCGTGATCGACACCGCCGTGCTGGAAGAACTGAAGGCCGCAGTAGCCGAGAATCCGAGCCTCGCCGCGCTCGGTGTGCTTCGGATCGGCATACGAGAACTGTACGAGTTCTCGGTCGGCGCGGACTATTCGGGCGACTACTTGCGCGAGGAAGGCTACGACCTGTTGGTCTTGCATGCCGCGACTGCCAACGCGCTGGGCACGGGTTTGACGCCCCACGAACGGCTGTCCTTCGCCGGAGACTTATTCGACCTGCTGCTCGGGGGACCCTCTGGTCCGGTGCCGGTGGATCTCACCGATTATCGCGAGGTGCTCGACGGCCCCGCCTGGTCGTTCTTCCGGGATCTGCTCGAAGGCTTGCCGCCGGGGAAACACGAGGAAGCGATCGCCCTGGCACGGCAGGAACTGGCGGTGCTGGACGGGGACGAGGCGGCCATAGTGACCCTGTACGGCGGCGCCCTCAACGATCAAAGGGAAATCTGGGACGCGGTCGGGGCTCTGGACCGGGCGGCCCTGACCGATGCCGCCGACCGCTTGGCGGAACGCAGCTTCAACCAGTTCCGCGAGGCCGCGCGCGACAAGGGCTTCCCGCGGCCGCAGCGAGGCTATTGGGCGGGCGTGGACTCATGGATGGGCGAGCGAGCGGCGGCGGCTGCGGCGAAGCGGGGCGAGTTGGGCAAGGCCGTCGAATTGACCATGGAGTTGTTCGAGCGCCACACTGACCAGGCGAACTACGCCAAACTCCGCGAAAGGGCCGAAGCCGCAGGCCTGTGGCAAGACCTGGCCCCGCAGGTCGAACGTTATTTCGCAGCCAATAGCCCGGATTCGTGGGTGCGCGAGTTGCTGGCCCAGGATCGCGTTGACGAGGCGTGGGAATTCGCATCCGAGGACCGCAAGGGGGTCTGGGATCACACGCAGCGGGATTTGCTGGAGGCCCGCGAGCGCACGCATCCAGCCGAGGTCGTTCCGCGCTTCCGGGCGTTGGCCCAGCCCTTCCTGGCCCAGACCGGGCGGGGCGCGTACGAGAGCTCGGGTGCCCTGCTGGTCCGCATGAAGTATTTCTCCCGGAAGGCCGGCCCCGATCAGGCCGACAAGTTCGCCCGCTACATGGCGGAACTCGGAGAGATGGCCCGCAGGCGCCCCGCCTGCCTGGAGATTTGGCGCCGCCTGAAGCTGATCCCAGGTAAGTGAGCCCTTCCGTCGTTCCAACTGGACGATGCCGCTCACCCGTCTCCGGCGCACAGATCGCCCCGCGGACGACCGGCTTGGGCGTCACGGTCGGTGTCGTGATAGTAGCGGCGCTTCATTGCTTCAGGCCGACCGCATGACATATCATGGTCGTACACGTAATTCCCCTGTCGCGTGGCTCCGTAGGGTTCCACAAAAGACGCGGCAGGGGTCGTGTCTTTTCTAGTCGAACACACTGCTTGTCGCCAGCAACCGGCCCGCGATCAGGTCGGCGTAGCTGGGGTCGTCGTGCTCGTACATGCGGAACAAGCTCCACGAGGCCATGTCCACAGCCTGCAGGCCCTTCTCCGCGTTGGGATGCTTGATCTCGACTGTCAAGCCGACTCCTGGCGGAGTCTCGACGTGCTCGGCCAAATGGGCGGTGAATCCGGCGAAAATCTTCTTGACGGCCTTGTCTACCGGCTTGGTCTCAGAGCAGATGAGCGCGGTGACCAAGAACCAGCGAGAGGTCTTGCCCCTTGACATGTCGAAGCCCAGGTCCCCCGACTCGTCGAGGTACACAGTGGTGGTCATTGAGAACCACGGCCCGAGCCGACCACGACTCCAACCCCCTTGGCCGCGGAGCGCGCAGCTGGCATGATCCTGGTCCTCCTCACGACGCGTGCGAATCAAAGCAGCCTATTCCGGGCATCTGACACTCTTCTGCGCCGGAGACCGAATTGCCTGGCGGGCATCGGTCAGTGTGGTTCGAGGTGGGGTGGGGAGCCCTGTCGTGGCTTTGGCTGGACGATGCCGCTGGCCCGTCTCCGGCGGACAGCCCGCCTCCCGGACGACCGAGTCGAGCGCCGTGGCTGGCCCGGAGACGGTGGCGGTGCTGCTCCCGAGTCACATGGGCCTTTGACCGGTACTTGTGAGCTCCGCCCGCGGGCGCTCGGGGCTTTCGGGTTCCGGATCTGGGGGAAGTGACCACGGTTCGTGCAGTCCGGGCAGGCGAGAACGGCACCGACATACCCTTTAGATGGGGCATATGGACCATCTATGAGGAGTGATCTGCCGACGCTCTTGCCCATCCTGCGGAGCCCGACCTTGGGCAGTCTGTTGACGTGGCTCCTCATCCATCCCGACGCCGAGTACAGCATCAGCGAGCTGTCGCGGATCGTCGGCGCCAAGATGACCACTGTCCAGCGAGATGTCGGCCATCTGGCCGAGGCCCGCCTTGCGACCACGCGGACCGTCGGGCGCAATCGGATGGTGTGGGCCAACCGCGACCATCCCGTGTTCGAGCCGCTGAGCCGCGTTATGGAGTTCACCTTCGGGCCAGCGCCCGTGGTCGCCGAGGCTTTCGCCGGAGTCGAAGCGGATGCGGTCCTCATTTTCGGATCATGGGCCGCCCGGCGCCACGGCCAACCCGGCCCTCCCGCTAACGACATCGACGTGCTGGTCATCGGTAAGTGCGCTCGGGCGGAGGTCTACGACGCTGCCGACGCCACGCAAGACCGGATCGGGCTCCCCGTCAACCCTGTGCTGAGGACGACGGGCTAGTGGGAAGCGGGCGAGGACAAACTCGTTGCCCAGATCCGTCGGTCGCCGTTTGTCGTGGTCTTGGGAGACGTTGAGCCATGAGCAAATGGGAGCGGGGCGCGGCCGACATCGAAGAGGCACTGAAAGAGAGAACTCTCCAGGCAATCACGGGCGGGGCGGCCGGTGGCACGAGTCTCTTGGCAAAAGCCGAGCGCACGATCGCGACTGCGCGAGCTGTCGCCGCAAGCGATCCCGACTCGGCCTTTGTCCTCGCGTGCGATGCCGCCAAGCCGGGACGGCGCTCTTGGCCCAACAGGGCTTGCGCGCAACCACGACCGGGGGACACTATGCCGTCGAGCGGGCGCTGAGAGCGCAGTTCGGTGCGGGCATGAAGGTTTTCGGTGCGATCCGTCGGCGACGGAACGAACTGGAGTACCCGGACGTGCCCGGAGACGGGGTGGCGCAAGAAGAATTGGCGGAGACTCAATCGGACGCCCAACGAATCATCGATGCTTCCCGGAAACTCCTGCCCACTCTTGGATTCTTCTCCTAGGCCAGCAACTACACCACCGGCGCAGGCCGGTTTGCATCGGTTCCGGTGAGAAGCGGTCTTGCGCTCCCATCCACTCGACGCTTGGCTGCGCGAGTTGCGGGCCGGGCGCCAACCGGGCTTCGGCCGCGACCTGTGGCAGGGCGAACAGTGATCCTGCCGGACACCAGTGTGCTGGTCGGGTTCGGTGTCGCGATGCTCGACCCGGCCAAGAGTTACCGGGCGTCGATCCTCTCGCGCGGCCCAGGCCTACCGGCGCACCGGCGCACCATGTGTCTTCATGCACATTGGCATGGCTTGCGTACACATTACGATGGGTATCATCAGGTGTATGGCCGAGGAAAGGCGGAGAGCATGAGGACGAATATCGTGTTGGATGATCGGTTGGTCGGCGAGGCGATGAGGCTGTCGGGGATCAATACCAAGAAGGGAGTGGTCGATGCCGCTCTCAGAGACTTCGTGGCCGTCAGATCGCGCAAGAACCTCATGGACCTCAAAGGCAAGATACGGTTCGCGGACGGTTACGACTACAAAGAGACCAGAAGGAGCGGTGGATGATCCTCGTCGACACCTCGGTGTTGGTGCAATTCCTGCGCGGAGAGGAGAACGAGAAGGTATCCATCTTCGAGACACTGCTTCAGGAGGCTCAGCCCTTTGGCATATCGGCCTACACCTATGCCGAAGTTCTGCAAGGGGCGAAGGACGCCGCGGAATACCGGAAGCTGGATTCGTATCTGGGGGCGCAGACGATCTATGAACCCAAACCGGGCGCCGAGACATTCCGAGAAGCCGCTACCGTCTATTACCAGATGAAAAGAAAGGGATTCACGTTGCGCGGCCTGGTCGATATTCTTATCGCATTGACAGCAACCCATAATGGCTTAATATTGTTGCATCGGGACAGGGATTTTGAGTACATGAAACAGGCCGTGCGAGACCTGGTGACTTTGTAGCCGAGCCGAGGGGAACCGTCGGTTCAGGGGACTGTGGAGGCGGCATCGTCCAATTGGTGAGACGAATGCGGGGAGCCGCGCGTGCGTGACGAAGCTCGGTCTAGCCTGCCTTGTCGGGACCGTCGCGCGACAAGCAGGCGGGGCTCCGACGAGCCGAACGAGTGGCCTCGCCGCAAATGTCGGTTCTTTCCGGATTGAAACGATGAGATAGGAAGGAGACGAGAATCAGCTACTTCAGCTCAATCGTCGCGGCAATGTCCGCATTCTCGATCTATTTCATCGGCTTTGCGCCTGATGATCCGTCGGGGGATGCAGGCCACACCATTGCCTCGATGATCGTGGCCCTAGGAGCCTTCTTGGCGTGTTTCGTGGTGCCGCGCCTGTGGTCGAAGACGAAGGCCCTATTCGCTGCACCGAAACGTGGACGGCGGTTGGCGCCCACCGCGCGGGACTGAAAGCGAACCATCCTGTCCCCAAGGTCGGCGACAGTTGGCGGTAAGCGAAGATCTGGCTCCAAGCGATCCACGGGTAGCACCAAGACGCCGTCGGACCTCCGTTCATCATGCTGCTCGACCCGGCGCGGCCGCCAGCGGGCCTGCCGTTTTGACTCGCCGGGTCCGCTCAGCTCTCCCGAGGGTTCACTTTGGACAGTACGTGAGCCCCTTTCGCTGTCAAATGTGGACGATGCCGCTGTCTCGTCTCCGGCGCGCAACCCGTCATCCGGGATGCCTGGTCGGGCAGCCTGTGGTGGTGCGGGGACCTGGGCGGGCGGCATCGGCGGCTCGCAGACCCGAATCGGCACGGCGACGCAGATTCGTCTCACACTTGGCGGCCGCCGTCGCTTCGCGACAGTCACCCCCACCGCGCTCACGTGTGAAAAGGCGACGGCGTGGAGGAAGCGGGCTGCATCTTGACGAGCCGAGTTGACAACGAGCGAGAGGCTTCAGGTGAACGGGTTGACGACGGTCACGCCGCCGTAGTCCTGGCCGTGGCAGAGTTCCTCGGACAGGACCGTGCGGCAGCCAAGAGCCCGCGCGGCCTCGATTATCGCGCTGTCCCAATAGGACAGGAGGTAGCGGGCGCGGGTGCGCAGGGCGCTTCGCACCACCGGCATCGTGAGGTCCTGCACCGGGAAGCGCGCGAACGCCTCGACCAGGTCGGCTGCCTGCTCATGGGACAGCGGATTCGCCCGGCTCGCGCGGGTCGCTTGTACGTAGAACTCTTGGAGCACTTGGACTGACGACGCCAGGTCCGTGCCGGTCAAGATGGCCTGCGCCACTGCTGCCTTGCGGGACTCCTGCGGGTCCGTGGAGATCGCGTAGAGCAGGACGCTGGCGTCAACGAACCGCACGGTCATGCACCGAATCCCGGTCCAAACGGTCGCTGGCCGAGAAGCCTTGGATGCTGGACGCGGTCCGCCTCTGCAATTCGGCCAGTCTTTCGAACTCCGCGTCCGCGCTGCTCAGCGAGCCCAGGTAGGCCGCGACCAATCCGCTGACGGACGTGTCCGCCTCGGCCGCCCTTATCCTCGCCGCCCGATACACCTCGTCAGGCACGCTCAGCGTGATGTTTCGCACAGGCACACAGTATCACAGTTGCACAGGTGATGCGCTTGGTTACGTCCCCTCCGTGCTTCGGGGCAGGCTCCGGCCGCTTTGCCGACCGCGTGTCCTTCGTGGGTCCCGCGCACTGGGGAGCGACTCAAGCCTCCCCATGCCCGCGGCCGCACGGGACTTTCCGACTCGCAATCGGAGGGACATGAATACGGTTCGTGCAGTCCGAATGGGCGAGCACGGTGCCGACATAACCGTTAGATGGGGCATATTGGCCGTCTACGAGGAGTGAAATGCCGACGTTGTTGCCGATCTTGCGTGGCTCCTAATACGTCCCGACGCCGATGTGCTGGTCATCGGCGAGCCTTCCCGTGCGGAAGTCTACGACGCCGCCGCCGCGCAGGAGCGGATAGGGCTACCCGTCAACCGGGTGCCCAGGACGACGGCTCAACGGGAGGCTGGCGAGGACAAACTCGTCGCTCAAATCCGCCGATCGCCGTTCGTCGTGGTCTCGGGGGACATCGCGCCGTGAGCAGACGGGAGCGCGGCGTAGCCGAAATCGAAGAGGCCTTGAACGAGAGGACTCTCCAAACGATCGCGGGCGAGACAGCTCGCGGCGAGAGCCTCTTGGCCAAAGCCGAGCGCATGATCGCGACCGCCGGCGATAGCCGAGAGCGATCCCGATTCGGCGTTCGTCCTCGCGTACGATGCCGCCCGCCAAGCCGGGACGGCGCTCCTGGCGTTCGCGGTGACTCGTAGGAGCTTGTCTGGAACCGGTGTTCATAGATCGGCGCGAGCCGGCTCCGACGGGAAGTGGCGGTCGAACGTCAGGCGACCGGGCGGCATCGTCCACCGAATCCTTTGTCTTCGCGCCAGCGCACGAAAGGCGTTCGAAAGCCGAGGCGCGGGTGCAGCAACTTCCTGCTGAACTGGCGGGGAGCCGTTCTATGCTGGCCCGTTGCGCCCACCCGCGCCCCATGCGGCCGCGAGGGCACGGATCAGGAGCGCGCGGCGAGGACTTGATGGGGAGACGAGAGAGCAAAGGCACCTGGGCCATGGACGCACAGGGGCCTTTGTGGGTGTCAGACCAGGGCCAGAGCGGCGAGCGCGGGGTCCAGCCGGGGACTGATCAGGGCGTGGAGATTAAGCCAGTAGCGCAGGGCGCGGAAGTCAATCGGCACGCCGTCCGGGATTGGGCTCCCGGTCGTCGTGGGCTTCGAACGCCGAACTGATCACGATGTTTGGAGCATTGCCGATCTCGACCTCGGAGAAGCGCGGCCAGCCGAGGGACTGCATGATGGGAGCGGAGGCCTGAGCGATCCGTGCCGCAGCAGCGTAACCCTCGTCCAGCGTCATGACTCCGACCTATTCCCAGAGCACCGACCGGTCTGATGGCACGGGAACTCTATCGCCGCCCAGGTTGACGATCACGCCATCGCCGTTGATCAGATACGCATGGGCCGACACATGGTCGCCTGCTTCGTCGGGATAAGTGTCGACTTCGAATATGACTCGGTCTGCTGCCCGCCTGCGGCGCGATGCGTCGCCCAGTTCGACCGCCCACTGTGGCGCGTCGATGGTGACGATGACCGCGGCCTTGTATCTGTCTGGCTCCCGACCCGCTGGCGCTTCGGTCTTGCGTTCCGAGCCAAGACCGTGCGAATGGCCCCCCACGCGTCGGGTCACCAGGTTTCCCGGGGAACGCCGCCTGCCAGTCCTACGCACTGGGCGTCATGCGGTCGCGTGGCCGGGATCGGTTGGCTGGTCGGATTTTCGCGAGTGGCCGGTGTCCTCGCCCGGCTGTCACGAGCCGCGTGTTGCGGCTGCCAGCCGGGGGCGGCGGGGAGCCGGGGCAGCGGGCTCGGACGGCCGGGCGGCATCGTCCAAGGTGGGTGTGGTCCCGTGCGAGGTGGGAGCCCCAGGCC
>JAISCU010000194.1 GCA_031265345.1 Bifidobacteriaceae bacterium
GCGAAGTTCCCCGTCAAGCGGCCGCCCGCCGAGCCGCCGGCGCCCCCGGACTGGACCGTCCGGCTGCGCTCACCCTAACTTAACGGTATTGGGCTTTGGGCCCAGGGGGCGGGTTGCGGTTGCCATGTTTTTCTGAGCCCATAGGAGTGCCCTCATGAACCTCCCATTCCTCGACCTTCTTTCCCGTTCTGGCCGCCATGGCCGTCCTGTGATGAAGAGCCGAACTACGAGTGCCTTGTTGGCCGGCGGCGTCGCCGGGGTGTTGGCGTTCACGCTGATGCCCGCTCAGTCGCCGTCGCTGGCGGCGGGCAAACCGGAAGCGTTCGACCAGGGGCGTGGTTGCACCATCTTCGGCACGACTGCCGGGGATGTGTTGAAGGGCACCGACGGGGATGATGTGATCTGCGGCGGTGGGGGCGGCGACACCATCAAAGCGGGCGCCGGCAACGACATCATCTACGGGGACGACGGCGGCGACACTATCTACGGCGGCCCCGGCGACGACGTGATCTACGGCGGGGCTGGCGGGGACACGATTCGAGGCGAGGACGGTGCCGACCAGATCGAGGCCGGTGACGGCGGGGACACGGTCCACGCTGGGCCCGGCGACGATGTGATCTGGGGCGGCGCAGGCGGTGACACCCTGTGGGGCGAGGACGGCGCCGACTGGGTCTATGGGGAGGCGGGCGCTGACACGGTGCGCGGCGGCGCCGGGGACGACACGATCATCGACACCGGCAAGGCCGACACCTTGTGGGGCGACGACGGTAGTGACCGGATCGTGGCTGGTGAGGGCGCTGATTCGGTGAAGGGCAACGCCGGGGACGATCTGCTGATCGGCGGGCCCGGCAACGACTCGCACTACGGGGACGCGGGCTGGGACCGGTGCGCGGGCGGGACCGGGGTCAACGCCTACTACTCCTGCGAGGTGAAACTCACCCCGGCTGATCTGGGCGGCGTGGACGGCGACGTCGACGGCGACGGCATGCCGGACCTGGCCGAGATCCGGGCCGGCAGCGACCCGCTGCGACGGGACACCGACGGCGACGGCATCGACGACGCGGCCGAATTCGACATGGGCACGTGGCCGACCGAGGCCGACTCGGACGGCGACGGTGTCGGGGACCTTGACGAGGATGTGGATGGCGACGGCCTGACCAGCCGCGAGGAGCTGGCCGCCGGTACAAGCGGCATCAAGGCCGACACGGACGGCGACGGCGTGGGGGATGGCGACGAACTGGCTGCCGGATTGGATCCGTTGAATCCGGATTCTGATGGTGATGGGTTGTCTGATGGGGTGGAGCCTCGGGTGGGCGCTGATCCGGCGCGGTTCGACACCGACGGGGACGGCATCGGCGACGGCGAGGACACGTTCACGGTCACGTTGGAGTTGGCGGAGCCGACCGCGCGGCTGGTGGCGACGGGGTTGGCCGTGGGGCTGTTGGAGACCCGCATGGTGCCCTCGGGTGACCTGCGGTTGACGGAATTGCCGGGCCAGCGCTCCCCGCCGGTCGAGGTCGAAGCGCCGGAGGGCGTGACGGGCGTGTTGACGGTGTGGTTCGACACGGCGGGATTGACGCCGGCGGACGAGGTGGCGCTGCTGCATTACGACACCGAAGAGGACATGTTGGACGTGCCCGCGGGCCAGGTGGTCGATTGGGCGGCGGGGACGGTCACGGCCGAGGTGAGCGAGTTCTCGCCGTTCGTGGTGGTGGACGTGGCGGAGTTTGCGGCGATCTGGAAGGCCGAACTCGGGCTGGGCGGCTCCGTGGGCGGTTTCACCCGCGAGCCGACCGACGTGATGCTGGTGCTCGACAGTTCCGGGTCGATGCTGGACAACGATCCCGGGCGGCTCCGTGTCACGGCTGCGAGCCTGCTGATCGATGCGCTCAAGGACGGCGACCGGGTGGGCGTGGTCGACTTCGACCAGACCGCGCGGCTGTTGCAGCCGTTGTCGGATGACTTTCAAGCCGCTAAGAGTGCGCTGGCCCGGGTGCGCGCGAACGGCGGGACGAATCTGTCCGCACCGATGAGCCTTGCACTGTCGCGCCTTGACTCGATCGATTGGAAGGGCAGCAAGCGGGCCATCGTGCTGCTCACCGACGGCGTGGGCTCCTACGACAAGGTGTTGACCCAGTGGGCGAAAGAACGCGGGATCGTGGTGTACACGGTCGGTCTGGGGCGCGCGACCGACGAGGCTTTGCTGGATGAGATCGCTTCGCAGACGGGCGGGAAGTTCTTCCTGGCCGACTCGGCGGACGACCTGGTGGGGATCTTCCGCGACGAGATCGCCGGCGAGGTCGACACCGACGGCGACGGGCTGGCCGATGCCGCCGAGTCCGGCGGCATGCGCACCTCCACCGGCAGGGTGTACCTCACCGACCCGGACGATCCCGACTCGGACGGCGACGGGCTCGAGGATGGCGCCGAGATGGGCTACACGCCCTCTCGCGGCCACGCCTTCGGCCGCGGCACCGCTTACCAGGTCAAGTCCGACCCGCGTCGCCAGGACACCGACTACGACGGGGTGGGCGACTGGATCGAGGTGGCTGACTACCTGTTCCCGTGGGATGCGGATAACGACCATGACGGCGCGACTGGTGGCGAGGAATGGGACGCGGGCAGCACGGAATTGTATTGGAACACCGACGGCGATGACCTGGACGATAAGCAGGAGATAGATCTTTTCAATTCCGACGAGAGCCGTGACCCGACTGTCGCCGAAGTGGTGTATGACAACTGGCAGATCGCCGACATGGTCTTGCGGGGAGCCGTGTGCGGGGACATCGAAGCTGACCCCGAGGACTGGAAATTCTGCTCATGCACCGGATGGCCGTACATAGCCGGTGTGATCGTGGGCTCCATCGCATTCGTGACCCCGGCGGACTTACGCGACCTGGGTGCGAATATCCTCAAGGGCGATGTCGGGATGACCGCCTGGTCGATGGCCGCGTTCCTCCCCGCCATCGGCGACAGCGCCAAGGCGATGAAGCAGGTCTCTGACGCCTTGGAAGAGGTCGCTGACGTGATCAGAAAGAGGAAGGGAGTCCCAACCGGATCAATCGACCCGGTCGACATAGCCCGAGTCATCGGCACTCGTGCTGGCGGCTGGCTTCCCAAACCGCTAGCCATCAAGATGCTCGACACGATCGGGGATGGGGCCATAACACGGTCGCTGGAAAAGTACGGGGCCAAGGGATTGGATGAGGACTTGGTCCTGCGCATGGCCAGGAGGGGCTTCATCCCCCAGCACATCGAAGAGATGCTCGGCACCGCGCTAGAGCTCCGCCACGCACCAAAGAGAGGTTACCGATTGGAGAGCGAGTGGCGGAACGAATATGTTCTTAAGGAAGTGGTCCCCGACGGGCAGAAGACTGAGCGGGCGATCACAACGCCACCGGCTGAGTACTTCAAAGACGGCAACAGGGTCCAGGACCGGCGGCTGCTCGACGTTGAGGAGCGCGACCCGACCAAGCCCGCGTACGAGTTGAAGAGGGGGAAAGTCACTCTGGACAGCGGTTGCAACGAGATGCAGATGAGAGTCGACGGCGCGTTTCGACGGGCGAGGGAGGCGGGCGAGCCGGGCTTCGCGGCCAAGGACGTCGAGTTTAATGGGATCATCCGTATGTTCTTTCCCGACCAAAAGCGGGGCGGTATTGTCGGTCCGGACCCGAAGGTGCTGGCCATGTTGAAGGAGGAGGGTCTTGACTACATCGTCTATCTCTGAGGCCGGCAGCCCGCAGAGCTTCTGGGACAACGACGAGAAGGGGATGACCAGGAAGTGGTTCGCGGTCCAGGACCAGTTGTTCGAGCGGTTGATGTCGCAGGTGCCGGTGTGCCGGTCGGGGTTGCGGGAGATGGCGGCGGCGGATGGCGGCCCTGTGCTGGATTTGTCGGTGGGGTCGTTGGAGCCGTTGTCGGTGTGGGCTACGGAGTGGGCGAGGCGCGAGCCGGACGACGGCGAGGATTGGCTGCCGGTCTCGTTCAACCAGAGGAACACGAAGCGGTACGTCGACTGGGACGTGCTGCGGCGGGGGGTGCCGTTGAAGTTCCGGACTCGGAATTTGTCGCCGCAGGCTGCGCGCATGCGTCAGCGGATCGAGGTGTACCTGGGCGATGTGATGATGGGGTTGGTGGAGGGCTCGCGGTGGGTGTGCTGGCGCGGCGAGACGGTCGTCTCGCGCCAGGCCGGGTATGCCGTGGTCGATGTGGGCAACCCGGAGTGGCCGTTCAATGCGGGCTACGCTGCCGGTTACGCTTTCATGCCCGGCTATGGTGCGTTCTACGATCCGTCGAACCCGGACTATGTGCCGCCGGAGCCGCGGGGGATGGCCGATTTCGTCGAGCTTGTCCTGGAGCGGTTGGGCCAGCGGCGGGAGAAGGGCCTGGGGCCGGTGTTCCAGGCCGCGCCGACCGGTCCGGAGGCGGCGGCGGGCCGTAGGCCGTACGCGGGCCGCCGGGGGATAAGGGAGAAGTGACCGTGACGCTTGCGGGTGGCCCGCAGGACTTTCGGGAGTGCCATGAGGAGGTGCCAATGCGGAAGTGGCGAGCGGCGCGGGTACCTGTGACGAGGACCTGAAGATGGCGACCAAGGCTGAGGTCGCGCGGGCGGCCGCGGAGGCGGGGAATCCGTGGGACAACCCGTACCACTTGGGCACGCGGGGCTATTGGGCTGTGCAGGACGCCTTGTTCGACCGGTTCGTGGCGACCCACGACCGGTGCGTGGCGGAGTTGCAGGAGCTGGTGGCGGGGACGGGCGGCCCGGTGTTGGACGGCTCGCCGGGGTCGTTGGCGCTGTTGGACGACTGGTCGAGGGTCCCGGTGAAGGCGGGCGCCGGCTGGGACGACGGCGCGGACTGGCAACCTGCGTGGACCGGGGTGGCCCCCGATTACGAGCCTTGGCCGGGGGCCATGAGCAACCTGCAGTATCTGCGGTTGGAGGGCCGGGTGGCGTTCTACTTCGCGGACGTGGTGATCTCGCGACTGCCGGGCTCGAAGTGGGTTTGTTGGCGGGACAAGGAGTTCAACCTGAATCGGACGGGGGAGTTCCTGGTCGACCTGGGCACGTTCCCGACCCCGTGCGACCCGTTGGGCACCGCGGCGAGTTCGATCCGGGGAGTGTGGCGGACTCTGTTGGATCCGTCGGACCCGGAGTACCGGCCGGACAAGGAGGTCACCCTCCCCGGCAAGTTCGAGTTCGAAATCTGGCTTCGCGCGAACAAGCTGGCGGAGGACGGCGAGCTGGATTTCCAGGCGGCGCCGACTGGGGACGAGGCCGGGGTGAACCGTGGCCCGTACAAGGGCAGCCGGATCAAGGCGAAGATCGGCGAGCGCCGCGGGTACCTGTGACGAGGCGATGAGGTCGCGACCAAGGCCGAGATCGCGCGGCTGGCGGCCCACCAGGCGGGACGCCAGCGCTGCCTGCCGGCACCGGCCACGCGGCATCGTCCGTGCCCAAACACGGGCCTGCCTCGGTACTGAGATTCGTTTCATACACGCCGATAGACGCCCCGCGATGACAGCCAGAATCTCGCCTCTTGGGCACGGAATGGGGACGGACCCGTTATCCACAGGGTCTGATCTGCGGAGACATGCGCTGAACCGCCCAAGGCGGGCACGAAAAGGTACCGTCCCCGCGCCAAGGCGAGCACGAAAAGGTACCGTCCCCGCGCTAAGAGGTGGGGGGGCGGCCTCGGCGCGGCATCGGACCGGGATTGGTCGGTGCCCGGCCGGCCGTCTCCAACGAGCGGCGGAGCAGGAACTCGATCTGGGCGTTGACGGACCTGAGGTCGTCGCGAGCCCACCGGGCGATGGCCTCGTAGACGGGCTCGTTCAGGCGCAGGAGCACCGACTTGCGACTAGCGGCGGGGGGGCGCGACGGTGCCGCGCTCGACCCATCGGACGCCGCCATGTCCAATGCCGACACGCTCGCCGCGTCCGGGAGGGGTTCCCTGGCCGCCGCGCCCGGCGGCCCAGCCTTCGCCCCCGCGCCGATTCCGGCCGTGCTCGCCCCCCGCGACGCGCCGACCGCGCCATCTCTCGCAGCGGCGGCCCCCGCCAGGTCGCCCTGGCCGGACATCAGGTGTAGAGCGACCCGGTGTTGATGACCGGGTTGGCCGGTTGGTCGGCGGTGAGGACCACCAGCAGGTTGGAGACCATGGCCGCGCGGCGTTCGTCGTCCAAGTGTACGGTGCCATCCTCCTCCAACTGGGACAGGGCCTGGTGCACCACCGAGACCGCGCCCTCGACTATCTTCTCCCGCGCGGCGATGATCGCCCCGGCTTGCTGGCGCCGCAGCATCGCCTCCGCGATCTCGGGCGCGTAGGACAGTTTCGATATGCGCACCTCGATGATCGCCACCCCGGCGATGGCCACCCGCTCGGCCACTTCCCGCGCCAGTTCCGCCGAGACCTCGCCCGTCGAGCCGCGCAACGTGACCGCGCCGTCGGGGCCGTCGTAGGGGCGCGACATGACGACGTGCCGGAGCGCCGCCTCGGACTGGACGGCCACGAACTCGTCGTAGTCCTCGACCGCGAAGCTGGCCTGGGCGGTGTCCGCGACCTGCCAAACCACGATGGCGGCCACTTTGACCGGGTTGCCGTCCGCGTCGTTGACCTTGAGTTCGTTGGTCTCGAAGTTGCGCACCCGGATGGAGACCAGTTGCCGGGACACCAGCGGCACCGACAGCCACAGTCCCGGCTCGCGGATCGTTCCCACGTAGTTCCCGAAGAACACCAGCACGCGGGTGCTGCCCGGCCACACTATCGACAGCCCCGTCCCCATGATGGAGGCGATCAGGAGCACCACTATTCCGCCGATCAACGGCACCATCGCGGGGTGATCCGGGTCCGGCAGGACCGAGACCAGGCAGAGCGCGATGCCGCCCCCAATCAACACCACCAGCAGCAGCACGTCCACAAGGCCCGGCAGCGTCCAGGCCGGGCGTTCGTGGATTCGGCTTGAGGCTCCGTCGAGGGCTCCTTCTTGGGCCGGGTCTTCATTGGACGATGCCGTCACCACAGTTGACGTTGACATATCGGCCTCCCTTTCGTATAGCAAAGTGATATCACTTTATTCGGCGCGGCGCCCTTCGTCAAGTCGTTCTCCTCGCTCGCGTTGAACAGGGGCGCTGCCTGGCGACTCGCCACGGAGAACTTGAACGCTCTTCCACCCGTCGGACGCTTCGCCGTCGTCGGTCTCGGAGTGCCGGGGATTCGGCGCCTCCGAGCCTCGCAACCGACCCGCGCCAGGATTCCGCCGACCAGAAAGATGCACGGGCTGGTTCTCGCCATCGACATCCGGGACCTGCATCCTTTCTGACTGGACCGTCTCGTCAGCGCCACGCGCGGACGTCCAGGGACCGGATCCGTTCCGCTGGCCCGACTGGCGGGACTTGACCCCGGCTGGACGCCGAAATGCGGGTCAAACGCGTTCGTGGTAGCGCCGACCGTGCCACGAACCCCGTCGAGGCGCAATTCACGCCCGGGCCGGCGCCGCGGGACGCCGAAATGCGGGTCAAACGTGTTCGTGGTCGCGCCAGTCATGCCACGAACCCCGTCGAGGCGCATTTCACGCCCGGGCCTGCGCCGCGGGACGCCGAAATGCGGGTCAAACGTGTTCGGGGTAGCGCCGACCGTGCCACGAACGCCGCCGAGGCGCAATTCACCCACGGGCCCGGCCGCCTCGCCCAAAACCCACCACTCCAAGGGACACGTCCCCGACCGGGAGCGGGTGGTGGAAGAGTCAGGATCCCTGACCGTCATCGGCCGCGCCCCCAAACTCAACGGGATCGGGGGTTAACCCCCAAAGATGGCCGAAGGGTCCGGTGCTGGCCAGCCCCCGACTCTGGCCAGCACCGAACTAGGCAGCCGTTCCCGGCTCACGGGAGCCAGCGTCCGGAACGGCGTTGGATATTGGGCCGCAGGCATGGGCGTCAAGCCTGCGATCTTTCGGGTCGGGCAAAGGAACCATCACGACCAGGCCAAGGAACCCCGGCGCGGCGGCGCCGACCGGGTGTGACTCAGCAGCATTGTTGCTGGTCATGTGGCGTGACCTCGATTCAACACGGGTTTATGGACTTTGCTTCCACCTTACCGGGCCGTCAGGACGAAATCCCCTTGACGCGACGTGATATTGGTCACATCGGTTCCAAGCGGCCGGTGCTGCCCGAAGGCGCCAGGCGGAACGCGATCCATGGTCCGGTTCGGCTGGCGTCAGCCCGACCGTTGGGCGGACGCGCCATCCGGCCTCGAGGCGGGCGAGCCCCGGGGCGGGCGAGCCGCGGTCGGTCAGTGGTAGCTGACCTCCAGGCAGAAACTTCCCGAGTGGTCGGCGGCCACGACGCTGGAGACTTCGTGCCCCTCGTGGGCCAAGGCGACCACCGCGTGACGGGTCGCGATCCCGAGCGAGATCTTGTCCACCTTCTTGGCCAGCACCAGGGAGAACGGGCCGCGTCGGGTGTGGATCAAACGGACCAGGCCCTCGTCGAACTCCAGGCGCCAGGGCTGGTCGTTGATCCCGGATGGCGCCAGCCGGACGGCTCTCGCGACACAGTTGTCCTGGTCGGAGATGGCGCTCAAGTCGAGCCGATTGAATGCCTCCGGCTGGCGGGGCGGCTCGTCGGTGGGGCCGAAGGCCAGCGCGATGGTGAAGTCGGGCCGCTTGGCCTTCGGCTTGGCCAGGCCGATCCAATGGGAGCCGAGGCCCTGGGTCTGAAGCGCCAAGTCGGCCTCTTGGAGCACATAGCCCGCGTTGGCGAAGCCGACGTCATCCTGGGCGGTGAAGGCGAGCAGGTGGTGCGGCGCCGAGCTGCCCTTCACTTGCGAGCCGGTGGCCAATTCGGCCTCGATTGACTGCCCGCCGATCCCGCGGGCGCTCCGGACCGCCTCGAGAATCTCCTCAAGGATCGCGGGATCGAGGGGGTCGGCGCCGAACTGGTGGACGCTGTGGCGGGTCAGGATGGCGGGGTATAGATCCATGGAGGTTCAACTTAGCGCGCGGGAGGGCGCTGTTCCAGTGACAGGGCACGGGAGGCCCCCTTGGCCGCCGACCCCAGGCGCAGACGCCGACTGCGCCCCCGACCATCTGTTAGCGCTAAACTGACGCCGTGAACAGCCAGAACGCTCCCACACGGCGCCCCTCGATGTTCGATGTCGCCAAACTGGCGGGCGTCTCGCACCAGACCGTCTCACGGGTGCTGAACAACAGCGCGGCCGTCACGGAGACGACCAGGCGCAGGGTCCTCGAAGCGATCG
>JAISCU010000216.1 GCA_031265345.1 Bifidobacteriaceae bacterium
ATCGTCTATCGTGACGTACAGTGCTACAGCGAGGGTGTCCAGATCGGTGTCCATGAAACCTGTCCTTTTCGGTCGGGGAAGTGGCCTTTGAACAGCACAGATACTGGACACCCCCGCCCCTCGAAGTCACGCCGACACGCCGAACACCCCCTGGGAATAGGTCATCTAGTCGAGGAACCGTCCCTTGACTATTCGAGGAACCGTCCCCTGCTTATGGGCGATGCCGTTCGGTCGTCTGGGCGCGGAGTGCTGGGCCGACCCTCGGGCAGACGCGTAACCGGTCTGGGCGACTTTTCGCCGATGGCCGGAGCCGGACGGCGGCCACGCCGGTTCGGGCGGATTCCTCACATGCCGATCTGCGGGTCGGGGTCCGGCGGAGGCTCCGGGCCACGATAGACGGTCGGCACCCCCAGCTCGCCCTTGTTGTACGCGTCGATCAGCCTCACCGGAACACGCTTCATGGGGGTGCGGCCCTCGAAAGCGCGCGGCCCGGTCGGCGCCACCTGCCACACCGGCGAGCCGTTCCGCTCCACGAACCGGCGGCGCTCATCCAACTCCCGCTCCACCCACTTCGCCATCGCCTCCGGATCAGGCTTTTGCCAGTAGTACTCCACCGAGTCGTCGAAGTAGTACTGGTACCCCTGCCCCAGGAGGCCACGAACGCTGGTGGCCGGCATGTGGGGATGCAGGGGGTCGCCGACGTCAAGTACGACCGAGCCATTATGGCTATCATCTGCGTGGCGTCCACGCCAGACCACATGGCGCGCCTGCGGTATCAGCCCCCGCTCGATGCGTCCGCAATACGCGCCCATGGCGACCTCAAGCACTTGCAGTGTCCACGACAGTTCGCGCTCCGGATGCTTCGTGTGATGGTCCAGTATGCCGTCATCCTCGGGCGGCTCTGGCCTCGGGATCATCCCAAGCCATTCCTCGCCGTCAAAATCCGCCCTCGCCAGCGCCACGTACCAATGCCCCAGTGCCCGCAACGACTTGATCGAATAGTCTAGTTCCGGGCCGTCGGTACGCACGATCACGCCGACCAGCGCCTCCAGATACCGACCAGCCAGAGCAGGCCCTCGCGGCAGACCCTCCAGGAACTCGCGATCACATTCCTCCCAAAATGCAGCCCACTCCCTACGGCTCAGGTAGCGGAACTTCTTCGACATTGGTGTCATCCCTGAAGGACGATTCGGTAGGGAATCTTCGGTTCCTGGTTCAATAGCGCGAGCAGATCGGGTTCGGGGCCGACTACTCCGTCTCGACCGCCGTGGGCGAAGAAGACCCACTCGATTTGGTTGAATCCGCGTTCGTTGATCGCGTTCGGATCGGCCCTGAGCTCAGCCATCAGGCGCCGGTCCGCCTCGACTTGGGCTTTGGCCCGCTTGGTCGCGTTGCGAATGCGACCGATCTTCAACTCATATGCGATGCCCTTGCCTGGGGTAACCGCCAGCCCGCTTTCAGGATCGATGCGGCTTCCATTGTCAATGACATCGTAATAGCGCCTCGTCCGCTCACCCTTAACCGGAGGCACGCTCTCGGCGATCGAGTCTCCCTTCTGCTTCTTGAACGGTCGAACTGCTCTGCCCCGCCACCAGGTCTCGGCGGCCTTCTCAGTATTGAATCTCTCTCCGACCCGCACCACGTCCACCGCGCCGTCCAGGATCTTCTCCACCTGCGCGGGGTCCATGCCGCGCTTGGCCCAACGGAAAACCTCGTCCATGGTGATGCCACGCTTGGAACCCAATAGACGGCTGGCGGCTCCTTCGAACAGATCGTCAAGCTCCGCGAGCCGTTCCAACTCAGTTCCGCCGGACTTGCCCGACCCGAGGCGCCGACTCTGGTTGGCGACCTTCCTTTGAGCCTTCTTGACCTCCAAAGACTTCGCTTTGTCCGGCAGGCCCTCCGCATCCTTCAGTATCTTCTTCGCGTCGTTCAGGGTGCGTTTGCCTATGCCGACGATCGAGCCGACAGCTTTGACGCCATCGCCAGCGAGCGGGAGCAGACCAGCGGCCGAGATGATCATATTGGTGATGTCGCCCTTGTTGGCAGCGACGACGAAATCCCGCACATCCGCCGCGCCGAGGACCCCGCCCGCGATCTGGCCAATCAGGAACGAGCCGGCATCCGACTCGCAGGCTCCCCATCCCCATTCGGAGGTGATATCCCCGCAGACCGCACCGAAGACGAGTTGGCTCCAATGGTTGACCGCCTCTTCCACCTCGTCGTAGAGGACCGGATCGAAGCCTGCCTCCTGCATCTCTGGCTTCGCTTCTTCGGCGTCGGTCAGCCTATCGTCATCGGTGTCGCTGTAGATGGGCTCCGTGTCATAGATGTGAACCTCAACCGTGTCACCCAGGCCATCCAAGTCAGCGTCGGCGTCGAACACTGGCGTGCCTTCGGCCACCTCGAACAGATCATCCAATCCGTCCGAGTCGCTGTCCGTACGCGACGGGTCGGCGATCATGCGGTACGCTGTGCCACGCCCGAAGGCGTGGCCGAGGGACGGCGTGTACCCCATCTCCTCTCCATCGGTCAGGCCGTCGCCGTCGGTGTCGGGGAAGTTCGGACTGGTGAAGATGACTTGCCCGGTGGAGGTGCGCATACCACCTGACTCGGCGGTGTCCGCCAAGCCGTCGCCGTCCGTGTCCACCACGCCCGCGATCTCGTCGCGGAAGATCCCCACCAGATCGTCTGCGCTGTCCGCCAGGAAGAACCTTCCGCCCGTGCCCTCGGCGATCTCGTTCAACAGCGCCTCGTCCGTCGCCCGGCCCAGACCGACCGTGTACACCCTGATCCCACGCGACGCCGCTTGACCGGTCAGGCCCCGGTCGTAGTCGCCGACCCCGTCCGTCAGCAACACGATCGCCTGCTCGCGCAACGGCTCGTCCGGGTCCACCGCCAATATCCTGAGCGCGACCTCCATCGCGTGCGTGATGTTGGTTCCACCCGATGCCCCGACAGAGCCCAACGCGGCTCTGATCCGATCCTTGTCGTGGATCACGTCTGATTGCATCCGCGCCGAATCGGCGAAGGTCACCAGGCCCACCCGGTCCCGGTCATCCAAAGCGTCAATCAACGCCCGAGACGCCGCCACCCGCAGCTTCGACGGGTCGTTGGACGCCATCGACCCCGACGTGTCCAGCACCAACACCAGATCCAAGTCCCGGACCGACTCGTTCAAACCCCCGCCCGAACCCAGCTCGGCGTCCCAGATCGCCTCGAACTCCGCTACGTCCACCACCACGAACGGCGAGAACTCGCTCACCTCCGCCGTGACCGTCCCCGCCGCCCAATCGACCACCTGGCCCGCGGGCACGTCCAGCATGTCCTCTTCGGTGTCGTAGTGCAGCAGCGCCACCTCGTTCGTCGGCGTCAACCCAGACGTGTCGAACCACACCGTCAACACACCCGTCACGCCCTCCGGGGCGTCGGCCTCGACCGGCGGGGAACGCTGGCCCGGCAACCCCGTCAACCGCAGGTCGCCCGAGGGAACCAGCCTGGTCTCCAACAACCCCACCGCCAGACCAGTCGCCACCAGCTGCGCGGCCGGCTCCGCCAACTCCAACGTGATCGTGAACGTGTCCTCTCCGTCGCCGATCCCGTCCCCGTCGGTGTCGAACCGCGCCGGGTCCGCGCCCACCCGCGGCTCGACCCCATCAGGCAACCCATCACCGTCGGAATCCGCGTTCAACGGGTCGGTGCCCTGGGATACCTCGTCGCCATCGGGCGCTCCATCCCCGTCGGAGTCACTCTTCACGCCGCTGGTGCCCAACTCGACTTCGGCCAGGTTTGTCAGCCCGTCGCCATCCGGATCCTCATCTCCGTCTGGCACGCCGTCACCGTCCGTGTCGAAGTCCGTAGGCCAGCTGAGCGAACGGAACTCGTCGAGATCGGACAATCCGTCCCCGTCCGTGTCTCGGCTCAGCGGATCGCTGCCAGCCCGGATCTCTGCCACATCGGGCAGACCGTCCCCGTCAGTGTCGCCATCGCTGCCGCCCAACGACTGCGGGGTCGGTTTCGACTCGCATGAATAGAAGGCGTTGACTCCAGGTCCTCCCACGCAGACGTCCGTGCCCGCGTCCCCGTAATGCGAGTCGTTGCCAGGGCCGCCGATCAGCAGATCGTCCCCGGCGTTGCCCTTGACCGAGTCCGAGCCCTCGCCCGCCACGATCCGGTCGTTCCCGTCGTCGCCCCACAAGGTGTCGGCCTTGCCGATGTCGATGATCGTGTCGTCCCCAGCGCCGCCGCGCACCGTGTCAGCGCCCGCCTCGCCGAATAGCTCATCTGCGCCGGCTTCGCCCCAGATCGTGTCGCCGCCCGCGCCACCACGGATGAAGTCAGACCCGTCGCCGCCGTAGATCGTGTCACCGCCATCGTCGCCGAACACACGGTCGTCTCCGGCCTCGGCGCGAATCGTGTCGCCACCGGCCCCGCCATAGATGACATCGTCACCGGGGCCGCCGTAGATAGTGTCCCCGCCGTCGTCCCCGTAGACCACATCGTCCCCGGCGCCGGCCTTGATCGTGTCGCCGCCGCCACCGCCGCAGATCACATCGTCGCCGTCGGTGCCCTTCAACACCTCCCCAGCGGTCGTCCCGAAGATGGTGCAACCACGCCCCGGATCAAACGCCTCCGGTTTACCGGCCGCCAACGACGGCGACTGGGCCGGCATCAGCGTGAACGCCAACACCCCGGCCACACCGCCAGCCAACAAGGCACTCACGGCTCGGCGGCGCTTGATAACAGGACGGCCATGACGGCCAGGACGGGAAGAATCGTGGAGGAATGGAAGTCTCATCGGGGGAACTCCTGCGGGCTCGAACAGTGTGGCATGTGCAACCCGACATTGGGCGCAGACCCTCGCATTGGGCTCATGACCAGCAACTTAGCCTGCTTTGCCTAACTCACACAAACCCGCAGTTCAACGGCCTCGATTGACCGCCAACACGCTTAGGCTATCGACAATCCATTCGTATCAGAGCCCAGACGAGGAACCGTCCGCCGCTCGTGGGCGATGCCGCTCGGTCGTCTGGGCGCGGAACCAGAGTTGGGGACGGTCCCCAACTCTGGTTCCCGTCGGGGTCAGTTCCCTGGGGCGGGGGTCCGTCCGCCTGGCTAGCTCGGGGAGTGGGCGAGGGCCGCGCGGGCGGCATCGTCCGCCTCTTGGACTATGGCACGGGCGGCTGCTTCGGCGGCGGAGGCGTCTCCTGCGGCCACGGCCGCCGCCAGGTCGACGTGCAGGCGCACCGCCGACTGGACCGCCACGGCGGGCATGAGCTCACCGGCGGTGCGGCCGCGCAGGACCGCTTCGACCGAGCGGCCGAGCGCGGCGAACATCGGATTGCCGCTGGCCCGCAGCAGGGTTCGGTGGAAGGCGGAATCCGCGGCCAGGTACTCGGGGCCGTCGGCCTGGCGGGAATGCGCCACCAGCTCGATGGAAGCCCGTGTCAATTCCGCCCAGTCGGCCGGGCTGGAGTTGGAAGCGGCCAGCGAGGCCGCCATCGGCTCGACCGCTGATCGCAATTGCGCCAGCCAGTGGATCTGCGCCGCCAAATCCTTGGATCGCAAGCGCCAGGCGATCACGCGCGGGTCGAAGGCGTTCCAGTGGTCCGCAGGCTCGACCACCGCGCCCAGGCGGCGGCGCACCGTGACCATTCCCAGCGCTTCCAGCACACGGGTGGCTTCGCGCGCCACCGTCCGCGAGGCGTCCACGCCGGTCACCGCGTCCCCGAGGGCGACCCGCGACCCCGGCGCGTACTGCCCCTCGACTATCGCCATTCCCCAGCGATCGAGGACTTGGGCGTGGAGGGAGTCGCCATGTTCCATCCGATAAGTATTCCATCAGCCCGTGTCCCACGTAAACCCCATGACGCCAACGCACTGCGAGCCGCATATCGCCTACATGTCGCCCACCGATTTGTCATTCATATGCCATATGGGATAGGCTAACCAGGAAACGTCATCCAAGCGGGGCGAACGCCAATGAAGGAAGCCAACGGGCGAGAAGGGACGGCTCCCACCGACGGGACCGACCTTCGCCAAGCGACAATGACGTGACCGCAAGACCCGAGGAAGGACACCGATGTTCACAGAATCGACCGCTCTGGGGAGCCTGGCTGCCACGGCCGCCACCCCAGGTCTTGACCAGGGCCGCCTGATCGCCGCGGCGGTGATCGGGATAGCGATCCTGGTCCTGCTCATCACCTGGGCCAAAATCCATCCGTTCATCGCGCTGGTCGTGTCCGGGTTGATCATCGGGATCGGCGCCGGCTACGGCCCGCTCGCCACGGTCAACTCGTTCGCGGACAGTTTCGGCAAGACCATGGCCTCGGTCGGCATCCTGGTCGGCCTGGGCGCAATGTTCGGCAAGCTCCTGGCCGATTCGGGCGGGGCCGACCGCATTGTCCAGACGTTGGTGGCGCATTCGTCGCCCAGGTCGTTGCCCTGGACGATGGCCCTGGTCGGCGCACTGATCGGCCTCCCGATGTTCTTCGAGGTCGGCCTGGTTCTCCTGATCCCAGTGATCCTGCTGGTGGCGCGCCGCTCCGGCCTGCCGCTCATGCGCGTCGCGATCCCCACCCTGGCTGGGCTCTCGGCGATGCACGGCCTGGTCCCGCCGCACCCCGGCCCGCTCGCCGCGTTGGCCAACTTCCCGAACGGCAACCTCGGGATCACCCTCATGCTCGGCGTGCTCGTGGCGATCCCCACTGTGATCATCTCCGGGCCGCTGTTCTCGCTGCTCGCCGCCAAGTGGGTGCCGGTCGGCGTGCCCGCGTCCATGGACGCCCTGATCGGTTCCGCCTCGCACGATGCCGCTGGCTCGGCCCCGACCGTCCCCGACAGTTCGCCCGAGGCCGGGTCGGGCACCGCCGCAGTCCGTGGCGCGGTCGCCATGGCCGAGCCACCCGACCACAGTAATCCGAACGGGGCCGGGTCGGGTGCCGCCGAGACCGAGTCGCCGTCGAAGACCACTCGGAAGGGGCCGTCGTTCCCGGCGGCGGTCATCTGCGTCCTGTTGCCGGTGGCGTTGATGCTGGCGAACGCGATCCACGAGATCGCCGCGCCCGATGCCGACGATGGCGACAAGACGGTCTCCTGGCTCGGGAACCTGCTGGCGTTCGTCGGCGCCCCGACCGTGGCGCTCGCGATCGGCCTGGTGGTGAGCATGGTGGTGCTCGGGCGAGGCGGCGGCATGCCGTGGACCAAAGTGAATGCTTCGACAGCGGCCGGACTGCCCGCCATCGCCGGGATCATCCTGATCGTGGGAGCGGGCGGCGGGCTCAAAGGCGTGCTGGTGGACACCGGGATCGGGCAGGTCATAGCGGACTTCGTGGAAGGCTCGGCGGTGCCGCTGACGCTACTGGCCTGGCTGGTGGCGGTGATAGTGCGGGTCGCCACCGGATCGGCGACGGTGTCCATCGTCACCACCTCCGGAATCCTGGCGCCTTCGGCGGCGGCGCTCGGATCGACCGAGATCGCGCTGCTGGTCCTCGCCATCGGCGCGGGCTCGCTGTTCCTGTCCCACGTCAACGACGCCGGTTTCTGGCTGGTGAAGGAGTACATGGGGGTGACCGTGGGCCAGAACTTCAAGACCTGGTCGCTGCTGGAGTGCATCATGTCCGTCACGGCGTTGATATTCGTGCTGGTCATTGGGCTCTTCGTCGGATGAGGACCCGTCAACCGAGGAAAGAAGATCGAGGAAAGAAGGAGACATGACCGTTTCGACTGGCACCACCGAAGGCGCCGACACGACCCAAGGCGCGGCCGAGGCGAAGGCGCAAGGCCGGACGCGCGGCATCGTGCAAAGCCGAAACACGGTGCGCGGACAGAACGTGCGCGTGACCGTGTTCATGGGGGTCTCGGGTTCCGGGAAGACCACCGCGGGCGCGCTGATGGCGGGGCGGCTGGGCTGGGACTTCGCGGAGGCGGACGATTTCCATCCCCC
Source organism: Bifidobacteriaceae bacterium (assembly GCA_031265345.1). The sequence goes on from JAISCU010000216.1 coordinate 7,946, forward strand.
GGCGAACGTCGCCAAGATGTCGGCTGGGACGCCGCTCGACGACCAGGACCGCTGGCCCTGGCTGCAGGCCTTGCGGGACTGGATCGACTCCGAGCTGGCGGCGGGGCGCCGGGCCGTGATGACGTGTTCGGCGCTGAAGCGGGAGTATCGCGACCTGCTCCGCGCGCCTGGCGTCGTGTTTGTACACATGGCGGGGTCGCCGCGGACCGTCGAGGAGCGGCTGGGCGCCAGGACGGGCCATTTCATGCCCGCCAGCCTGCTGGCCTCGCAATACGCGGACCTGGAGCAGCTCGACCCGGATGAGGACTATGTGGTCGTGGACCTGGATCGCGGCCAGACGCCCTCGCAGGAGGTCGATTTCGTGATCGAAGCTCTGGGGCTCGCGGCCACGGCCATGACGATCGGAATGGCGGGGCTTGGGCGGATGGGCGGGAACATGGCCGCCCGGCTGCGCGCGGCGGGACACACTGTGATCGGGTTCGACGCCTCGGCCACGTCCGGGCGCGACGTCTCCTCTCTGGCGGAACTGGTGGAGGCGCTGCCCGCGCCCCGGCTGGTCTGGGTGATGCTTCCCGCCGGGCCGGCCACTGATGGGACGGTCTCGGCGTTGGCGGGGCTGTTGTCGCCCGGCGACCTGGTGGTGGACGGCGGCAACTCGCCCTACGCGGACGACGCGGGCCACGCCTCGGTGCTGGCCGAATCCGGGGTCGGGTTCCTGGACGTGGGGGTCTCCGGCGGGGTATGGGGGCGCGGGGAGGGGTACGCCCTGATGGTGGGCGGCTCCGCGGCGGATGTGCAGCGGGCCATGCCGCTGTTCGAGGCGTTGAAGCCCGCCGGAGATTCGGGGTTCGTCCACGCCGGCGGGGTGGGCGCCGGGCATTGCGCCAAGATGGTGCATAACGGGATCGAGTACGGCATGATGCAGGCGCTCGGGGAGGGCTACGACCTGCTGCACGCCATCGACCTGATCCAGGATCCCGATGCCGTCGCCGCATCTTGGCGCGAAGGTTCGGTCATCAGGTCGTGGCTTCTGGACCTGCTGGTGGCGGCGCTGGGGGCCGATCCCGGCCTGGCCGGCTACGCCTCCCGCGCCTCCGATTCCGGCGAGGCGCGCTGGATGGTGCAGTCGGCCCTGGACCTGGGCGTGCCTTTGCCGGTTACGGCGGCGAGCTTGTACGCGCGGCAGGTCTCGCAGCGGACTGACAACCCGGCGCTGCGGGTGGTGTCCGCGCTGCGTTCCCAGTTCGGCGGCCATACCGACTGACAGGCCGACGCCTCGACCCGAGAACCGTTCTCAACCGCAATTGGGACAGTCCCCATTTCTGTTGCCAGGTCGAGCCAGGGCCTCGTTCGTCTTGGACGGACCTCAGGTCGGCTCGCCCTCCTGGCCTTCGAGGCCCCAGGCCACGCACCAGCACTCGGGGTCCCACTCCCCCACCGAGAACGTGCCCACCAGAGCACCAGAGGATGTGGTCACCCGATAGATATGTTCGGCGCCCATCTGCGACGGCCAAAGCCGCCAACTCGACCGATCCTCGTTTTCCAACACTGCTGCAAGCTCAGACACGGCGACTTTGTCGACATCCAGCATCGGGGGCAGCTCGCCCTGGACCCCATCAGGATCGTTCCGACTCGCGGCCGTCAAGAACGCCTCGATGGCCTCCTCGGGGGAGTGCTCCCCCAGCGCGCAGGGTGTCGGCTCTTGGCTGCAGCCGCCGCCCGACGCGGCGACAGCGAGCAGCGCGAACGACGCGAGGAAGCGCAGGAAGCGCGGCATGCGACGCATACCTCCTAGGTGCGGTGCGTAGTCCAGGCCATGGTCGAGTACGACTTGAGGCGGTACTGCAGGAGATCGCCCTTCACCATGTCCTTGACGTAGTAGATCCCCGTGGTCCGCCCTGATCTCGCAGCATGATTCGCGAAGTGCTGGGCGCTGGTCCAGCTATAGGTCTGAAGCTTGGGCCACGACCAGTACCACCACTCATCGTCGCTCGTGTAAATGGGAATCACCCGCTCAAGATGCTTCCAGCCGCCCGCTTTCAGCGCCTGCGACACGAAATTCGTGCAATCGCCGCCCGAGGAAGTGAAATCTCTGTGAGAGGTGTTACGATCAACCGCATACTTGTACGCGTAATCGGCGATCTTCCGCTTGTTCGCCGCAGACAGGCCAGCTAGAGCCGCGTCCGCCACGCCGCCCTCGACGCTCCCGGCAAAGCTGGCCGAAGAGACCCTTGCGGAAGCGGGCTCAACTGCGGCCACACCCAGGGATTGATCTGGCGCCTCTGTGAGCATGTCAAGATCCAAGGCGATGACATCGGCTATTTCGCCGGTGGCGCCATCCAGCGTGATTAGGTGATCAATGACCTCTTCGCAAGGCGGCCCGCCGTCGTTGTACTCGGTGGTCACCAGGACGGACGCCTCTAGCAGCAATTCGCCGTTGGCGGCATCCCGAGTCGCTTCGACACTCCGAGTCTCCACGGTCACCGCGGTGACCTCGAGATCGGTTGGTGCTTGCGCGAGGCGGTCCGCAGCGCCGCTGAGCGCCTCCCCGTAATCCGTCAATGCCTCGACCCCTGCGTCAGTGGCTCCGACCTCTCCGCCTATCTCTGCGGCAAGGTCCGCAGCAGTCGCACTGTCGGCGTCGATGGCCACATCACTGTCCGTTGAAGCGGTGTCGCCAAGATACGCGTACGAGTACAAGTCCTCGACGACGGCTGCGACCTCCTCCCCAAAGTCATCCGCCTGTGCCGCGGATAGCGGAACAGCGACAAAGCGGGGACCCGGCGTGGCTTCCGCGGTTTCCGCACGGGGGCTCAAAGCCCCTCCGCTGAAGGCGACGGCACCTAGCGCCAATGCCGAAATCATCATCGTCGATAGTCGTTTGGTTCGGGCCATAATCAATGCCCTTTCATGCTCAGAACTGGGCCCGAACGGGCGGACATCGGTGGGTAGCCCGGTCGGGTCAGCAGGTCAAGCCGACCAGCTAGGTTGAGAATACCTCTATGTGGGGGGGGGCTTGTCAATCTGGCCGACGACCGGCTGATCTGGATCGCACGGGAACACCGCGACATCATTGTGAGCGTTTTCGCACTCACGGCGATGATAACGTGCCGGTCAACGCCGTTCGAGGCCACCCGCGCCGGAACGCCGCGCCTGGCCGCTTCTTCCATCAATGATCGCCCAACCGCATCCCGGTTGACTACGGGCGGAGTTGGGACACGCCCGGATCGGTGCCCCGTGCTATTGCGGCGCGACCTGCCTCATGACGTTCGCGCTGAAGACCGGGCCTATGGTGATGGAGAGCGTCCTGCCGCCGGAATCGTCGGTGCCGGGCCGCGAGAGCATTTCGACGGTCCCGTCGGGCGCCCAGTAATAGGAGGCCGGTGAGACCATCGAGTCCTCCTGGGCGTAGTGGGTCGCGAGCGCTGCCGCAAGCGGAGCGAACTCGTTCACTCGCTTCCCCCAACCCGCCCTGACCACCTCATAGACGATGGCGTTGTCACGAGGGATGGCGAAAATCAGCCCGTGCGGGGCCGGGCCGATCACACTTGGAACCAGTGCGCCCAGGTTGGCCGCTTTGGACGCGATGAAATCGGACTCGCCGGTGATCTCGTAGGTGCCGTCATCCCCGAGGGGAGCTGGCGAATCGGCTGGCTCAGCATCGGTATTGGCCTGCCCAGGGGCGAACAACTGATCCACCGGCAGAGCCATTTTCGCCGCTAGCTGCCCGGTCACCCGAATGATCGCCTCGGGGTAGTCGATGCAGATGATCTGTCCTACCAGAGGGAAGGGGCGCCGGGCGTAGGGGTAGGGCTCCAGGCCATCGAACAGGCTCGAGACCAGTCGCGTTCTGACCTGGCGACGCAACTCATCCGGGCTCAGGTCCTCCGGATCGGTTCGATACTCGCTCGCTGTCGCCAGGTCGAGCCACTGATCGACAAGGTCACCGTATTCGACCGGGTCGATCTGATCGGCGAGCGAATACAACGATCCCATCGGATGCGTTTTGTCGCTCCCACGGAAGACCAGGTGATCGCCGGCGCCGGCCGGCGCGATTTCAGCTGGAGTGCCACGCCGCGCCAGTTCCTCGGTCAGTAGCTGCCGAATCGCGTCCCGACTGTTTCCCTGCGGTCGATCCTTCCTGCCGAATAACGCCATGTCCGTTCCCCTCCCTCAATCAGTCGAATCTGACCCATCCTCCCACGCGATCACGCGCGGTCACGCGCGAAGGCCGTGCTGAGCTCGCCTGGTCTGTCCGTCGGTCTGGCCGGGTCGCCGCGATCGAGCGGTTGACTACGGGCGGAGTTGGGACACGCCCGAACCGGCTCCCCAGGCCGAATCGGCGGTGAGCGCCACCGCGCCGAGGCGGGCCGCCAACGCCAGGCACAAGCGATCGGCCAGCGACAGCCCTTCACCTCGCCGCCAACGGCGGGCCGCCCATTCCGCGTCCTGCCTGGTCACCGGCTCGATTTTGAGCCCGAGGCTGGCCAGCAGGCGACCGGCCGCCGTCCAGTCCCGGCCAGAGGCGAGGGCCTTTTGGGCGACTTCCGACCAGTTGGCAGCCGAACACACCGCGCCGTCCGCGAGCGCCTGCCCCACGGCCTCGGCGCCGGTTTCCCCACCGAGGTAAGCCAGCACCGCCGAGGCGTCCAGCACGGTGGTCATGCCGCCGCTCCCGCGGTCACCGGCGGCGACCCAGCGTCTTCGGCCGCAGACGCCTGCCGTCGCTCCGCCAACAGCTTCTCGACCAGGCCCGCGCCCGCGAAATCAGCGCGAACCCTGCTCAGGAGTTCTTCCTGGGTCATCAGAAGCACCGCCCCTGGCGCCTCCAACAAGACCATCGTGGAGCCGGGAACCAGAGCCAGCCGCTCGCGTGTCTGGGCCGGAAGCACCACCCGCCCACGATCTCCCACAGTCACTGTGGTCGTCCCACTCA
>JAISCU010000239.1 GCA_031265345.1 Bifidobacteriaceae bacterium
TCCTCGCAGGCGGGCTGTCGCCCTTCGGCGAATGACCCGCGGGGCGCGGCGAGACGACCCGGCGACATCGTGCGCGAATGGAGGTTGGCGCCTGAGCCGATCCCGTGCCCGGCGTTGCCCCGCGGGCGGGCCGTCGCCCTTCAGCGAATGACCCACGGGGCGCCGCGAGACGAGCCAGCGGCATCGTGCGAGGTGGTGGCCGCATCGACGGGATCACACGCCGCGCGCCCAGTCCTTCACGCGAAGACCAGCGACTTGCTCGAAGTCGCGGGGTGGCGCGTCACCGCCGTCGAATCCAGCGCCAGCGGCGGCCCGGCGATTAGGGCGTCATGAGGGCCGATGGGCGTCGCGGGCCGCCGCCACGCGCCGCGTGATCTGGGCCAGTTGGTACTCGCTGGTGGCGCGGGCCGACTCGTCCTCCGCGAACACCGAGGACACCATGACCGTGTCCGGGCGGTCGAGGAAGCCCAGTTCGGCCAGCAGGCCGAAGTACGAGTCCCAATCGACGTCCCCGTCCCCGATCCTCAGGTGCTGATGCACGCGCGCGGTGGTGTCCGGCGGGTTCTGAATGTAGCGCAGCCCATGGGAGCGGCGGTGGTCGTAGGTGTCCGCCAGGTGGACCAGGCGCAGCTTGTCGCCGGCCGCACGCATGACTTCCGCCTGGGGATGGCCCTCGTGGAACTGGTGGCAGGCCACGTAGACAAACCCGATGTTCGCGGAGCCGAGAGACCGGATGATGCGGAGCGCCTCGAGGCCGTCCTCCACGAAATCCCCCGGATGGGGATCGATCCGCACGTCCAGGCCCTCCCGCTCGATGATCGGGAGCAGCTCCTCCATCGACGCGTAGAAGGCGTCCTCGCTGCGCTCCGGATCGCTCGGGTCGCCGGAGAACTCGGTGTTGATCACGTTGACGCCGAGCCGCAGGGTGATCTCGATGACCCGCTTCCATTTGCGCACGGCCGCGCGGCGGCGCCCCTCGTCCGGGTCGGACCACCGCAGCACCGGCAGCACGGAGGCGATGGAGACTCCGGCGCTGGCGCAGGCCTGGCGCAGCGAGTCGACCAGCGCGTCGTCCGCCTTGGGGTGCCGGTAGAAGGGGATGAAATCGGGATGGGGAGTGATTTGGATGTGCTCGAATCCACATTCCGCCACGGCGGCCGGGAACTCCAGCAGGCTGTGGGTGTGGTGGAACGGCGTCGGGTCGAGGGCGATCTTCATGTCCGGGTCCTTCCTGGACCTGAATCGTGTGTTCCTGAATCGTGTGTTCTAAGGTCGCGCGTCCTGGGGCGATCAGCCGGCCCTGGAGCCGGGTGGGTTCCGGCGCTTCGGCCGGGCCAGCGTCACGGTCAAGAGCATGGCACCGCTTCCCCCACATGTCAAGCATTTGTAACTTTGCTAGGACAACCTATTGACAGGCCAGGCTCAGTGCGCCATGCTAGTCCAGTCAGCGACGCCAGTCAGCGATGACCGAAGGAGAATCAGGTGACTGCATTGAGACGTATGACCGAAGCATTCCCGAGCACGTACTGCTATTTCCAAGGGCCGGGCCTGTGGGCGTGGCCCCCCTTGGCGGCTTTGCGCAACACTCCGCACTGCTCCGCCCCAGGCGCGCTGGTGCACGGCGGGCTCGTCCACGCTCCACAGACCTGATCCCCGGAACGCCACAATCCCCAAATCCCGAAATCCTCAAGTCTCCGCAAATCCCACCCTCGACAAGGAGTCCCAACATGCCAACCGTCTCCCACTGGATCGATGGTCGCGCCGTCACCGACGCGCCGACCGCGACCCAACCCATCCTCAATCCCGCCACCGGCGTGGTGATCGGCCGAGTCGCGCTCGGCGACACGCCCGAGGTCGATGCGGCGGTGGCCTCGGCCACAATAGCCGCCGAGGCCTGGTCCCAGGTGTCCCTGTCCAAGCGCGCCCAAGTGCTGTTCCGCTTCCGCGACCTCCTGGCCGGGGCGGCCGAGGAGCTGGCCGCCATGATCACCCGCGAGAGCGGCAAGACCCTGGACGACGCGGCCGGCGAGGTCGCCCGCGGCCAGGAGGTGGTCGAGTACGCCTGCGGCCTGCCGACCCTCCTCAAGGGCGAGTTCTCCGATCAGGCCGCGACCGGCATCGACGTGTTCTCCACCCGCGAGCCCCTCGGCGTGGTGGCCGGGATCACGCCGTTCAACTTCCCAGTCATGGTGCCGCTCTGGATGAGCCCCGTGGCCATCGCCGCGGGCAACGCCTTCATTCTCAAGCCTTCCGAACGCGATCCCTCGCCCTCCCTGGTGCTCGCCCGCCTGTGGCACGAGGCCGGGTTGCCCAACGGGGTCTTCAACGTGGTCCAGGGCGGCAGGACTGCCGTCGACGCCCTCCTGGCCCATCCCGGCGTCGCGGCGGTGTCCTTCGTCGGCTCCACGCCAGTCGCCCGCCACGTCCACGCGGCCGCCACCGCCACCGGCAAGCGCGTCCAGGCCCTGGGCGGGGCCAAGAATCACGGGGTGGTGCTCCCGGACGCGGATTTGGACGATGCCGCCAACCATCTGGCCGCGGCAGCGTTCGGCGCCGCTGGGGAGCGTTGCATGGCGCTCTCGGTCGCCCTGGTCGCGGAGCCGGTGGCCGATGCGTTGGTGGACAAACTGGCCGCCAAGGCCCGCGCCGTCAAGGTCGCACCGGGCGACACTTCCGGAGCGCAGATGGGTCCCGTCATCACCCTGGCCGCCAAAGCCCGCATCGAGGAGCTCGTGGAGTCCGCCGAGGAACAAGGCGCGCACCTGGTGGTGGACGGCCGTCGCCTGGAGGTCGAGGGCTGCCCCGGCGGCTTCTTCGTCGGCCCGACCGTGATCGACGGCGTGGACCCGAGCCACCGGGTCTACGTCGAAGAGGTCTTCGGTCCGGTGCTGTGCGTGGTCCGGGTCGCCGACCTGGACGCGGCCATCAATGTCATCAACGCGAACCCCTACGGCAACGGCACCGCCATCTTCACGGGCTCCGGCGAGGCGGCGCGGCGCTTTCGGCGATCCGTGCACGTCGGCATGATCGGCGTCAACGTTCCCATCCCGGTGCCGGTGGCCTGGCACTCCTTCGGCGGCTGGAAGGACTCGTTGATCGGCCAGAGCCACATCTACGGACCCGAGGGATTCGACTTCTACACCCAGGCCAAGGTAGTCACCGAGCGCTGGCCCCATCGAGGGGCCAAGGCCGGGGCCTCCTACCACTTCACCGCCGATTCCGAGAAATGACCAACCCACCCATCAGGAGAACATCCATGAGCACCACCCTCACCAAGACCGCGATCACGGACGCCGCCATCGAGCAGACCACCACGGCGTTCAGGCGGCTGTCCGCCGAACTGGACGCCCTCGCCACCGATCCGGACGCACTCCTCGCGCGCCTCGGAGAACTGGCCCAGGACCTGCGCTTCGAGCACATCGACCTCGACACCACTTGGCGCCTTGGTTGCCTGCTCCGCGCTGTCGCGGCGGCCGAAGCGCTGCCCGTCGCCATCGACATCCAGTTCGGCCCCCAGCGCGTGTTCCACGCCGCGTTGCCGGGTGCCAGCGCCGACAATGACGGCTGGGCTGCGCGAAAAGGCGCCGTCGCGGCCCGTTTCAACGACTCGTCGTTGGCGGTCGGGGTTCTGTTCGACCGCGACCACGGCGGTTTCGACACGGCCGCCCGCCTGCCCGTGGCGGACTACGCCGCGCACGGAGGCGCGCTGCCTCTCCAGCTGCCGAGCGGCATCGGCGTAGGGGTAGCGGCGGTCTCCGGCCTCCCCTCGATCCACGACCATGCGCTGGTCGCGGCCGCCATCGCGACCATCGTCTAGAACCAGCCCCGCGAAATCTCCGCCAGCCCCAGCCCGGCCAATCCCTCAGACCGACCAAACCGACAATCCCCCGGCGCCGCACTCGGCGGCCCGTCGACAAAGGAGTCCCTCAACATGCCAACTCAATCATCCCCATCCGAGCCCGAACCCGAACCCGAAACGCCGGACCCGGCTGACCGTACCGTCGCGCGCACGCGCCGCCGTGCCCTCATTGTGATCTCCGTCTTCGGCGCCTTCGCCGGTCTGCTGTTCGGCTACGACACCGGCGTCATCTCCGGCGCGCTGCTGTACCTCAGCGTCGACGCCGGCTTCAACCCCGGTGGCCTGACCTCGTTCCAGCAGGGGCTGGTGACCTCGCTGATGCTGCCAGGCGCCGCCGTCATGTCCCTCGTGGGAGGGCACCTGGCCGACCGGTGGGGCCGCAAGGTCCTGCTGCAGATCGGTGGCGGCCTGTTCCTGCTGGGCGCGCTCGGCAGCGCCATCGCCCCGAACTACGCCGTGATCTGTTCCTCGCGGGTCGTGCTGGGGCTGGGGCTCGGAGTGACCTCGACCGTCGTGCCGGTCTTCCTGGGCGAGATCGCACCGAAGAAGGTCCGCGGCCGCGTCATGGGCACCAACACGGTCATGATCAACGTTGGTCAGATGCTCGCCATCAGCGTCAACGCGGCCGTCGGCTTCACCCATTCCTGGCGGCTCATGCTGGTCCTGGCCGTGGTGCCAGCAGTGCTGTTGGGCATTGGGCTGTTCTTCATCACCGACACGCCCAACTGGTACATGCGGCACGGACGCGTCAAGCAGGCCCGCGACGTGCTCCTGCGAACCCGCGAGCCGGACGAGGTCCAGGAGACGATGTACGAGTTGGACGAGCTCGCGAAGGCGGAGAGCGGGAACCGGGCGCGGGTCGCGGACTTCTTCAAGGTCAAGTGGCTTCGCCGGATCTTGCTGGTCGGTATCTGCGTCGCCCTGATCAACCAACTCGGTGGGATCAACACGATCATGTATTTCGCGCCGATCCTGTTCCGCACCATCGGCTTCTCCGACCAGGCCGCCCTCAATATCGCGATACCGATCACCGCCGTGTCGATGCTCGCGTCGATGACCGTCGGAGTCGGCATAATCGACCACTTCCCGCGCCGCCGCCTCCTTGGGATCGGGACCGCCGGGGTGGCCGTCACGATGGCCGCGATGGGGATCGCCTTCGGATTCATCCAGGAGGGCGGCCCGCGCGGGCCGGCTTGGGTGTTCCTCGGCATCATGGCTGTCTACCTGGTCCTCAACCAGGGGTTCATCTCCGCCACCACTTGGGCGGTGGTGGCCGAGGTCTTCCCCGGCCACCTGCGCGGTCAGGGCATGGGGATCGCCACCTTCTGCCTGTGGACCTCCAACTTCCTCATCTCTCTGGGCTTCCTGCCAGCGCTCAACGCCATCGGCGGCCGCTGGACGTTCATGGCCTTCGCCATCATCAACGTCTTCGCCTTCCTGTTCGTCCTGTTCGTCGTCCCCGAGACGCGCGGCAAGTCCCTCGAAGCCATCGAACGCGAGGCCCGCGCCCGGGTCAAGCACTGAAGGAGGCCACCATGTTCCAACTCTCAGCCTGCGCCGACATGATCTTCACGTCCCTCCCCTACCTCGACAGGATCGCGGCGATCCATGACGCGGGCTTCGGAGTCGAGGCCTGGCGGCCCTGGGAATGCCAACCCGACGGCATCGTGCGCCTGGGTATTCCCATTGTGTCTATGCAGGGCTACGTCCACGGCGGGCTGGCCACCCCCGAGGAAGGCGATCGGATGGTCGCCACCGCGCGGGAACTCATACCGCTGGCGCACCGGCTGGGCTGCGCCACGCTCGTGATCCACGGCGGCGAGCTGGGCGAGGGTGGCGCGGTCCTGACACCCCGGCATCAGGACACGCCGCAGATGTGGCTGGCCGCCGTCGAGACGCTCGGCCGCCTCGCTGAACTGGGCGAACGCGAGGGCGTGACCTATTGCCTGGAGAACCTGAACCGGCGCGTGGACCATCCCGGCGCGCCGTTCGCGACCACCGACGCGACCCGCCCGTTGGTCTCGCAGGTCGGGAGCCCGGCTCTGCGAATGATGCTGGACCTCTACCACGCCCAGGAGGACGAGGGCCACCTGATCGAGACCATGCGTGCCGTGGGCCCGTTGATCGGCGAGGTCCAAGTGGCGGACGTGCCGGGACGATGCGAGCCCGGCACAGGCGAGGCCCGCTGGGAGGCGGTCGCGGCGGCGCTGGACACGGCGGGCTACACCGGCCGGGTGGGGCTCGAGGCCTACGCGGCGGGCGACCCCCACACCGCGCTCGACCGTTTCCGCGCCGCCTTCACGCCCGGCGCTGCTACAAGCGGCGCGACCGGCGCGATTAGCAACCAATAGTCAGCCAACCAGACCAAGGAGGCTCACATGCCAGAACCAACCATCAAGATCGCGATCCTCGGATACGGCTTCTCCGGAAGCGTCTTCCACGCCTCGTTGATAGCCGCCACGCCCGGCCTGGAGGTCGCGGCCATAGTCGAAGGACGCCCGGAAGTGGCCACGAAGGCCCGCCAGCGTTTCCCCGGCGCCCAGGTGTTCTCGACCGTCGAGGAGGTGTTCGCCCGGGCCGACCAGTACGATGCCGTCGTGGTGGCACTGCCCAACGATCAGCACGTCCCGCTCGGCTTGCGCGCCGTGGCGGCCGGCGTGCCGGTGATCGTGGACAAGCCGCTCGCCTCCTCCGTCGGGGAGGCGGAACGGCTCGTCAGCGCGGCCGCGGCGGCGGGGGTGCCGGCCCTGGTCTTCCAGAACCGGCGCTGGGACTCCGAGATCCTGACCGTGCGCAAGCTGCTGGAACTCCAGGACATTGGCGATGTGCTCTGGTACGAGTCGAGCTACAAGTTCTTCCGCCCGGAGGTCGAGGAGGGCTGGCGCGAAAAGCTCCCCCAGGGTCAGGCGCCCGGCATGCTGTTCGACCTCGGCGCGCACATCGTGGACCAGGCGGTGCAACTGTTCGGCCCGGTCGATTCCGTGTACGGCGAGGTCGGGATCCTCCGGCCGGGCGCGCTGGTGCCGGACGACTTCTTCCTGGCCATCCGGCACACCAACGGGGTGACGGGCCATCTGCGCGGTTCAGTGGTCATCTCGGCCGAGCTGCCCCGCTTCACCGTCCAGGGCACCCGCGGCTCGATCCAGGTGGCGGACCAGGACCCGCAGGAAGATCAACTGATCGCCGGTCTGATGCCGGGCTCGGCCGGTTTCGGCGTCATGGGGCGGCCCTACGCGGTGTGCGTGGACGCCAGCGGGACCACGACCCGGATTCCGGCGGTCGAGGGCGCGCAGCACGAGTTCTACCGGCTGCTCAACCCGGCGTTGCGGGGCGAGGGGCCGCTGCCCGTGGACATTGAGCACTCGTTGTACGCTCTGAGGGTCCTCGAAGCGGGTTGGAAGTCCTCGCGCGAGCGCACTGTGGTGGCTCTCGACGCTCCGGCACCGGCCGACCTCGGAAGGAGTGATGGCTCATGACGCGTCCGACGCGCCCCGCGCAGAGCGGGAAATCCGTCAACCCGTCGCCTCCCTACGACCGCTTGACCATCGGCGTCTGCCCCGATCAATGGGGGATCTGGTTCCCCGAGGACTCCAAGCAGATTCCGTGGCGGACGGCGCTCGCGGAGATGGCCCAGGCTGGTTTCGAGGTCATGGAGACCGGCCCGTTCGGGTACTTCCCCACCGACCCGGCCGAATTGAAGCGGGTGATGGACGATCACGGTTTCAGGGTCGTGGCCGGAACTGGTTGGGGGATCCTGCACCAGGCCGAGGCCTGGCCCCAGACCGAGCGCGCCTTCCGCGCCATCGGCGAGACGCATTTGGCCCTGGGCGCCGAGTACGTGGTGCATCTGCCGCCACTGTTCCGTTCGGACAAGACCTGGGAGTTCACCGACGAGCGGGTCCTCTCGCCGGCCGCCTGGGACCTCTACATCCACAACGCCGACCGGTTGGGCCGCGTCTTGAAGAATGACTACGGCCTCAACATGGTGCTGCACCCGCACGGGGACTCGCACATCGAGACGCCCGGGGACATCGCCCGGATCTTCGAGGCCACCGACCCGGCGTACGTCAACCTGTGCTTGGACACCGGGCACATCGTCTACGGCGGCGGGGACCCGATAGACCTGATCCACCAGTATCCCGAACGGGTCACCTACGTCCACATCAAGGCCTTCGACCCGGACCTGACCCGCCAGGCCCACGAGGAGGACTGGCCCTTCGGCGAGGCCGTGGCGCGGGGCGCGTCAGTCACGCCGCCCGCTGGCGAGCCGGACATGCGTTCGCTGATCGACGCCCTGGCGGCACTGGACAAGGACCTCTACGTCATCTGCGAGCAGGACCTTTACCCAGCCGACCCGTCGTTCCCCCTGCAGAACGCCATCGCCACCCGCGAGTACCTCGCGGACTGCGGCCTCGGAGTGCGCTGACACTGGGCGTCGGAACACGGGTTGGCGTCTGACGCAAACCCGTGTTCCCGCGCCTCGCCGCGACGATGCCGTGTGCCCGGCGACCTGCGCCAACACGGGCCCCTGGCCGGGCGGCATCGGGCAGCGGTGTCCAAGAGTGGCTGGAACTCGGCCGCCGCTCCAATTCAAGCCAATTACGGACAGGCACCTACAGGGGCGCCGGCGCCGCCGACCCGTCCACCTGCGCAAACACAGGTGGCCGACCGGGCGGCATCGGGCAGCGATGTCCACAACTAGCGGCAACTCGACTCGGCACCCAAATGAAGCCGTTTGTGGACACCAGTGGGAATGGCTGCCGATGCCGCCGACCCGCCCACCTGCGCAAACACCGGTCGCCGACCCGGCGGCATCGGGCAGCGATGTCCACAACTGGCCGGAACTCGGCCGCCGCTCCAATTCAAGCCAATTACGGACAAGCGCTCCGACTGGGAGAGACGCCAGAACAAGAGTCGGGCTCTCAGACGCCACGTTCCGGGGCAGGCAGACCAGCGGGGCGCCGTGCCAGGCCGGACACCGGTTGGCGCCTGTCCCCAACCCGTGTTCCGCCGCTCCGCGCCCGGTGGGCTGTCACCCTTGCGCGACCGACCTACCGACAGCCCGACCGGGCGCAAAGAGACGACCGGGCGGCACCGTGCGGAGTAGTAGCCCCTACCAAAGGATCAGACGCCGCGCGACCAGTCCTCCACACGCAAGCCGGGAACCCGCTCGAACTCGCGGGGATTGCGCGTCACCGCCGTCAAATCCAGCGCCAGCGCGTGCCCGGCGATGAGGGTGCCATAAGGGCCGATGGGCGTCCCGGCCCGGCGCAACTCGGCCCTGACCCGGCCCGCGTGGAAAGCGGCTTCCTCATCGAACGGGAGTACAGTCATCAGCGCGATCAGACTCCGGACGTCCGCGCGCATGGCCACTGGGTCTCGGGCCAGCTCGCAGCCGTACTCCAATTCCATCACGGTCACGGTCGAGATGGCCGCCTGGCCCGGCGCGCCGTCGAACTCGTTGTCCCCCGGCACGCCGCGACCACGCAGCCAGTCCACCAGGACGCTGGTGTCCAACAGGTAGCGGAGGCTCACCAGAGCTCGCCCCCGTCCCGGTCCTCAGCGGTGCCCTGCTCACGGGCCGCCAAGAAGTCCGGATCGACGCACCGCCGGTGCTGAAACCACTCATGCAGCGTCGGATAGACGGGCTCGACAATCCTCGTGTCACCCTCGACCCGGATCGACACCCGCCTCACGCCGTCGGGGAAGGCCACCGCCTTCGGCAACCGCACCGCCTGGGTCTGGTTGTTGCGGAACACCGTTCCCGTGATCATCCTGGCTCCCTTCGTATATAGGCCAACTATATACCACGTCGGCGGCGAAGCTCGGATCAGTTTGCACGATGCCGCCAGGCCGTCTCCCGACCCGGCGGCGGCGCCCCGCAGTTCAGCTCGCTCGCCCCGGTCAGATCCCTCGCCCCGGTCAGCTCGCTCGGCCGGTCAGTTCGCTCGGCCCGGTCAGCGCACCAGGATCGCGAGCAGGTTCCGCATGGTGGTGGCCACGGTCAGGAAATCGTGCTCGTTGGCCTTGTCGCAGAACATCTCGGAGACCCACCAGCCGTCGTAGCCGGTGGACTTGGTCGCGTCGACCCATTCCTGGAGCGGTATGGCCCCGCCGCCGATCACCACGTTGCGATGCACCGACTGGTCCGGGACCTCGTGCTCGCGGTCCAGGTCGAGCCCGTCGGAGACGTGGACCGCCTTGATCAGTTCCTTGGGCAGGGCGGCGACTTCCTCGAGCGTGTCGCCCACCGTCCAGAAATGCCAGAAGTCCAGGGCGATGCCGACGTTCCCACGGCCCACCTGGTCCACCAAGCGCAGCAACTGCGAGCAGCGGTTCAGGTTCGACCAGGCCAGCGGCTCCAGGTACAACTCCAGTCCGTGGTCGGCGGCTATGTCCGCGGCCAGGGCGACGTTCTTGGCGGCGGCGTCCACCACCTCCTCGTCACTCAGGCCCAGCGTGCCCCGGTAGCGCGGGTCATCCGCCGTCAGGCGCCCGGCCTTGAAGTCCTTGACCACCTCCCAATCCACAGGCCCGGTGCACAGCTGCACCAAAGGCGACCCCACGGCATCGGCCACTTGGCACATCCGGCGGACCTCCGCGACGTAGGCGTCCCGGTCCTGGCCTTGGCGCTCGAGGTCGAGCACGGCGCCCAGGCCGGTCACAGTCAGGCCGTCGAGCAGCGCTGGCAGCGAGTCGGCGGGGAACCCGGCGTCGAGGTAGCGGTAGAGTTTGGGGCTTTGCAGTTCGATGCCGCCGTAGCCGGCCGCCTTCGCCACCGCTATGTCGTTGACGACGTTGCCATGGAACGTCGTGGTGACGTTCATCGAGATTTTCATTTTGGGTCAGCTCCTCCGTGAGCCTGGTGGGGATAGCGACGCCGGTTGGCGTAGCGGTCAAGATGTAAGGACATTCGCACATATTGTCCGCAACTATGCTACGACCGGCGCGCGGCTCCGCGCAAGGACTTCCCGGGGGTTCCCGCGTCGGGTTTCGAGCTGCACGATGCCGCTCCCCGGGTTCCGCCCCGACGTCGAGCGACCGCATCGCTGGCTTGGGGACCTTCGCGAGGCGGACGGGTGGGAGCTGGGTGGTAGCCGGGGGCGGCCCGGTGGAAGTCGGCCCAGCGGGACCGCGCGGCGCCGCGGCCTAAAGGTCTAACCCGTAGACAATGGTGCGCCCGGCCGGGGTGAAGCCGAAGTCCTCGAACATGGCCAGACCGGAATGCGGCATCGCCGGATCGACCACCACGGTGGCGAAGCGGCGGCCCTCGTCGGCGAATTGCAGCAAAGCCCGCCCCAGCAACGCCCGGCCGATCCCCCGTTGGCGGTAGCCCGGCGCGACGGCGAACCGGTGGATGGCCGCCTGCGAACGCGGCGCCATGGTCGACGCGGGGCGCTCGATCAACGACAGGACATAGCCCGCGACGCGCTCCTCGGCCGGATCGTAAGCCACGCAACTGAGCTCCGGCAGGTACTCCTGCCAGCGGCGTTGCCACAATTCGGGGAAGACCGGCCCAGGCGCCCAAGCGCTCTCGGTGGCGTTGTTGTGGACCTGGCGGACCAACTCCGGATCGACGCGCTCCAGCGCCCTCCAGCGCAGGCCGTTCGGCAGTTCGCCGCAACGAATCGGGGCCTCGAGGTCGCGCCGCAACCGATAGAGCGACCGCACTGGCGAGAAGCCCGCCGCCATGAACAACCGGCGCCGATTGGCGGCCGATTCGGCCACGTACGCCAGCATCCGAGCGGTGCCGTCGCCGGGCAGCCCGGCCAGCATCTGCCGCCCCCGGCCCTCCTGCCAGGCCATCAACGAGCCGCCGATCCCCCGACCCGACCAGGCCGGGTCGACCACGCCGGTGATCACCACCGCGTTCGTCTCCGGCCACAGGTACAAGAACGCCGCCACCCTCAGCACTCCCGCGCGGTCGAAGCCGCCCAACGTCGCCGATCCAGCGCCGGACGCCATCTGCTCCAACGCCACCATGATCGGAAGATTCTGATCCACCGCCGATTCCGGCATGTCCTCTTGCGCGTTCAGCAACGGCACCAATTGGGCCTCGTCGGCGATCCGCAGCGGGCGCCAGAGCAGTTGGTGGCGCGGAGAGGGGGTCGAGACATCTATCGGCGCACGCACCCGCTCCGCGATCGGAATGCCTGACGGATGGTGCGGCGGTATTTCCACCCCCCCACCATATCGGCTGCTCAATCGCCTTGGCGAACCGGATCGGGCGCGTCTGCGGGGTTGACCCACGGACTTTGGTCTCAGGCCCGCAGGGGCCGGTGTGTGCATGCCTGTGGGCGCAGGCCTGTCGGCCCAGGCGCGCCCATCGCCCGAGCCGCGGATGGCGCCTGTCGGCCCAGGCGCGGGCACCGCCCACTCAGGAGCCGGGCCGTCGGTTCAGGCGTCGATCAGTTCGCGGTCCAGTCCGCTCGCGCCTTCGATCAGGAAATCGCGCCTGGGCCCCACCTCCGATCCCATCAGCAACTCGAACGTCGCCTCGGCGGCGGCCGCGTCCCGCATGGTCACGCGCCGCAGCGTCCGGCCGCGCGGGTCCATGGTGGTCTCGGCCAGTTGGTCGGCGTCCATCTCGCCCAGGCCCTTGTACCTCTGCACCGGTTGGGAGTACTTGCGGCCCTGCCGGTCCAGCCTGGCGAGCAGCCTTGTCAGCTCCG